>NZ_CP040093.1:1200000-1540000 GCF_006016075.1 Caloramator sp. E03 | reverse complement strand
GTGAAAAGCTAAAGCTTTCGCTGTCATCCAGAGTACCACGGGACACGTGAAACCCTGTGGGAAGCAGGGAGGACCACCTCCCAAGGCTAAATACTACCTAATGACCGATAGCGCATAGTACCGTGAGGGAAAGGTGAAAAGAACCCCGGGAGGGGAGTGAAATAGAACCTGAAACCGTGTGCCTACAAGCAGTCGAAGGGCGTTAAGGCCTGACGGCGTGCTTTTTGTAGAACGAGCCAGCGAGTTACGGTATGCAGCGAGGTTAAGGACTTAAGGTCCGGAGCCGTAGGGAAACCGAGTCTGAATAGGGCGTAAAGTTGTATGCTGTAGACCCGAAACCGGGTGACCTATCCATGGACAGGGTGAAGGTGAGGTAAAACTTACTGGAGGCCCGAACCACGTTGGTGTTGAAAAACCATGGGATGAGCTGTGGATAGCGGAGAAATTCCAATCGAACTCGGAGATAGCTGGTTCTCCCCGAAATAGCTTTAGGGCTAGCCTTAAGGTAAGATATACGGAGGTAGAGCACTGAATGGGCTAGGGGCCATCAAGGTTACCGAACCCTATCAAACTCCGAATGCCGTAATATTATCCTTAGGAGTCAGACTACGAGTGATAAGATCCGTAGTCAAGAGGGAAACAGCCCAGACCATCAGCTAAGGTCCCAAAGTGCATGTTAAGTGGAAAAGGATGTGGGATCTCTAAGACAACCAGGATGTTGGCTTAGAAGCAGCCATTCATTCAAAGAGTGCGTAATAGCTCACTGGTCGAGAGGTTCTGCGCCGAAGATGTCCGGGGCTCAAACATGCCACCGAAGCTATGGATCCGCAAGGATGGTAGGGGAGCGTTGTATGCGGAGCGAAGCATAACCGAAAGGATATGTGGACTGCATACAAGTGAGAATGCTGGCATAAGTAGCGAGAAATAGGTGAGAATCCTATTCGTCGAAAGCCTAAGGTTTCCTCAGGAAGGTTCGTCCGCTGAGGGTTAGTCGGGACCTAAGCCGAGGCCGAAAGGCGTAGGTGATGGACAATCGGTTGATATTCCGATACCACCATAGACCGTTATTAGAGATGGGGTGACGCAGGAGGATAGGCTGAGCGCATTTTTGGCTAAGTGCGTCCAAGGGCTGAGTCAGACTTTCAAGGCAAATCCGGGAAGTTAATGACAGGGCTTGATGGGGAGCCCGTAAGGGTGAAGCAGCTGATTTCACACTGCCAAGAAAAGCCTCTATCGAGGGATGTGGTGCCCGTACCGCAAACCGACACAGGTAGGTGAGGAGAGAATCCTAAGACGAGCGAGAGAACCCTTGTTAAGGAACTCGGCAAATTGACCCCGTAACTTCGGGAGAAGGGGTGCTCTAGAGATAGAGCCGCAGAGAATAGGCCCAGGCAACTGTTTAGCAAAAACACAGGTCTCTGCTAAATCGCAAGATGATGTATAGGGGCTGACGCCTGCCCGGTGCTGGAAGGTTAAGGGGAAAGGTTAGCGCAAGCGAAGCTTTGAACCGAAGCCCCAGTAAACGGCGGCCGTAACTATAACGGTCCTAAGGTAGCGAAATTCCTTGTCGGGTAAGTTCCGACCCGCACGAATGGCGTAATGACCTGGGCACTGTCTCAACAAGGGACTCGGCGAAATTGTAGTACCGGTGAAGATGCCGGTTACCCGCGATTGGACGGAAAGACCCCGTAGAGCTTTACTGTAGCTTAGCATTGAGTTTCGGTATTGTCTGTACAGGATAGGTGGGAGACAGAGAAGGCAGGGCGTCAGCTTTGCTGGAGTCGACCTTGGGATACCACCCTGATGATACTGAAGCTCTAACCGGAGGCTTTGAATCAAGTCACGGGACATTGTTAGGTGGGCAGTTTGACTGGGGCGGTCGCCTCCTAAAGAGTAACGGAGGCGCCCAAAGGTTCCCTCAGTGCGGTTGGAAATCGCGCGGAGAGTGCAAAGGCAGAAGGGAGCTTCACTGTGAGAGAGACATCTCGAGCAGGGACGAAAGTCGGGCTTAGTGATCCGGTGGTACCGAGTGGAAGGGCCATCGCTCAACGGATAAAAGCTACCTCGGGGATAACAGGCTGATCTCCCCCAAGAGTCCACATCGACGGGGAGGTTTGGCACCTCGATGTCGGCTCGTCGCATCCTGGGGCTGAAGTAGGTCCCAAGGGTTGGGCTGTTCGCCCATTAAAGCGGCACGCGAGCTGGGTTCAGAACGTCGTGAGACAGTTCGGTCCCTATCCGTCGCGGGCGTAGGAAATTTGAGAGGAGCTGTCCTTAGTACGAGAGGACCGGGATGGACGAACCTCTGGTGCACCAGTTGTTCCGCCAGGAGCACAGCTGGGTAGCCATGTTCGGAAGGGATAAGCGCTGAAGGCATCTAAGCGCGAAGCCCACCTCAAGATGAGATTTCCCACCGTAAGGGTAAGACCCCTTGAAGAACACAAGGTTGATAGGCCAAAGGTGTAAGCGCCGTGAGGCGTTCAGCTGATTGGTACTAATAGGTCGAGGGCTTGATCAATAATTTGCTGTGCAGTTTTGAAAGAATTAATCTGGTGGTTAGGCATCCGGGGTAACACCCGTTCCCATTCCGAACACGAAGGTTAAGCCCGGGTGCGCCGATGATACTAAGCTGGAGACGGCTTGGAAAAGTAGGTGTCTGCCAGATAATTGGGCCTTTAGCTCAGCTGGCTAGAGCAACCGGCTCATAACCGGTCGGTCCGGGGTTCGAATCCCTGAAGGCCCACCAATTTTATATATTTTCGTGGGGGTATAGCTCAGTTGGGAGAGCACCTGCCTTGCAAGCAGGGGGTCAAGAGTTCGAATCTCTTTATCTCCACCATTTTAATTTGGTGGTTAGGCATCCGGGGTAACACCCGTTCCCATTCCGAACACGAAGGTTAAGCCTGGGTGCGACGATGATACTAAGCTGGAGACGGCTTGGGAAAGTAGGTGTCTGCCAAATAAAAAATACTCTAAGATTTTCTTAGGGTATTTTTTATTTATATAAATGTTATAAAGTGCAGAAAAAAAGCCAGGGGGTTCACCTGGCTAAGGTCAGTTAATAGGGTTCAATCATGGGGATATGTTATATGAAAGGGCTCTTATTTGCTAAATAAACTTCTAACTACTATAAGTATATCATATTTAAAATTATATTTGCAATATATAAAGTTCAAAATCTTTATAATATTATATCCTATTACAAATTATAAATAATTATAAACAAAAATAGTAATATAGCATAACACATATAATGCTGCTTATGAATCCAATGAAAATACAAATATATTTTGATTTTCTATTAGATTTACGGTTATTTATTATAAGCAATGATATTATAAAGCCTATTGGAATAGGAACTTTGTTATTTATATAAACAAAAATACCTGATAATATAAAATACACAAATATTTTTATTATGAAACATTCTTCTTCAGATCTCTTATATTTTTGTGATATAATTGTTACAATAATAAAAGTTATAGCAATAAGACATGTAAGGATTATCATAATTTCACCCCAAAAAAATATATTAAAGTTTAAGCTTTATTAGAAGGTGAAAATGTGTATAATATGAATGAATTAACAGAGATAATAAATAAATGTAGAAGATGTTCTTTGCATAGTAAAAGAAAAAATGTTGTTGTTGGAGAAGGCAACATAGATGCAAAAATAATGTTTATAGGTGAGGGGCCAGGGGAAGAGGAGGATAATACAGGTAGACCTTTTGTAGGTAGGGCTGGTCAGCTTTTAACGAGAATGATTGAGGCAATTGAACTAAAAAGGGAAGATGTTTATATTGCAAACATAGTAAAATGTAGGCCTCCTAATAATAGAGTTCCTTTAGAAGAAGAAGCCATAAAGTGCCTACCATATTTAAGATATCAAGTTGCAATTGTAAGACCAAAGATTATAGTTTGTCTTGGTGCAACCTCAGCAAAGTATATAATAAGCAGGGAAATTAGAATAACTAAAGATAGAGGAGTTTGGTATCAAAAAGGTAATTTTTATATAATCCCAACATATCATCCTTCAGCTCTTTTAAGGGATCCAAGTAAAAAAAAGGATTCATGGGAAGATTTTAAAAATATTAGGGATAAACTTAAAAAATTGTGATATGCCTTTCATATTATGTGAAAGGTTTTTTTAATGCAGTATATTTTGATAAATATAGTTAAAAATAAAATAGGAGGGATGATATTGTATAAAGTGATAGGTGTAAAACATGATGATAAAGGAGAAATAGTAGCTTATAAATTAGATAATGGTAAAATAATATCAAAGGAGGAAGGTATAATTTATGCTGAAAATGGTCAGATAGCTAATGTGAGAGTTGGGGTTTCAAAAAAAGGTGAAAAGTATTTAAGAAGTCTTCCTGATGGTAATGAAGAAAATAATTTAGATAATTTACCAGAGATAAGGTAGGTGTTTTTTTGAAAGACTTAAAAGTAGAAAAGATAATAAAAGATGGTACAAAGAACATAATAGGTTATGAACTAAATACAGGTTCTATAATTGATAATGAGCAAGCAGTTTTTATGATTAAAAAAGGTGAATTGGGAAATGTAAAAATAATTTGTGATGAAAAAGGTAAAGAAAAAATACAGGGAATAGGTTTTAATATAGAAAACTTACCAGAAGTGAAATAGGTGGAAAACAAACCACCTATTTCACTTTTTTAATATTTTTACTTATTGTAAAATAGATATATAAAATTAAATTAAAAGTGAATAAAATAAAGGAAGGAAATATGTTTTTATAGGAAAAATCATTTATTAATAGATTTTAGGAGGAAATTAGATGGAAGTATTAAAAAAGATAGAAGAAGAATACATGCAACTTGTTAAAAATAGGTTAGGAGAAAATTATAAAGTAGTATTTGGAGAAGGAAGTATTAATGCTAAAATTATGTTAATAGGTGAGGCACCTGGGGAAAGGGAGGAAGAGATGCAAAGACCTTTTGTTGGGCAAGCGGGAAAAAATCTTGATGAATTTTTAGATATTTTAGGACTTAGTAGAAATGAAATATATATAACTAATGTGGTTAAAATTAGACCATTTAAGATTAATGAAAAAACTAAAAGAAAATCAAATAGACCTCCAAATAGTTTTGAAATTGAAATGTCTATAGAAACATTAAAAAAAGAAATTGAAATTATAAAACCTAAAATTATTGTAACTCTTGGGAATATTCCCTTAAGGGCAGTTTTAAATGATAAAAAAGCATCAATAGGTAAATATCATGGAAAAGCTATTAAATTTGATAAGTTTATTGTTTTTCCTCTATACCATCCTGCCAGTATAATTTATAATAGATCTTTAAAACAGGTATACCATGATGATGTATTAGCATTGAAATCTTTAATGAAAAATAGAGAGGAGAATGAAATTGAATTATAATATAAAAGAATTTAAAGAGAGTGTAAAAGGGAAAAAAGTAGCTGTTGTAGGTATAGGTGTTAGTAATGCTCCATTAATAGAAATGCTTTTAAATTATGGAGCTGAGGTTATCGCCTGTGATAAAAAAGAAGACTTTGGGGAATTAGAGGAAAAATTTAAAAATAAAAATGTAAAATTTTTTCTTGGTAAAGACTATCTAAAAGGTGTTTTAAATTCTGATATAATATTCAGGACACCTTCCTTAAGACCGGATAATGAATATTTAAAAATTGCTAAAGAAAAAGGTGCTTATGTTACCTCAGAAATAAGAGAGTTTTTAAAATATTGTCCAGCAAAAATATTTGGAGTAACAGGGAGTGATGGAAAAACTACTACAACAACTCTTATATATGAAATGCTTAAAGAAGAGGGATATAGAGTTTTTCTTGGAGGAAATATCGGAAATCCCTTATTAAATAGGATTGAAGAAATTGATATGGAGGATTATGTTGTAGTTGAACTTTCAAGTTTTCAATTAATGGATGTTGATTATTCTCCTAATGTTTCTGTAATTACCAATTTGAGTCCTAACCATTTAGATATACATAAGGGAATGGATGAGTATATTAATTCAAAGAAAAACATATTTCTTTATCAAAAGTTAAATGATATTGTAATATTGAATGAAGATAATGAAATAACCAATTCTATGAAAGGTGAAATAAGAAGCAACATAAGAACTTTTAGTATGAAAGATAGTAATGCTTTTTCATATTTTGATGGACAAAATCTTATATGCAATAATAATGTAATTTGCAATGTAAAAGATGTTAAACTCATAGGAATGCATAATATTGAAAACCTTTTAGCAGCTTTTTCAGCGGTGTATGGATTTGTATCCTTAGATAGTATGAGAAAAGTTGCAACTAATTTTACTGGAGTTGAGCATAGAATTGAGTTTGTTAGAGAAATTGATGGAATTAAGTTTTATAATGATTCAATTGCATCAAGTCCCACAAGGACAGTGGCTGGGCTAAAATCTTTTAATAAGAAGGTCATACTTATTGCAGGGGGCTATGATAAAAAAATACCTTTTGATGAGCTTGCAGTAGAAGGAATAGATAAAATAAAAACACTAATTTTAATGGGTGCAACAAAGGAGAAAATAGAAAAAGCCTTTGAAGATGAAATGGAAAAGAGAAATATAAATATTCCAATATTGAAAGTGGATACCCTTGAGGAAGCAGTAAAGAAAGCTTATAATTTAGCACAAAGTGGAGATATTATAACATTATCTCCTGCTTGTGCAAGTTTCGATATGTTTAGAAATTTTGAAGAAAGAGGAAAGAAGTTTAAAGAAATTGTAATGAGATTATAAAGCCTTTGTATAAAAGCAAAGGCTTTATTATATACAGATTTTGAATGAAAAATAAATTTATTAAAAATATTTAAAAATATTAAGATTAATTTATTTATCGTGTTTTTTATTGATTAACTTGATTAATTATGATAAATTATTGATAATTTATACGTTATATTCTTAGAAAGGGGTACGAAAATGGATGATAGTAAAACACCATTAAAACGAGAAAAATTTTCATCGGGAATTGCTGTTTTTTTTGCAACACTGGGTTCAGCAGTAGGTTTAGGTAATATATGGAAATTTCCTTATTTAACAGGTGCAAATGGAGGGGCTGCATTTTTAATTATTTATTTAGTATGCATTGCTTTTGTAGGAATTCCAGTAATGGTATGTGAGTTTTATATTGGACGAAAAACAAGAAAAAATGCTGTTGGTGCCTTTGATAAAATAGGTGCTTCAAAGGGATGGAAAACTATAGGGTTTGCAGGTATAGGGTCAGCTTTCTTAATAATGTTTTTTTATAGTTGTGTTGCTGGGTGGGTTTATTCATACTTATTTAGAGCTATAAATGGGGACTTTGCTGGAATAAATCCTGATGCGTCGGGAGCAATGTTTACTAAAACAATTCTTGGACCTATACCTCCAATTTTATGGCAAATGATTGTTTTAATAGTTGTTTCAATAATACTTATTGCAGGGGTTCAAAAAGGAATAGAAAGAATTACAAAAACACTTATGCCGGTATTATTTATATTAATTATAGTATGTGATATAAGAGCAATAACTCTTCCCGGTGCTGCAGAAGGGTTTAGATTTCTTTTTAAACCTGATTTTTCAAGTTTAACAGCAGCAGGAATATTGACAGCTTTAGGTCTTGCATTTTTTAAGCTTTCACTTGGTATGGGAACTATGATGACTTATGGGAGTTATTTTACAGAGGATAACAATTTGATTGCAACTTCAGCAAAGGTTGCTCTCTCTGATACAATAGTATCCCTTCTTGCAGGAATTGCAATATTTCCAGCTGTATTTTCCTTTGGAATGAAACCAGGTGCAGGTCCAGGGCTTTTATTTATAACGATACCACTTGTCTTTTCAAAAATTCCACTTGGAAATTTACTTCTTGTAGCTTTCTTCTTTTTAACATCAATAGCTGCAACAACTGCTATGATGTCATTAGTTGAAGTTCCTGTTGCTTACTTTACTGAAGAAAAGGGAATGGATAGAAAAAAAGCTGTTATTACTACAACAGTGATAATGGCGATAATCGGCATACTTGCAACTCTTTCTGTAGATAAGGCAAGTGTATTAGGTAAAGTTAATATATTAGGAAAAGGATTTTTTGATTTATTTGATTATATTTCTTCAAATATATTACTTCCAATGGGTGGCCTTTTAATAGCTTTATTTGTTGGATACTTTAATAAAAAAGAAAATATTGTAAATGAACTTTCTAACGAAGGCACATTAAATAATAATAAATTAATAAATATATATTTATTTATATTAAGATTTGTAACACCAATATTGCTTATTATTGTATTTTTAAATTCTATAGGTATAATCAAAATAAAATAAAGATTAATACAGCCTTTGATAGCTTTCTATTAAAGGCTTTATTCTTTCTATGTAGTATGTTAAAATAAATCCTATAAAATTTTTGGAAGGTAATATAAAATGAATAAAAAATATAAGAGATGGCTTTATGTATTTTTATGGGCATTGATTATTTTTATGTTTTCAAATCAAAATGGAAATGATTCCTCTAACAATAATAAATTTATAATACATATTTTAAAATTATTAAATATAAATATAGATTATATATTTAAAAATAAAACTGATTTTATAATAAGAAAGTCGGCACATTTTACGGAGTATTTTATTTTTTGTTATCTTATATTTAAAGCACTATATTTAGATTTAGACCGTAAAAAGAGTTTGCTATTATCTTTATTATTTACTTTTCTTTACGCTTGTAGTGATGAATTTCATCAAATGTTTGTAGCAGGTAGAGGTCCTTCCTTTAAGGATGTAATGATTGATACTTTTGGAGGGGTATTTTATTTAATCATTAATCATTTTAGAGAAATAAAAAGAAGAAGATTTATTGATATATAGTTAATGTGATGTTAAATATTTTGGAAATATATTCATATATAAATTCTTAAAAAAAAATATTGCCATATAAAATTTCCTATGTTATAATTAATTTCGTTGTGCTAAACATTTGAGCCACTAGCTCAGTCGGCAGAGCACATGACTTTTAATCATGGTGTCCGGGGTTCGATTCCCCGGTGGCTCACCAAGATAGATGGCCTAACATATCATTTTGATATGTTAGGCCGTTTTTTTTTTTTTAGGGGTAATCCCTATTGTATTATATCAACGTTACCAGGTATATCGATAAGTATAAAAAAAAGAATTAAAGAGAAAAAAATAGTTTTATGAATATAATTTGCTCTATAAGTTAATAATAAAATCGTAATCTATTAAAGGTATGTGTTAGTATATAAAAAGTCGCTGCGATGCGGCGGCAACAAAAAATAAAAAAGTTGTTGACATAATAAAAAGCTGATGCTAAAATAACAAGTGCTGTCGCTAAGAAGCAGCAAACTAAAAGCTAAAAAATAGAAATAAAAAATATGTTGACAATGAAGAAATGACATGATATGATAATTGAGCGCCTTGATGAGAGGCAAGTTTGAACCTTGAAAATTGAACAGTGGATAAGCGAACGTACCGAGAAGTAATTCAAATAAAACAGGATTGAAATGTGGATACCACATTGAAATAAGATTTTATCTTAAGAGTTTGATCCTGGCTCAGGACGAACGCTGGCGGCGTGCCTAACACATGCAAGTCGAGCGGAGGGGATAAAAGCTTGCTTTTTGAACCTTAGCGGCGGACGGGTGAGTAACACGTGGGTAACCTGCCTCAAGGAGGGGGATAACACTAAGAAATTGGTGCTAATACCGCATAAAGCTAATGCTTCGCATGAGGCGTTAGCCAAAGGAGCAATCCGCCTTGGGATGGGCCCGCGGCCCATTAGCTAGTTGGTGAGGTAACGGCTCACCAAGGCGACGATGGGTAGCCGACCTGAGAGGGTGATCGGCCACATTGGGACTGAGACACGGCCCAGACTCCTACGGGAGGCAGCAGTGGGGAATATTGCACAATGGGGAAACCCTGATGCAGCAACGCCGCGTGAGCGAAGAAGGCCTTCGGGTTGTAAAGCTCTGTCTTCCCTGACGATAATGACGGTAAGGGAGGAGGAAGCCACGGCTAACTACGTGCCAGCAGCCGCGGTAATACGTAGGTGGCGAGCGTTGTCCGGAATTACTGGGCGTAAAGGGTGCGTAGGCGGTTCTCTAAGTGGGATGTGAAATCCATGGGCTTAACCCATGAACTGCATTCCAAACTGGAGAGCTAGAGTGCAGGAGAGGAAAGCGGAATTCCCAGTGTAGCGGTGAAATGCGTAGATATTGGGAGGAACACCAGTGGCGAAGGCGGTTTTCTGGACTGTAACTGACGCTGAGGCACGAAAGCGTGGGGAGCAAACAGGATTAGATACCCTGGTAGTCCACGCTGTAAACGATGGGTACTAGGTGTGGGAGGCGTAGCCTTCCGTGCCGCAGTTAACACATTAAGTACCCCGCCTGGGAAGTACGATCGCAAGATTAAAACTCAAAGGAATTGACGGGGGCCCGCACAAGCAGCGGAGCATGTGGTTTAATTCGAAGCAACGCGAAGAACCTTACCAGGGCTTGACATCTACCGAATCCTGTAGAGATACGGGAGTGCCCCTTTGGGGAACGGTAAGACAGGTGGTGCATGGTTGTCGTCAGCTCGTGTCGTGAGATGTTGGGTTAAGTCCCGCAACGAGCGCAACCCTTGCCTTTAGTTGCCAGCACTTCGGGTGGGCACTCTAAAGGGACTGCTAGGGTTAACCTAGAGGAAGGTGGGGATGACGTCAAATCATCATGCCCTTTATGCCCTGGGCTACACACGTGCTACAATGGCCGGTACAAAGAGCAGCGATGCCGTGAGGCGGAGCAAATCTTTAAAACCGGTCCCAGTTCAGATTGTAGGCTGCAACTCGCCTACATGAAGCCGGAGTTGCTAGTAATCGCGGATCAGCATGCCGCGGTGAATACGTTCCCGGGCCTTGTACACACCGCCCGTCACACCATGAGAGTCGGCAACACCCGAAGTCAGTGGGCTAACCCGAAAGGGAGGCAGCTGCCGAAGGTGGGGTTGATGATTGGGGTGAAGTCGTAACAAGGTAGCCGTAGGAGAACCTGCGGCTGGATCACCTCCTTTCTATGGGGCATAAAAGCCTAAATGGCTTTTATGGGGAAATTTGACCACAAGAGGAATACTTCGTAGGCTAAATTTCCCCGGGGAAGTAACTTTAATAGTTAACTTTTCTGTAAGAGCATTTGAGGCTTAATAGCGTATCGCTAATCCACTGTTTGATTTTGAAGGGTCAAACACCTTCAAGTAGTTCTTTGAAAACTGCACAGCAAAAACAATCGCGAGAAAAATAAAGGTCAAGCTAATAAGGGCGCACGGTGGATGCCCTGGCATTAGGAGCCGAAGAAGGACGTGATAAGCTGCGATAAGCTGCGGGTAGCCGCAAATAGGCTGTGATCCGCAGATTTCCGAATGGGGGAACCCACATAGCTAACGCTATGTATCATATACTGAATCAATAGGTATATGAAGGCACACCTGGGGAACTGAAACATCTAAGTACCCAGAGGAAAAGAAAGAATAATCGATTTCCTAAGTAGCGGCGAGCGAAAGGGAAGGAGCCCAAACCAATTCCTTCGGGATTGGGGTGAGGAGGCAGCATAAAGGGAGCAGAGGTTTAATCGAAGAGGTCTGGAAAGGCCCGCCACAGAAGGTAACAGCCCTGTAGGTGAAAAGCTAAAGCTTTCGCTGTCATCCAGAGTACCACGGGACACGTGAAACCCTGTGGGAAGCAGGGAGGACCACCTCCCAAGGCTAAATACTACCTAATGACCGATAGCGCATAGTACCGTGAGGGAAAGGTGAAAAGAACCCCGGGAGGGGAGTGAAATAGAACCTGAACCGTGTGCCTACAAGCAGTCGGAGCGTTAAGGCCTGACGGCGTGCTTTTTGTAGAACGAGCCAGCGAGTTACGGTATGCAGCGAGGTTAAGGACTTAAGGTCCGGAGCCGTAGGGAAACCGAGTCTGAATAGGGCGTAAAGTTGTATGCTGTAGACCCGAAACCGGGTGACCTATCCATGGACAGGGTGAAGGTGAGGTAAAACTTACTGGAGGCCCGAACCACGTTGGTGTTGAAAAACCATGGGATGAGCTGTGGATAGCGGAGAAATTCCAATCGAACTCGGAGATAGCTGGTTCTCCCCGAAATAGCTTTAGGGCTAGCCTTAAGGTAAGATATACGGAGGTAGAGCACTGAATGGGCTAGGGGCCATCAAGGTTACCGAACCCTATCAAACTCCGAATGCCGTAATATTATCCTTAGGAGTCAGACTACGAGTGATAAGATCCGTAGTCAAGAGGGAAACAGCCCAGACCATCAGCTAAGGTCCCAAAGTGCATGTTAAGTGGAAAAGGATGTGGGATCTCTAAGACAACCAGGATGTTGGCTTAGAAGCAGCCATTCATTCAAAGAGTGCGTAATAGCTCACTGGTCGAGAGGTTCTGCGCCGAAGATGTCCGGGGCTCAAACATGCCACCGAAGCTATGGATCCGCAAGGATGGTAGGGGAGCGTTGTATGCGGAGCGAAGCATAACCGAAAGGATATGTGGACTGCATACAAGTGAGAATGCTGGCATAAGTAGCGAGAAATAGGTGAGAATCCTATTCGTCGAAAGCCTAAGGTTTCCTCAGGAAGGTTCGTCCGCTGAGGGTTAGTCGGGACCTAAGCCGAGGCCGAAAGGCGTAGGTGATGGACAATCGGTTGATATTCCGATACCACCATAGACCGTTATTAGAGATGGGGTGACGCAGGAGGATAGGCTGAGCGCATTTTTGGCTAAGTGCGTCCAAGGGCTGAGTCAGACTTTCAAGGCAAATCCGGGAAGTTAATGACAGGGCTTGATGGGGAGCCCGTAAGGGTGAAGCAGCTGATTTCACACTGCCAAGAAAAGCCTCTATCGAGGGATGTGGTGCCCGTACCGCAAACCGACACAGGTAGGTGAGGAGAGAATCCTAAGACGAGCGAGAGAACCCTTGTTAAGGAACTCGGCAAATTGACCCCGTAACTTCGGGAGAAGGGGTGCTCTAGAGATAGAGCCGCAGAGAATAGGCCCAGGCAACTGTTTAGCAAAAACACAGGTCTCTGCTAAATCGCAAGATGATGTATAGGGGCTGACGCCTGCCCGGTGCTGGAAGGTTAAGGGGAAAGGTTAGCGCAAGCGAAGCTTTGAACCGAAGCCCCAGTAAACGGCGGCCGTAACTATAACGGTCCTAAGGTAGCGAAATTCCTTGTCGGGTAAGTTCCGACCCGCACGAATGGCGTAATGACCTGGGCACTGTCTCAACAAGGGACTCGGCGAAATTGTAGTACCGGTGAAGATGCCGGTTACCCGCGATTGGACGGAAAGACCCCGTAGAGCTTTACTGTAGCTTAGCATTGAGTTTCGGTATTGTCTGTACAGGATAGGTGGGAGACAGAGAAGGCAGGGCGTCAGCTTTGCTGGAGTCGACCTTGGGATACCACCCTGATGATACTGAAGCTCTAACCGGAGGCTTTGAATCAAGTCACGGGACATTGTTAGGTGGGCAGTTTGACTGGGGCGGTCGCCTCCTAAAGAGTAACGGAGGCGCCCAAAGGTTCCCTCAGTGCGGTTGGAAATCGCGCGGAGAGTGCAAAGGCAGAAGGGAGCTTCACTGTGAGAGAGACATCTCGAGCAGGGACGAAAGTCGGGCTTAGTGATCCGGTGGTACCGAGTGGAAGGGCCATCGCTCAACGGATAAAAGCTACCTCGGGGATAACAGGCTGATCTCCCCCAAGAGTCCACATCGACGGGGAGGTTTGGCACCTCGATGTCGGCTCGTCGCATCCTGGGGCTGAAGTAGGTCCCAAGGGTTGGGCTGTTCGCCCATTAAAGCGGCACGCGAGCTGGGTTCAGAACGTCGTGAGACAGTTCGGTCCCTATCCGTCGCGGGCGTAGGAAATTTGAGAGGAGCTGTCCTTAGTACGAGAGGACCGGGATGGACGAACCTCTGGTGCACCAGTTGTTCCGCCAGGAGCACAGCTGGGTAGCCATGTTCGGAAGGGATAAGCGCTGAAGGCATCTAAGCGCGAAGCCCACCTCAAGATGAGATTTCCCACCGTAAGGGTAAGACCCCTTGAAGAACACAAGGTTGATAGGCCAAAGGTGTAAGCGCCGTGAGGCGTTCAGCTGATTGGTACTAATAGGTCGAGGGCTTGATCAATAATTTGCTGTGCAGTTTTGAAAAAACTACATTAAGTAGTTGAGATTTTTAATATTTTACGACGAAGCATTATGATTTATTCGTATTAGTTCTTGCCGAGTCTGACGCAGAAAATTTTAGAACTTTTGCTTGTTTGAGAGAAGCGAGTTTGCAAAAGTTCTTAATTTTCAAGGAAGCGAGGCTTAGAACTAAAGAAGAAATCATATAGCAAGGAGAAAAATATTAAAAATAATATCTGGTGGTTAGGCATCTGGGGTAACACCCGTTCCCATTCCGAACACGAAGGTTAAGCCCGGGTGCGCCGATGATACTGAGCTGGAGACGGCTTGGAAAAGTAGGTGTCTGCCAGATTGTTTTGCAAGAAGGTATGTGTAAACGTACCTTCTTATATTTTTATAAATCTAAAAATATAATCTCCTGAAAAAACTTCTAAGAAAAAAGCTTAGGAGTTTTTTTATTGTTCGATATTTATGATTTGTTTATTATGTATGTAAATATTTCTGCTAAGGAAATATATGCTAAATATTAAATATAGTTCAAAATGTTAATTTTGTAGTATATAATATATTTATATTTATTATTTTAAAGGGTTTGGTAAAGGTGATATATAGAATAAAGCAATTTTATCGAGCAGCTTTTTATAGGCTAACTAACGACGATAGAATTTTCATTGAAAGCTATCTTAATGATAGTGAATTAGAGCTCTTTTATAAGCTACCTAAGTATTGTCAAGTACATAGTATAAGGGTTGCAAGAGATGTTCTTGATGAGAGTTTAAAAAAAGAATTATATGATATATTCCTTATTAAAGCGGCCTTGCTTCATGATATAGGAAAGATAAATTCAGGATTTAATATGTTTACTAATGCAATACTTGTAATCGTTGAACGTTTTTTTCCTTCAATATTAAAAAGAAGTAAGAAAATAAAGATAGTAAATTCATATTTTAATCATCCTGAAATAGCTATATCTTATATAGATTATGAGGATTATTATATTAAATATCTTATATTAAATCACCATAATTATTTTATAAAGGGGGATGAAAAACTTAAAATATTACAAAGATGTGACTGTAAAAATTAATGAAAAATTAAAGATTAGATGCTATAATAAATAGATAAATTGTAGGATGTATGGAAATAGAGGAGGAGAGTATATGGAGTATAGAATACTTATCATAGATGATGAGGAAAATTTAGTAAAAGGTATAAAATATAACCTTCAACTTGATGGATATGAAGTTGATGTTGCTTATGATGGAGAAGAAGCACTAAAGAAGATGGACTATAATATCTATAACCTTATAGTACTCGATATAATGCTTCCTAAAACAGATGGTTTTGTACTTTTAAGAAAGATAAGAGAAAGATCTTCTATACCTGTTATAATGCTTACTGCAAAGGGAGACGATGAAGATAAGATAATAGGGTTTGAGTATGGAGCTGATGATTATATGACAAAGCCTTTTAACATACTAGAGCTTAGAGCAAGGATAAAGGCACTTTTAAGGAGAACTTATGATATAGTTGCAAATAAAACTGAAATAATTAAAGCTGGAGATATAATGATAGATGTTCCTTCAAGAAAAGTTAATGTTGCAGGTAAGCCTGTTGATCTAACTTCAAAGGAATTTGATATATTATTTCTCCTTCTTACAAATCCAAATAAAGTTTATAGTAGAGAGACACTTCTTGAGATAATATGGGGATATGATTATTATGGTGACTCAAGAACAGTTGATGTTCATATAAGAAGGCTAAGAGAAAAAATAGAAAAGGATCCTGGAAATCCCCAGTATGTATTAACAAAGTGGGGAGTTGGTTATTATTATAAAGGATAAAGCTTTTAAAGAAGCCTTTAGAATTAAGATATTTTTATCTTATTCAGTACTTATTATATTTTTTCTTGTTATTATAAATATTACAACTAATTATATTTTAAGAAAAACATATTTTGCATCATTTAAAAATGAGCTCATGGAGCGAGCTAAAGGCATATCAACCCTAATTACAAGTTATGGTAATTTTATTTATATCAATAGTGGAATTATAGATAATGCAAAAAAGTCAGGAACAAGAGTTATAATAGTTGATAAAAATAAAACTGTTGTATTTGATACATCTAATTTGTTGTGTGGTTTTAAATTCGGAAATTTAGATGAAGTTGAAACAGCATTTAAAGGTGTTGAAAACTGGGGTAAGCATACTACAGAAAGTGAGGACTTATTATACATTTCCTGTCCTGTTTTTAATAATAGTAATACTATTTTAGGAGCAGTCCTATTAATACACTCATTAAATGGTGTTTATGATACTGTTAAAAAAGTCCAAACTCATTTTATTATTGCTTCTTTTTTTATACTTATACTTGGATTAATGTTAAGTTATATTAAAGCATCTGCCATGACTCAACCTCTTGAAGATGTAATAGAGGCAATTGAAGAGATAGCTAAAGGTGAAACTAACAAAAAAGTTTATGTAAAGGGAAATGATGAAATAGCAAGGCTTTGTTATGTATTTAATAATATGAATGAAAAGCTCAATAAGATGGATGAAACGAGGAGGCAGTTTATAGCAGATGCATCTCACGAGTTAAAATCTCCTCTTGCAAGTATTAAGGTTTTAGTTCAATCTCTCCTATCAGGTGGAATTGAAGATAAAAATATATCGATAGAGTTTCTTGAGAGTATAAATAATGAGGTAGACAGGCTAACTGCAATAGTTAATAACCTTTTAGAACTTGCAAAGCTTGAAAGTGATAAAACTATTGTTACTAATTCTTTTATTGAATTTGATATATTAGATTTATGCAATGATGTTGTTAAAAAACTAATTCCTTTAGCAAAGCTTAAAAATATTGATATACGTTTAAAATTAGAAAGCATTGTTGTTGAAGGTAATAGGGATAATATTTTTAGAGCCATGTATAATATACTTGAAAATGCTATAAAATATTCAAAGGAGAATAGTTTTATAGATTTATGGGTTAATAAAGAGGATATGGTTAAAATAAATATAAAGGATTATGGTATAGGTATACCAAACGAGGAAATAGAACATATATTTAAAAGATTTTATAGAGTTGATAAGACAAGGGATAGGAAGACTGGAGGATGTGGTCTTGGGCTTTCTATTGCTTATGATATTATAAAACTACATAAAGGGGATATAAGGGTTTACAGCAAGGTGGGTGAAGGTAGTCTTTTTGTTATAACTCTTCCTTATAAACAAAATTAAGGAGTGTTGTTGTTATGAGAAAGATATTTTTGGCTATTCTTCTTCTTGCTGTTTTTTTTAATTTTTCAAGCTGTAGAACTACCCCTAAAATTTCTAAACCATCTACAGAGTCTGTAAAAACAAAAGTTGAAGATAAGAAAAACAAAGTTAATATAATATTATATTTTCCTTCTAAAGAGGCAAATACCCTTATTCCAATTTCCACTAAAGCAACCTTTAATAGCTCTTTAGAAAGAACAATTGTTGAAGAGTTTTTAAAGGAACCTGTTTCAAAGGATGTTTCATATATAATTCCCAAAGGAACAAAGCTTTTGTCTATACTGAAAAAAGAAGATACAATTATATTAGATCTTTCTAAGGAATTTAGTACTATTAGTACAGATAACTCTCTTCTTTTAAATAGTACTATTTATTCAATTGTAAATTCTTTAACTGAAATACCAGGTGTAAAGAATGTGTTGATAAAGGTAGAAGGTAATACTCCAAGTATAGGGAATTTATCCTTTACATCTCCTTTCAAAAGAAATAGAAGTCTAATTAAAAGGGATAAAACTTCAAATCCAAGTCAAATATTAAAAAAGCAGATGGATTTAGAAGCTGAAGGCAAGTATCTTGAGGCTTATCTTCTTTATTCTGATGATGAGAACAATACCTATAGAAAGTATTTTGATTATTATGTAAAAGAAAATGAAGAAGCAGCAGCTCAAGGATTTATATCTAAGAATTTTACCGTTGGAGATTATACTATTGATAGCACTGGAAAACATGCCTTGGTTAAAGTAATTTTTAATGATACTGGAAGGGAACTTAAGATTGGAATGGTTAAAATTGATGATGCGTGGTTGGTAGATTGGACTCCTCCACAATAACTTTTAAAATGCTATGACTATAAATGTCATAGCATTTTGATGTTTTAGGTAACAAATTATAGTATAATATAGTTAAATTATTAAAAGGAGGGATATTGTGAGAGGAGAAGAGAGAAGAAATTATATATTATCTTTATTAAAGGATGCTAAAGAGCCTGTAAAAGGAGGAGAGCTTTCAAACAGGTTAAAAGTTAGTAGACAGGTAATTGTTCAGGATATAGCACTTTTAAGGGCAGAAGGTGCAGATATAATTTCAACTCCTCAAGGATATCTTCTTTTACAAAATGCTAAAAATACTGTAAGAAGAATAATTGCAGTGAAGCATGAAGAAAAGGATATAGAGGATGAACTTAAAACTATAGTATGTATGGGTGGAAAAGTTTTGGACGTTACAATAGAACATAAAATATATGGAGAAATTACTGGCAGGCTTATGTTAAAATCCATGTATGATGTAGATGAATTTATGGAGAAGTTAAAGAGCAATAAATCAAAGCCATTATCTTACCTAACTGATGGAGTTCACATTCATACTATTGAGGCAGATAATGAAGAAATTATGGACAGGATAATAGATGTTCTAAAATTAAAGGGATATATAATTCCTTCGGAGGTTTAATATAATGAAAAAAGGTGTAGTTAAATTTTTTATTTGTTTAATTATACTAATTACAATTATACTCTCTTTTTCAAATTTTATTATTGATATTCAATGGTTTTCAGAGGTTGGGTATTTAAATGTATTTTTAACATCTTTTAAGGCAAAGATTATTATATTCATACCTACTTTTTTATCTTTATTTATTTTAATTGCGACATATACGATATATCTTAAAAACAGCTATACAAATATAGAGTCAATTGTTTATGATAAGATTAAAAATAAAAGATTAAATAGACTATTTGTATTAATCTCTTTAATTATATCATTTTTTATATCCTTAGCTTTTACAGGAGCTTTTTGGTATGAGATACTTGAATTTTTAAATGGTAAGGATTTTGGCTATAAAGATCCTATCTTCAAACTTGATGCTTCTTTTTATGTTTTCAAACTACCATTGATTGAAGGAATTTTAAGCATTTTAATAACTGTAATTATTCTTTTAATCATCATAACTTTAGTATTTTATTCTATAATAAAGGCAAAGGAAGGTATAGTGGGTTTAAAAGGGTTTATAGATATTAGAAATAGTATACTTACAAGGTTTATAGGAAAGCAGCTTGCTATATTTGGAGCGATTTTTCTTTTGCTCTTGTCAGCTTATTTTTATATAAAAGGGTTAAACCTTGTATACTCACCAAGGGGTGTTGCTTTTGGAGCAAGTTATACTGATGTTCATGTTTCTCTTCCTATGTATAAGATAATATCAATATTTTGTATTATATCTTCAATTGTAATAGCCTTTTGCATAATTAAAAAGAAAGTAAAAATAATAATTGCTACGGCTGTGTTTATAGTGTCTTTAATAATATTTGAAGCTTTACTTTCAGGTATAGTTGAAAAATTTATAGTATCTCCCAATGCAAGGGACAAGGAGATGCCTTATCTTACTTATAATATAGATGCAACACGAATTGCATTTAACCTTAACAACCTAATTGAAAAGGATTTTTCAGTAACTAATTCTCTAACGCAAAAGGATTTAGATGATTATAAAGATACCATTGAAAATATAAGGGTAGCAGAGTTTTCACAGGTACTTGATGTATATAATCAAATACAGGCAATTAGAAATTATTATAGGTTTAATGATGTAGACATAGATAGATATAATATAGACGGTAAAATAAGGCAGATATTTATTTCTGCAAGGGAACTTGATAATTCAAACAGAGAGCAAAAATTTCAAACATGGCAAAACAAACATCTTTTTTATACCCATGGTTATGGTGCTGTTGCATCCTTTACTAATGTTGTTAATGTATCAGGGCTTCCTGATTTTATATTAAAGGATATACCTTCTACAGGTATGCTAAAAATTGATAAGCCACAAATATATTTTGGAGAGATAAACAATGATTATATAATAGTTGATGCAAAGAGTAATGAAATTGACTATCCTTCAGGAAATGATAATAAAGAAACAAGATATGATGGAAGAGCAGGAATATATCTAAATCCTTTAAATAGGATGCTATTTGCAGTAAATCAATGGAGCTTAAATTTTCTATTATCAAATGATATCACATCTAAAAGCAGGGTAATATTAAATAGAAATATAGTAAACAGGGTTAAAAAGATTGCTCCATTTATAAACTATGATAATGATCCTTATCTTGTATTATCGGAGGGAAGGCTTTATTGGATTATTGATGGATATACATCAACTAATAGATTTCCATATTCAGAACCCTATAATGGAGTTAACTATATAAGGAATTCTATAAAGACTGTTGTAGATGCATATAATGGAGATGTTGATTTTTATATATCAGATAAAAATGATGCAATAGCACAAACGATTGGTTCTATATATTCAGGAATTTTTAAAGATTTTAATGAAATGCCTGAAGATTTAAAGAGGCATATAAGATATTCAGAGGATGTATTTTTAATTCAAGCAAGTGTTTTTGAAAAATATCATATAAAAAATCCTATAACTTTCTATAATAGTGAAGATCTATGGAGTATTGCAAAATATAAAGATAAAAATGGTCAGGATGTAAATGTTGATACGGTTTATCAGATAATGAGGCTTCCAGGGGAAGATAGAGAAGAGTTCCTTTTAACAATACCTTTTACTGTTGCAAAAAAGGAAAATATGGTATCCATTCTTGCCGCAAGAATGGATAAGAATTTATCTCAACTTGTTCTTGTAAGATTTCCTAAAGATAAGGCTGTTTATGGCCCACAACAGTTTAATTCTAAGCTGAATACAGATACAACAATATCCAGTGCAAGAACTCTTTGGGGACAGCAAGGATCAGAGGTTGTGCTTGGAGAAACAAACATAATACCTATAAAAAATTCTATAATCTATGTAAGACCTCTTTATATAAGGGCACAGTCAGGAAAGAGCCTTCCTGAACTTAAAAAGATTATAGTTGGATATGGTGATAGGATTATTATGGAAGATAATATTCAGCAGGCTTTCTTAAAACTTTTTAATACAAATATTACTGAACCTTCTGTTGTAACTCCTACAGAAGAAGGTGATGCAAAATCCTTTGCTAAACAGGCTGAAGATATATTTAATAAAATGAAAGAATCTCAAAGGAATGGCGATTGGGCAGCCTATGGAGAGTATTTAAAGCAGCTTGAAGATATTATAAATAAGCTCAATAATGTAGTAAAATAGCCTATGATTTTATATAGGCTTTTTTCTTTGATAATATCATAATATAGGCACCAATTAATATAAATCCAATACCTATTATAGTGTTTAGAGGTATTTCTTCTTTTAGTAATATGAAAGATAAGATTGGAGCTAATGCAGGCTTTATAAAGAATACTATGGAAGATATCACAACAGAAGTTTCCTTAATTGCAGCAAAATATAGTAGATATCCTAAGCCAGTAACAATAATACCAAGATATATAATGTGAGGAATAATATCACTTGATATTTCTCTAATAGGTACTTTAAAAATTAATAACAAAATAAGAAGTAGGATATCTCCTATTAAAAATGAAAAACATGTTAAAGTTGTGCTACCGTATGTATCTATTTTTAATCTTCCTATTACACTATATAAGGAAAATGCGATAGCTGCAAATAAAGATAATATAATTCCTATTATATCTGGATTTATGCTAAAGGGATTAAATATTATTATTACCCCTATTATGCATAGTACCATAGATAATATTGTTTTAATATTGAACTTTTCTTTTAAAATAAAATATGCAAAAGGTAAAGTAAATATGGGGTTTGTACTAAAAATTACAGCAACAGTTGAAGCTTTAGTATATATTATTGCTAATTGAAAAAATATCATTGAAATTGAAACACACAAAAAACCAGTAAATGCAAAATATAAAAAACTTTTAAAATCTATTTTTATTTTCTTATTTTTAATTTCTTTTATTGAAAAAGGTAAGAGTATTAATCCTCCAATTAAAAATCTTATAAAGGTAAGTTCATAAGGGCTAATTTTATTAGAAATTAATTTAGATACTATTTCCATAGTGCTGAAAATAAAGGCAGATAAAAATATATAAATATATCCTTTTTTCATAGATACACCTCCCAAGCAGTACTCTAGTTTTGTTAAGTTATATGATATTTGAATTTCATCTCTCCTTTGAGTTATCTTATATATAGCGAAAAACAAAATACCTCCGAAGGAGAGATGAAATTATGTGCAAGTCATTGAATAAAATTTCATGTCCAAGATGCCATAGTCAAAATCTCTATCGCTTTGGGAAAGACAAAGCAGGTAATCAAAAATATCAATGTAAAGACTGTAGACGTCAGTTTACTCTTGAAGATTATAAGGGTAAGAAAAATCGTGTATTGAGAGGGTATCCTCGTTGTCCTGTTTGTGGTAGTGGTACTTATTTGCACCATGATTATGAGTACTATTCCCATTATACTTGCAACTCTAAAAAATGTGGTCATTCTATTTATGTTGCAAAACCTATTAATATACCCTCTGCATCTTGTGAATTAATTAAAGGAAAGACAGATTTTAAAAGAATGAGATTTCCATTATTTTTAATTCTTACTGCACTTAACCTCTATTATCTAAATGGTTCTTCAACAAGAAGAATATCTCAATTTTTTAAACTAACCTACAATGTCAAAGTTTCTCATGTAACTATTGCATCTTGGTGCAAAAAATTTGCTCCAATTTTTCTAAGTATAGCTAATAAACTTACTGAAAATCTTGATTTAAGTGCATCTGATGAATGGCATGCCGACGAAACTGTCGTTTTTATTAATGGTAAAAAACATTATCTTTGGTTAATTATAGATTCAGAAACCAGAATGGTTCTTGGTTTTAATTTATCTCCTTCAAGAGATGCTTCTCAAGCTTTTTCCTTGTTTAAATCTGCAAGTAAGTTTGGATGTCCATCGGCTATTGTGACCGATAGATTAGGCTCATATAATCTTGCTACTAAAACTATTTTTAATTCTTCAAAACACATAAAAGTTCAATCATTTAAAGATGATATATCCAACAACTTGCTAGAAGCTTTTAATGATACATTTAAAGACTGGTATAAACGTAAAAGAGGTTTTAAATCATTTGAAAGTGCAAACACTCTAATAGCAATGTTTATTTTCCATTATAATTTTTTAAGACCTCACTATTCTTTAAACAATCTAACTCCTGCACAAGTTGCTGGTATTTTAGTTGATGAAAAAAATATTAATAACTGGCTTCTGTCTGCTTAATTCTCAAATAAACCATATATTCTTAACACACCTACATTTTAAGTTTTAAGTAGGTGCCTTCGGCATGCCTTTTTTTGATAAATCCAGTATTATCAAATTTTATTAATTTAGATTACATAAAAAAACTGTGTAATTTTGTGTAATTATACGTGTAGCTACGCTATTTTTTCATATTTACTTAACACAATCAGTACTCTATTATTTTATTACAAAGATTTACTTATATCAAATTAAAAAGTTAGGTAAATATATTACCTAACTTTAAAGAAGGTTTATATGCCACTGCTTTGGGAAGCAATACTATCAAGGTTTTTAATTTTTCTTAAAAGTTCTTCTTTAGAGATTATATTTTTATTTATTAGAAGCTCAATAAGGCTCGTTAAAGTAAGCATAGTTTTGTAATCTATTTCTTTTAAATTTAGAAGCTGATAAAATATATTAGTTTCATTCATATTACCCCTCCCCTATTAGAATTATTTACATTATAATAAATTCTATACATAGCAGTTGCATTTTTTTATATTAGTGATATAATTATTGATAATTAAACCTATGATAGGGAATAGTAGGTAGGACAAATGCTTAAAGAGAGCCTGTGGATGGTGTGAACAGGTAGTATTATCCTATTGAATCCACCCTTGAGGGTTTGCGATGAGCAAAACGGCTGTGCACGTTAAGCACGTTAGAGTGGACCTTATGGTCAATTAGGGTGGCAACACGGAAGTTAGCCTTTCGCCCCTTTTATATGGGTGCGGAGGGCTTTTTAATTTATATATAAATGAGGAGGGTTATAATGCTTGATATTAAAAGAATTAGAAATAATCCGGATATGGTAAAACAGGCTATGTTAAACAGAAGTAAAACTTTTGATGTCAGCTTAATCGATAAGGCAGTAGAGCTTGATGAGAGAAGAAGGCAGATATTAGTTGAAGTTGAAGCTTTAAAAAGCAAAAGAAATACTGATTCACAGCAAATACCTAAATTAAAAAAAGAGGGTAAACCAGTAGATGCTCTTATGGCTGAGATGAAAGAGCTGTCTGATAGAATAAAGGAATATGATGATGAGCTTTCAAAGGTTGAAGAAGATATAACAGCAGTACTTCTTAGAATACCAAACATTCCAAATGAAGATGTTACTGTTGGAGAAAGCGATAAAGATAATGTTGAAGTTAGGAGATGGGGAGAGCCAAGAAAGTTTGATTTTGAAGCAAAAGCTCACTGGGATATAGGCACAGATCTTGATATACTTGATTTTGAAAGGGGAGCAAAGGTTACCGGAGCAAGATTTACTTTCTATAAAGGTCTTGGTTCAAGGCTTGAAAGAGCATGTATAAACTTTATGCTTGATCTTCACACTCAAAAGCATGGATATGTTGAAGTATTTCCACCATATATGGCAAATAGAAAGGCTATGACAGGAACAGGACAGCTTCCAAAGTTTGAAGAAGATATGTTTAGGCTTCAAGGCCTTGATTATTTTCTTATACCAACAGCAGAAGTTCCTGTTACAAATATGTATATGGATGAAATATTAGATGTAGAAAAGCTTCCAATAAAGCATACTGCATATTCAGCATGCTTTAGGGCCGAAGCAGGTTCAGCAGGACGTGATACAAGGGGTCTTATAAGGCAGCACCAGTTTAATAAGGTTGAGCTTGTGAAATTTGCTGATCCTGAAAAGTCTTACGAGGAGCTTGAGGCTTTAACTAATGATGCAGAGGAAGTTCTTCAACTTCTTGGACTTCCATATAGGGTTGTTAAGCTTTGTAGTGGAGATCTTGGATTTTCTTCGGCAAAGACTTATGATCTTGAAGTTTGGATGCCAAGCTACGGAAGATATGTAGAGATTTCAAGCTGTTCTAACTTTGAAGATTTTCAGGCAAGAAGGGCAAATATAAAATTTAGAAGAAATCCAAAAGCAAAACCTGAGCTTGTTCATACTCTAAATGGTTCTGGGGTTGCAGTTGGAAGGACTGTTGCAGCAATTCTTGAAAACTATCAAGAAGCAGACGGAAGTGTAACTATTCCAAAGGCTCTTATTCCTTATATGGGAGGTATAGATAAAATTACCAAGTAGAAATTAAAAAAATAGGAACATTTTATGTTGACATCAGCTGATATAGCTGATATAATATAAAATGTTCCGACATGGAGAGGTGGTCGAGCTGGTTTAAGGCACCGGTCTTGAAAACCGGCGTAGGGGTGACCCTACCGTGGGTTCGAATCCCACCCTCTCCGCCATATATAATTTTAATGTGGAGAAGTACTCAAGTGGCCGAAGAGGACGGTTTGCTAAACCGTTAGTAGGGGTAACTCTAGCGCGAGTTCGAATCTCGCCTTCTCCGCCAAATGCCGCACATTGTGCGGCTATTATTTTAAACTTTTGTCTAACTTGCATTTTATGCTTTTCTATGTTAGAATAACTTAAGTGAATATGCGCTGGTAGCTCAGCTGGATAGAGTAACTGACTACGAATCAGTAGGTCGCAGGTTCGAATCCTGTCCGGCGCACCATGTAAAGCCTTGAAAGATCTAACTTCAAGGCTTTTAATATTTTTTGAATCTGATAACAAATAAGCCAATGACAACAAAATGACAACATGAGAAAAAAAGAAGGCAATTTAAAGCCTTCTTATAAAGTAATTAAGAATGGGTAAACATATAAAATATTATTCTTCCCAACAATCAGCGTTTTTAAGTCCTTCTATATTCTTTGCTTTAAATTTAGGATTAAGGCCTTGCTGTTTTTGAGATTCATAGTCTTTCAATACTTTAAAGGCTACATTTCCAAGCATCAATATAGCTATTATATTAAGAATAGCCATAAGTCCCATAAATAGGTCTGCTAAATCCCAAACTATTTGAAGAGATGCAATTGAACCCCACATAACCATTGCTACAACCAAAATCCTGTAAATAGTTAAATATGTTTTACTTGAATTTATAAATTCAATGTTTGTTTCTCCATAGTAATAATTTCCTATAACAGAACTATAAGCAAACAGGAAAATACATACAGCAATAAATATGCCTCCCCATCCCCCAACATGGTAAATCAGTGCACTTTGAGTAAGCTTTATACCAGTTAATCCACTTTTAGCGAATTCGCCTGAAGTTAAAATTATAAATGCTGTTGCACTGCATATTAAAAGCGTATCTGTAAAAACGCTAAGTGTTTGAATAAGTCCCTGCTTTGCTGGATGAGATGTGTGGGCTGTAGCAGCAGCGTTAGGAGCACTACCCATACCAGCTTCATTTGAGAAAAGGCCTCTCTTTATTCCCATCATAATAGCAGCACCTATTCCTCCACCTACTGCTTGTTTAATACCGAAGGCACTTTTAAAAATCATTTCAAATACATGAGGAATTAAAGTAATATTTTTAATTACTATAAATAATGCAACTACAACATAAGCTATGGCCATTACAGGAACTATTGCTTCAGCTGTTTTTGCAATTCTCTTTACTCCACCAAATATAATAAATGCTGTTAAAAGAGAGATAACTAAACCTGTTATATAAGTTTTAATACCAAATGCCTTATCAAAGGCTTGTGATATCGTGTTTGCTTGAACTGAATTAAATACAAGGCCAAAACATATAGTAATCAGTATTGAGAATAATATTCCCATCCACCTTTTTCCAAGAGCCCTTTCCATATAATATGCAGGTCCTCCACGATAGTTTTCCCCATCCTTTACTTTATAAACTTGAGCTAATGTACTCTCTACAAAGCTTGATGCCCCACCAATTAGTGCTATAACCCACATCCAAAATACTGCCCCTGGTCCGCCAATAGTAATAGCTGTTGCAACTCCAGCAAGGTTTCCTGTTCCAACACGTGATGCTGTGCTTATACAAAACGCTTGAAAAGATGATACATGGCTTGTTCCTTTTGCACTACCTGTGCCTTCTGTTAAAAGTTTAAACATCTCCTTGAAGTATCTTAGCTGTACAAACTTAGTTTTTAATGAAAAGTAAAGCCCAGCTACAATTAATAAAGCAATTATTACATAAGACCAGAGTAGAGTGTTAATTGTGTTAATAAAATTTGATAAAATTTGGCTCATATTATACCTCCATTTATTATTTTATTTGGACTTGGCAGTAATAATTTTGTAGATTTTGCACTAAAGATTTTGGACAATAACCCTCAGAATTGTAAGCATTAATGATTAGTCAAATGGACATGATAATTTTAACTTTTGGCGGAGGTTATAAACAAAATACAAAACAAAAGCATCCCATTTATAGCATTTTTAAGTAAGTTCTTAACATAAAAAGGATGCTTATATAATGAGCAAAATTTGATTTAAATAATTACTCACTAATTTTTTAGTTTATAATATATCGACAAAAAAATCAATACCTTAAAAAATGAAGACTGTTATCGTTTGCTTTGCTTTTAAACTATTAATATTATACCCACTTTTAAATTAATTTTTTATATTTTTACTGATTTATAAGTAATGTACTTAGATTATAAATTATTGAATTTTTATACAAAAATTTTTTAAAAATTTACAAAAAGCATTGACAAATGAATTTTATGGTAATATAATTTTTAGAAAAGTTAAAATTACATTTAACGGCTTTGATGGAGAGAAAGATGTCGAGTATAAACTTAAGAGAGTCAGCGGTTGGTGCGAGCTGATGTTTAGTGACATGTAATAATCACTCCGGAGCTTCCAACTGAAAGTTGTTAAGCAAGTAGGTTTGGGCGGATGCCTCCGATACAGGGCTATATGGTTGAAATATAATATTGTATTAGCAGTATTATATACGACCTGATATAATGAGGCATATTTTATATGCAAATTAGGGTGGTACCACGGAGAATATATCCTTCGTCCCTATAGATAATATTATCTATAGGGACGAAGGATTTTTTTATAATAAATAAAAGGAGGATTTGAAAATGAGTGAGTATTTAGCGTTTTATCAAGGGGAGTTTGTAAAGGAAGACAGTATAAAAATAAGTATAAGAAGTAAAGCTTTTAATTATGGATTAGGATGCTTTGAGGGTATTAGAGCATATTGGAATGAGGAGAAAAAGCAGCTTTATGTTTTTAGGCTAAAAGAGCATTATGAAAGGCTTTTGCAGTCATGCAAAGCTCTTAATATCAATATTCCATTTACTATTGATCAGCTTTGTAATGCTACTGTTGAACTTTTAAAGAGGAACAATTTTAAAACCACTGTATACATAAGGCCTGTTGCATATAAAAGTTCAGAAAATCTATCTCCTTCTCTTTATGATGATGATAATAGCTTTTTAATATATTGCCAACCTTTAGAGAGGTTTATTGAGAAAGAAGCTTTTAGAGTTTGTATATCCTCATGGCGAAGAATATCTGACAATATGATTCCTGCAAGAACTAAACCAACAGGAGGATATTTAAATTCAGCCCTTGCATCTTTAGAAGCAGCTTTAAATGGTTATGATGAAGCTATATTTTTAACTGAGGATGGAAAGGTTTGTGAAGGCCCAGGAGAAAATATATTCATATATAAGAATGGTAAACTTATAACCCCTCCAGCGTCAGATAATATACTTGAAGGCATTACAAGGGATATGGTTATGAAAATTGCAAAGAATGATTTGAACATAGAAGTTGTGGAAAGAAGTATTTCAAGGACAGAGCTTTATGCTGCAGATGAGGTCTTTTTTACTGGTACAGCTATGGAGGTTGCACCAGTTATTGAAGTAGATAGAAGGATTGTAGGAAATGGGAAACCAGGAGAGGTATCATTAAAAATTAGAGAATATTTAATGAATGCTGCAATGGGAAACATTGAAAAATATATATATATGTGTACACCTGTTTATTGATAAAAGATGAATATTAAATAAGACGGTTACTAATAGTTTTTGTAATTGCTTTTGTTTCATAGAAAGATTTAGTAACCGTCTCTTCTTATTCATTTAAAATGGATACAAGTTCTTTAATGAAAGAATCAATAATATTATTTTCATTAGCTTTATTCCATGCAGCAATTATTTTATGCTTATGATTTGTCTGTATATATTTTAGTACAGGATTATGCTTGTATTGTATCCAGTCATCAAATATAGCAACGCCTAAACCATTTTTAACATTTAGAATCATCGATTCAATATTTGGTACAACTGAGATTTTTGGAGTAAATCCATAGCTATTGCATATTTTAATTACTATATCCCTTGAAGTTATTTTTGATTTATCAGAAAAGACGAAAAAAGTTTCGTCTTTAAAGTCATTAAATGAAAGATTTATTTTGTTTGCTAAAGGATGAAATGATGAAAAAAACAACAAGCTCGGTATGGTCGTTATCTCTTTAATCTTTATATTTGGTAAATCCTCAAAATTAGGTGAAAGGCTGATTGCTAAATCAATTTCTTTATTTTCTAATTTACTACTTAAATCTTTATAGTTATAGCTGACAAATTCAATAGAGATATTTGGATAACTTGAGAAAAGTGCTTTTGTAATATAAGGTAGATATTTTGACATATCCCAACCTTCTAAAAAACCTATCACTATATATGTATTTTTTTCATTAATTATTTTTTGGGCATTTTTTATTGTTTTTTCATAGTCGATTATTGTTCTTTGAAAAAATTCATAAAATAATTTTCCAACAGGGGTAAGGGATACACTTTTATTGCTTCTTTCGAATAATTGAAATCCCAATTCTTTTTCCAATGATATTATTTGTTTGCTAATAGCGGGCTGTGAAACATATAAATTTTGAGCAGCCTTTGTAAAACTTAAAGTTTTGCATAATTCCATAAAATATTGTATTTGTATTTCGTTCATAGGGTTCCCTTCTTATAGTAAAAATTTTTGTACTATAAATAATATAGCATATAGTATTTTAAAATTAAATATTTTGAAATTTTTTATAACTCATAGGTTATACAACCATGCAATATGGATATTATACTTTTAAAAATTATCATACTATTATGAAAATGTAAGGATTAATTTTATGAATCAAAATGAAAAGGTACAGATGGAGGTTAATAAGGATGTGTAGACGTAAAGAACCTTTGGCAAAAAATATAGAATTGGTTGCTTTTAATGATTTAAATGGGAAACCAGGTTTTCAAATGGCTATGCAAAAAGTACAAGACAGATATTATTTATATACTGCTTCCTTTAGACACAATGGATGGAATATTATAGATGTTACAGATCCTAAACATCCAAGAAATGTAAAATGGATGGAAGGACCTTGGTTTTTTGAAGGTGTGCATGATGGACAAGGAACTCCTAAAATTCAGATAGCAGATGGAATAATGATAACAGCCCATGGGGGAACATTGAAAGAACTACATGGAACGGAAGTAGGTCTGCCATTTTGGGGCGGCATTATGATCTGGGATGTAAAAACTGATCCAGAGAACCCGATTCTTTTATCTAAATTCGAATGTAAAGGAGGTGCAGGTGTACACAGATTTTTTTATAATGGCGGAAGGTATGTTTATGTGACGGGAAGCTGTGAAGGATATAATGGATTTATTTTAAGGATAGTAGATATAAAAGATCCAAAAAATCCAGTGGAAGTTGGAAGATGGTGGGCATCGGAACAATATCTTAACGATAAGATTACAGCTAAAAATACACGTTACGGTTCAGCGGAAGCACTTTCTTCACCTTTCTTGCATGCTTGTGTAGCAAAAGATGATATCGTTTATATGGCTTATGCAAATAAAGGATTTATTATGCTTGATGTAAAAGATAAGGCTAATCCTAAAATGCTTAATTGTTTACATCTTAATCCTCCTTTTGGTGGAGGAGCTGCAGGGGCACCAATTCACTCTGTACTTCCCCTTGGAAACCGTCCTTATGTTGTTGTTACAACAGAAGGTGAAAGAGCAAGATATTTTTGTAATGAAGCAACTGAAGGCTTATTCAAAAAGATTGTAACCCAGCCGATGAACATGATTGGCATTATTGAAATAACAGATATCAGTAACCCAAGCTTAATTTCTATTTTCCCATATCCAGAAGTACCTGAAGGATATACACATGGGACAAACTTTAATATTGTTGATGGCGTACGTATACCATTTGGACCACATAATATTTTTGACGCATTTGGTCCTGACGTTTATGAAAAGAGAGATGATAGAGTTTACTGTTGCTATTTTAATGCGGGGCTTCGCATATATGATGTATCAGATCCTTTCGTACCAAAGGAGATTGCTTACTTTATCCCTCCTGATCCTGAAGCTGATTTATTTAATAATCCAACAGGAGATTTGCTTCCAGGATCTAAGGTGGCAATCACAGAAGATGTACTTGTAGATGATAGAGGCTATATTTATGTTGATACTTTCCAAGACGGCTTGTACATTTTACGTTGTACCGTTTAGATATAAAAATATAATCTAATAAGTGAGAGGATTACAATGGAAAAAAAGCTTCAAAACCTTATAGATGTTATTTCAATAATAAAGGATATAATTGAAGGGGATTTTTCATTAACTGTTACAAATAAAAGTGAATGTATATATTCTGAGGATGGAAATACAGTAAAAGCACCATTTAAGGTGGGGCCTTTAAATAGTATTGAAATGACAGGAATACAACAAATCATTAAGGAGAAAAAGAAATTATACAAGGTACTAAAGAAAGAAATTGATGGTTTAGATATGAAGATTATTGCAGTACCTATATTTGGTGACGATGGAGAAGTAATTGGAACACTTGGAATTTCACAAAGCACAGAAAAGATAGAAGAAATAAAAAATAATTCTATCAATTTGATGAGTTCCTTGCAAAAGGTGAGCGAAACTATTAATGGGATTGCCGATGATGCTTTAAAGCTATCAGAACAATTGAATTTTATGATTGAAAAAATTAAACAGGTTGAAGAAAACATAAGTGAAAGCAATCAATTTGTTGATTTGATTCATAACATATCTAAACAATCTAATCTTTTAGGCTTAAATGCTTCTATAGAAGCAGCACGGGCAGGTGAAAATGGGAGAGGATTTTCAGTTGTTGCAAATGAAATGAGAAAATTAGCTCTGTTAAGTCAAAAAACTGCTGAGAAAATGTCTGCAGTTCTTTTGGATATTGATAAGGGTAGTAAGTTTATTTCTAATTCTATAAGTACTATAGGCGAAATTGCAGGAGAACAAGCTTCTTCTGTAGAAGAGATAGCTGCCACTATTGAACAAATAGCAACAAGTTCAAAAGTTTTAGTTGATAATTTAAATATAAACATTTAAAAAGTTATAATTAAAATAAATAGGAGGAGATTATAATGTCTATAGAGTTTAAACCTATGAGAAGTCTTATATATGTTGATGTTGTAAAAGAGGATTATAGGCATAAGTTAAAACATTGGTTATATCGCTACCATATAGCAGATAGTATTTCACAATTTAGACCTTACGTAGCTAAGTATGCATTTTATCCAGCTTTGCCAACTCCACCAGAAGGAGAAAGATTTGGAACATGTAGAATGCAGTTAACAGAACATTACTGGTTGGTTAATCCAATGACAGAGGAATTTAAAAATAAGGCTTTTACAGAATATTTTCCAGTAGATGTATTAAAATGGCAGGGAAATATTCCAGATGATGAAGATTTAAGTAATGGAAAAACAGTTAATATAGAAGGGGACGATGCAAGATCTACAGGTGGAGATAACGGGATGCCTCCATTTATATTTGCTTTTGTACCGATTTGCTGGGAAGAAGATTTCAAAGGTTCTAAAAGAACAGCAGAAGATGGTCCAAACTATAGATGGCAATTTGTTATGAAATATCCAGAGGGTGTTTCTATGGAAGAAGGGGACAAGTGGTTTTATGAAGAAGTTGTTCCTAAATTCCAAGCTATGCCAGAAGTACTAAGAATGTTATCGAGTAAAATTATTCAGGAGGTTAATGGATGTCCATATCAAAGAGTAGTTGAAATGTGGTTTGATTGCCCATCTCAGTGGTATAAAGCAGCTGTAGTAAAGGCAAAAGATATTAAAAAACCATCTTGGGCAAAATATGATCAATTTCCATATTTAAAGCCAAGGTTTGAAATATCAAGCATATTCTTAACAGATATTGCTGAAAGTGATAACTATACACAATATCATGGATATATAACAATGCGATAAATATGGCCCTATCCTAAAGGATAGGGCTTTATTATGATTCTTTAAAAGTCTAAATTGCCTGACGATTTTGGATGCAAAATATATCCTTATATTTATTAAGTTATACTATTAAAACCATTAAGTTCAGATGCATCAAGTGGATCGACTGTAATAATCTCAATTCCCTTTTCTTTTAGCATTTCTAACTGCTTAGGATCTGCTCCAGAGTCGGTAATAAGGTAAGATACTTTATTTAAATCTCCGCTTATAAAGTTGTGTTCAACTCCTATCTTAGAGCTGTCAGCAAGGACAATTACAGGGCCGCTGCACCTTTTTAGCATCATCTGATTTACTGCTGTTTCTTGAAGTACAGATGTTGTAATACCAGTTTTAATGTTTATACCACTTACACCCATGATACACTTATTTGCAACAACCTTTGATAGTATATGAGTTGCAAACTCTCCAACCATTGATTGTTTTCTCTCATAAACTTCTCCTCCGGTTAAAACAAGTTCAACCTTTGGATCTTTTTGTACTTGTAGTGCTTTACCATTGTTTGTAATTACTATTACATGTTTGTTATGCAGATATTTTAGTACAAGTAATGCTGTTGAACTTGAGTTCATAAATATAGTATCACCATCATTAATTAAACTTGCAGCCATTTTTGCTATTGCAAGCTTTTGGAGAATATAGTTTTTTGATGAATCGCTAAGGCTTGGATCATCTCCTAACGCACCTTCGATTAAGGTTGCACCTCCATGAAACCTTTCTACTATTCCCTTTTCTTCAAATATCTGAAGATCGCGCCTTATAGTGATAGGAGATACATTAAGCAATTCGGAAAGAGTTTCTACCTTTGCTGTTTTGTGCTCATTTAAATATTGGAGTATTAATTGTTGCCTTTTGCATACTACACCTTTACTATTTTTCATAATGCCCTCCATAATTAATATTAAATAAACTAAAACATTAATACAGTAATTTTTCAATACATAAAATGAACAAATGATCTCTTATACTTATATTATATTTTATTTTATGATTGATTTCAAACATAAAATAAACAAAAATCATAGTTTTTAAAAATATTTAATAATAATATGAAAATTTTATATTGAAATAATTCAAAAAATTAGTTATTATTGAAGTGTAAACAATCATAAAACATATAAATCATTCATATATCAAATAATTTATGATTGTTTTACACGCAAGAACTAAAATTCAACTTTTAAAATTAAGTATGTTAGGAACAATGTGTAAAAGAACAAAAAATAAATTATATGAACGATTAAGGAGGATAATAAATGGCTAAAATTGATCAAATTACAAGAGAATCATGGATTCTAAGTACATTCCCAGAATGGGGTACATGGCTAAATGAAGAGATTGAACAGGAAGTAGTAAAACCAGGAACCTTTGCCATGTGGTGGCTTGGATGTACAGGTATCTGGGTAAAAACAGAAGGAAATACTAATATATGTATTGATTTCTGGTGTGGAAGCGGCAAAAAAACAAAAGCAAATCCATATATAGATCCACAGCACCAGATGGCAAGAATGTGCGGAGGAAAAAAACTTCAGCCTAATCTTAGGGTTTCACCCTGTGTACTTGATCCTTTTGCAATAAAAGAAATAGATGCGGTATTATCTACTCATTATCATAATGATCATATAGATGTTAATGTTGCAGCAGCAGTTATGAAAAACTGTTCAAAGGATGTTCCCTTTATAGGACCAAAGTATTCAGTTGAAAAATGGATAGAATGGGGAGTACCAAGGGAACGTTGCATAACAGTTAAGCCTGGTGATGTTGTAAAAATAAAAGACATTGAGATAGTAGCTTTAGAGTCCTTTGACCGTACAGCACTTATTACATCACCTCCAGATGGTGATATAAGAGGCAGAATGCCTGATGATATGGATGAAAAGGCAGTTAATTTCCTTATAAAAACTCCTGGAGGAAATATATATCACAGCGGTGATTCCCATTATTCAAATTATTATGCTAAACATGGAAATGACTATGAGATAGATGTTGCTTTAGGTTCCTTTGGAGAAAACCCAAGAGGAGTAACAGATAAAATGACTGCATCTGATATTTTGAGAATGGCAGAAGCTTTAAACACAAAGGTAATAATTCCTTTCCATCATGATATATGGTCTAATTTTCAGGCTGATCCAGCTGAAATAACTATGCTTTATGAGATGAAAAAGCACAGACTTCAATATAAATTCAAACCATTTATATGGCAGGTTGGAGGAAAGTTTGTATTCCCAGATGATAAAGATAATAGAGAGTACCATTATCCAAGAGGTTTTGATGATTGCTTTGAAAACGATATAAACATTCCTTTTACTTCATTCCTATAATAGAAATATTAATTGATTGGAGGATAAAATGTTTAAGGAACTAATAGAGAAAAAAAGATATTCCTTTCATGACGGATTTGAATCATGGGAAGAAGCAATAGTAGCAGCATGCCAGCCTCTTATAAAGGATGGTGCAATACTTGAAGAATATATAGATTTAATTATAAAAAATGTAAAAGAGTATGGACCTTATATAGTAATAGCCCCTGATATTTGCATTCCTCATGCACAGGAAGGAAAAGGAGTAAATGAAACAGCTGTATGCTTTATGAAAACTAAAAGACCTGTGCATTTTAGCGACAGCCCTGAACATGATGCTCGATTGTTTTTCGTATTAGCTTCAACAGATAATAGTATTCACTTGCAAAACCTTGCAGAACTTGTTGAATATCTATCAGATGAAAACATTGTTAAAAAGCTTCTTGAAGCAGAATCTATTGAAGATATTAAAAATCTTTTTTAAAAATGTTAATTAAAGTTATATTATAACTTCAAAATAAAAAAATAATGGAGGGGGAAAATTTATGAACATTATTATGACAGTATGGGGATTTTTCCAGAATAATATCCTCACAAAGCCGGCCTTTTTCGTTGGTTTTATAGTTTTAATCGGCTACCTTCTTTTAAGGCGTCCTTTTTACGAAGCATTAGCAGGGTTTATTAAGGCAACAGTTGGTTATCTTATTTTAAATGTTGCAGCTGGCGGACTTGTTAACAATTTCAGGCCAATACTTGCAGCACTAAAAGATAGATTTAACTTAACAGCAGCAGTTATAGACCCATATTTTGGTCAGGCAGCTGCTCAGGCTGCAGTTGAAAAGTCTGGAAAAGCATTTTCCATGATGATGGTAGTTCTTCTTATAGCATTTATATTCAACATAGTACTTGTTCTTCTTAGAAAATGGACAAAAGTACGTACAGTGTTTATTACAGGACATATAATGGTACAGCAGTCTTCAACAGCACTTTGGATGGTATTTTTCTGTTTCCCACAGCTTAGCAATGCTGGTGTTGTAACTATGCTTGGACTTTTACTTGGAACATACTGGGCAGTTGCTTCAAACCTTACAGTTGAGGCATGTCAGGAGCTTACTGAAGGCGGCGGATTTGCAGTTGGTCATCAGCAGATGTTTGGAATTTGGCTTACAGATAAGATAGCAGGCAAAATAGGCAAAAAAGGAAAGAAAATAGAGGATTTAGAGCTTCCAGGATTTTTATCAATATTTAATGAAAATGTTGTTGCAACAGGAATTTTAATGCTCCTATTCTTTGGAATTATTATGACCATATTAGGACCTGAACTGCTTCATAAAATAGATAATACCTTTGGCAAGACTCAAAACTTCTATTTCTATATAATTGAAAAATCCTTTAATTTTGCAGTTTACTTATGTATATTACAGCTTGGAGTTAGGATGTTCGTTTCAGAGCTTACAGAATCCTTCCAAGGTATATCAAACAGACTTCTTCCAGGTTCAATACCTGCCGTTGACTGTGCAGCAACTTATGGATTTGGTCATCCAAATGCAATAACAATAGGATTCTTATTTGGAGCTTTGGGACAATTTTTAATGATAATAGGACTTATAGTATTCAAGAGCCCAGTATTAATAATTACAGGATTCGTTCCAGTATTCTTTGATAACGCTACCTTTGCAGTATTTGCAAATAAAAAGGGTGGCTTAAAGGCAGCAGCGATTATTCCTTTCCTATCTGGTATATTACAAGTATTAGGAGGAGCATTTGCAGCATATTTCTTTGAACTTGCTAAATTTGGAGGATGGCATGGTAATTTTGACTGGGATACAGTATGGCCAGTTATAGGAGTTTTAATGAAATACGGTAAATATGCAGGTGTTGCTGTTGTAATCCTTTTACTTCTTGCTATTCCTCAATTCCAATATAGAAAGAATAAAGAACATTATTTTACAATTGCTGAAGATTATGAATCTTATGCAGCAAGTATATCAAAGTAAGATATAAAATTATTTTGGAGGTATAAAAATGTTAAAAGTTATAGCAGCTTGCGGAAGCGGAATGGGATCAAGCCAGATTATAAAAATGAAAATAGAAAAGATTTTTAAGAAACTTGGAATATCTGTTCAAATTCATCACAGCAGTGTTAGTGAAGCAAAAAACCTTGCATCAAATTACGATGTTGTATTTTGCTCTGAGGCGCTAAAAGGAAATTTTGCGAATGCTGCTGCAAATGGAACTATAGTAATAGGACTTAAAAATCTATTATCTGAACAGGAAATAGAGCAAAAGATTATTGAAAACATTGTTAATAAAAAATGATTATTACTTTATGCTTCATCGGAACATTTAATGTTCCGATGAAGCATTTATAAAATAAAAAGGAGCTGACAATATGAAATTTGAGAAGAAAATTCTAGCAAACCTTCATAGATGCTATGCTGTAAGCAGTTTTGATGTAAATTCTGAAAGAAAAATATTTTTTGCAACCGAGGGAGAGGGACCATGCTATATGTTCTCAGGTTCTGATTTTAAACAATCAACAGTATGGGATGGGCCAGGAGGAACTATGTCCATTGTGCCTATTCCGGGGAAAAATGGAGATTTTCTTGCAGTTCAAAACTTTTTCCCAACATTCAGGTCAGAAAATGCAACTATTGTATGGGGAAAACCATTAGAAAATGGAGAATGGGATGTAAAAACTGTTCTTAATCTTCCTTATGTTCATCGTTTTGATATATTAACATCGGGAGGAGTTAATTATTTTATTGGAGCAACTTTATGCACATCAAAGAAGGACAAGGATGACTGGTCAGATCCTGGTAAAATATATGTTGGTGTGCTTCCTGATGATCTTTCACAGCCAATTGAGCTTACGGTTATAAAGGAAGGATTAACAAAGAACCATGGATATTGCAGGGCTGTTTGGAATGGAAAGACTGCAGGAATGGTAACATGTGAAGAAGGAGTTTTTGCTGTTATTCCTCCAAAATCAAAAGGAGAAGGGTGGACTATTGAAACTGTATTAGAAAGGCCTGTAAGCGATATTGCAGTAATTGATATAGATGGTGATGGAATTGATGAGCTTGTAACTATTGAGCCCTTTCATGGAGGAAATTTCGTTATAAATAAGAAAATTGGAGACAAATATGAGATTGTTTATAAATACCCAAAGGAAATGGATTTTGGACATGTAGTATGGGGTGGAATGCTAAGAGGAATTCCAACGATAATAGGTGGATATAGAAGATTTGAAAAGGAGCTTTTCTATATTCAATGTGAAAGCAAAAATCCATTGACCTTTAAAACAGGTGTTATCGAGGCTGGGACAGGCCCAAGTAATATTTATGTAATAAATGATAAGGATAGAGATATTATAGTTTCTGCAAATCGTGAAATAGGAGAAGCAGCATTATACTTTGTAACAGATTAATTGGAATAGAAGGTGGTACTATGAAGGATTACTTGCTTGGACTTTATGAAAAATCGATGCCAAATTATCTTTCATGGAAAGAAAAACTTACTTGTGCAAAGGAAGCAGGCTTTGATTTTGTTGAAATGAGCATAGATGAAACCGATGAAAAACTTGCAAGACTTGATAGTAAAAAAAGTGAAAGATTTGAAATTATAAAAGATATCTATGAGGTTGGAATTCCAATACGCACTATGTGTTTGAGTGGTCACAGAAAATATCCCATTGGAAGCTCTAATGAAGCTGTAAGAGAAAAAAGCATTGAAATAATGGAAAAAGCAATTGATCTTGCCTGTGATATAGGAATAAGAATAATTCAAATTGCAGGTTATGATGTATACTATGAGGAATCAAACAGCAAGACAAAGGAATATTTTTTAATAAATCTTGAAAAGTGCGTTGAAATGGCAGCAAAAAAAGGAGTAATACTTGCGTTTGAAACCATGGAAACGGAATTTATGAATACTGTTAGCAAAGCGATGCATTATGTAAATAAAATAAATTCTCCATACTTGCAGATATATCCTGATGCAGGCAATATAACAAATGCAGCAGTATTATACAACAATTGTGTATTTGAAGATATAAAAGCTGGAAAAGGGCATATTGCTGCTGTGCATTTAAAAGAAACTATACCTAATAAATTTAGAGAGATTCCTTTTGGTACAGGCCATGTTGATTTTGAAAATATAATTAAAACTTCATGGGCTTTAGGAGTTAGAAAATATGTTGCAGAGTTTTGGTATACAGGAAATGAGAATTGGATGGATGATATTAAAAATGCAAGAAGATTTATGGATGAAAAGTTTAAAAGAGCTTTAAAGGAATATGCTTAAAAAGATTAATTTAAGGAGGCATTAATATGCTTGAGCATATAAAGGAGAGAGTATTGAAAGCTAATCTTGAATTGCCAAAGAGAAATCTTGTTATCTATACATGGGGAAATGTAAGTGAAATAGATAGAGAAAAAGGTCTAATTGTAATAAAGCCAAGTGGAGTAGATTATGAAAATATGACTGCAGAGGATATGGTAGTTGTTGATTTGGAAGGGAATGTTGTAGAGGGAAAACTTAGACCATCCTCTGATACTCCAACTCATATTGAGCTTTATAAAGCATTTCCTGAGATTGGAGGAATTGTTCACACTCATTCTCACTGGGCAACTATTTGGGCTCAAACAGGAATGTCAATTCCTGCTATGGGAACAACTCATGCAGATTATTTTTATGGAGAAATTCCATGTACAAGGCCCTTAAAAGATGAAGAAATATTAGGTAGCTATGAAAAGGAAACTGGTAAGGTTATAGTAGAGACTCTTAAAGGGAAGAATCCTATGCATACTCCAGGTGTTATTGTAAATGATCATGGGCCATTCTGCTGGGGTAAAGATGCAAAGGAGGCTGTACACAATGCAGTTATATTAGAAGAGATAGCAAGTATGGCATATCATACAAAAATCTTAAATCCAGCAGACTCTGGTGCAAAAAATACACTAATAATTAAGCATTTTATGAGAAAACACGGAGAAAATGCTTACTATGGGCAAAAATAATATAACATAATATTGTTATAAATAGAATGCATTAGGTATTTGAGTTTAAATTCTGTATCTAATGCATTATTTTTTAATATAAAACATGAAACTATTATAATTTTATATAAAGTTAAATAAGTATTATTATTCCAAAATGGATTAACTTTGAAAACATGAAGAATAGAGTTTGAAGTATTTGAATGATAAGTGATTATATTTATTAGTATTTTTGATAAGCTTTTGAATATAAAAAAAGAGGGGGATTAGGAGCCATTACATTATATATCATGACTCCTAAATGTCATCATAATGTATTATAGCATAAAATAAGAAGTTGTGTGTTAATATTTTGTTAATAAATTGACGAACATGAAAATTTAATTGAATTTGAAAAAGGATTATTTCATATATTGAAATAATCCTTTTTGTTATAGAAGAGAATTGTATGAAGGTACTGGTATAGGATTTTTAACTGTAGAGTCGTTATATTGCATTGAAAGAGAGGCTATCATTGATGAAGATATTATAAACATAATTCCCATTTGAGGAGCCATTATAGTAAAGTCAACTATTCCATGTACTATTATTGATGCCTGTATTGCAGCAAGAAGAGGAACAAGCCTGCAATTATCATTATAAAGAATTCTTATACCTTCAAATATATATAGCTTCATATAGATATACACAGTTAGTCCAACTATTCCCAAGGTGGTTGCAAGAGTTATCCATATATTATGACCATGTACTTCTCTCTTATAATAATTAATATAATAAATTCCATTTTTATATATTCCTAAGAGTCCCCATCCAGTTATTGGTTTAAGCTGAAACATTCTGTAACATCCATCCCATATAGCTTGGCGGCTATTTATGGAGTTATCTATTTCATGGCCTACGATAAATTTTAAACTTGGTAAATATAGCGGAGCATAAACCATTGCTACAATTATCAAAGAAGATAACAATAAGAAACTAAAGGTTTCTTTGTTTTTGCTTAAAAAGAAATATATAAATATACCAGCAAAAAGTCCAAAGGCAGCACCACGAGATCCTGTTAAGAAAAAGGCTATAATAAAAAGAGTTAATGCGATATAGTAAAATAATTTATTTTTTTGGTTCTTATTAATGAAATAAATACAAACTAATATCATACAACAGAACCATGCCCCTGCAACGTTTGGGTTACCAAAGGTACTGTATATTCTATGGTTCTTATCTGGCCAAGGGTGGCATGATAATATCTTTGCCCAAAAAGGGTTAGACCAATAGCTGAAGGCTATTTTTTCAGCTATTCCAATAAGAGCTGAGAAAAAAGATATTTTCAAAATTAGTTTAAATAATTCTTCAATTTTATACTCACTATCATAGTAGTTTTCTATAAAAACGCTTAAGAAAAAGTAAAGAAGAAAAGCTACTGACAATAGGGTTGATATAATATTTCTATTTATAATCCCGACTATTAACGACCATATAAAGAGAACTAATAGTCCTCTGTTCCAAGGATTCATTGGTATGACGTCTTTGTTTGTTATTGTTTTATATATCATATAAATAATCGGTATAAAAGACGTAAATGGAGAAATTACTACAAATAGTGCTGATGTAAACATTTTAAGACCCCTTTATTATATTTTTCCATACCATTTCTTATAGTAAATCATAAAGTAGTAAACTTCAAACATTTAGTAGTAAATTTAAAAAAATGTTTACATACTAAAATGATTCTTTTATTTTTATATTAAACTTACAAAAAAATAATATACCATTAATTATTGAGCAATAATTAATAAGATTTTAAAAATATATTAATTTTAAAATCTTATTTAACTAATCAGCAAGAGAAGTCGCCTACTTCTATAAGTGGTGGTAGCTCACAGTGATTACATTAACTCAAAACGGATTTTAGACAACCCATTTTGGGTTAAGAACTTTGCAAGAGCCCCGTGAATGGATTTTAAAAAGGCATCTTTCATGAGCTTAGAATTGCTTAGTAAAATGAATAAGTACCAGGGAAAGTCTTCAGGGGGCTTAACAAAAACAAACTTTTTCAACAGCCTGAAATTATTAAAAGCCCTATAAAAAGTATAGGGCTTTTAATAATTAATAAATGTATGAAAGATATGAACTATAGGCCCAGCCTACGGTTCCATTTATATTTATCTTGTACCAGGTGCCACTTGAGGAGTAATCAAGAACCATAGCATATTGTCCTTGTTTTAAAACTCCTATTATAGGTGATGTTGATGAAGGATTTAATCTTATATTAAGCTGAGTCACACCCTTAACTGTCACATATTTTCCACTGGGTATAGGAGATATTAAACTTCCCCATACGTAGCCTTTTTGTCCATTAACGCTAACTTGGTACCAACCAGAGGAATAGCTTACTATATATATTATTGTTCCCTTTGGAAGTGCTGTTATAATGCTTGCAGAAGTTGAAGGAGCACTTCTTAGGTTAGCGAGAGATACGCTATCTGATATTTGAGCAAATATTCCTGTGTCAACTGGCTTTGGAAGAGTTTCAGACTGTGTAGTTCCACTAAGTGAGGAAGTGGTTTGTATTGTAGATTGCTGTGAATCATCTATTATATAGTTATATCTTCCAGCTATATAGCCATTGTTTATTTCTTTCATGCTTAAAAAGTAACACTTTGTACCTTGAATTCCACCGTAGAATGTATCGGTAGTAGATTCATAGGTAAAGGCACCATCAACTCCATTTAAACTTCCCCATCTATCAAATATTACAACGTGATCGCCAGGTTTATTTAATATATCCATGTGCTTTAAATCTTTTATATCTATCTTAGTAAAATAGCTATTAAAAAGGGTAGAAGTAGAGAGTTTCCAATCCTTTATATTAAATACAGCTTGTACAAATCCTGAACAATCAAGTCCAGCAGTTTGTGAAATGTATCCCATGCCTGACTGAGTATTAACATTTCCAGCGAATGCACCTTTTTCTATTGCATCAAGAAAACTTGTCCACGGTGCATTGTAGGAATAGGTGTCAATGCTATCTAATCCTCCCCAGTTGTAGGGGATGCCTGTGAATACCCCGCTGACTACATCTTTAAACTGTGAGGGTTGTGTTACATAAAAAGATTTGTCAGCACTTATATTACCGTTTTTATTTTTTGAATAGGTCCATTTTAGATTAATAATGTTAAGAGCTCTTTTTTCAGCTTCACTCCTTGTAATTGGGTTTTGAGGAGCTGCAAAGGATTTTTTATAAGGCATAAAAAGAAATGTTAATAGAAATACTGTTACAGATAGAATTGACAAAGTTTTTTTCATATAGTTCCTCCTTTGCGCTTTATGAATAGAATAAAAAATATATTGGTTAACATAATTATACTTTGCAGGTTTAACTGTTTTCAATGAATAAAATGTGGTAATACAAAAGGGAGCCTATATAATCTCTTGAATTATATAGGCTCCCTAATTGTAAAACAATTATTTTTCTGAAATTTTATTTTAGAGTAGCTTTTCTATAAAGATTTAAATGAAAATCCATTATTCAAATATTATAAGGTTAGTACCAAATAACCAGTTCTTCTATATCTTTTCTAATTTTATTATAGTTATGCTCCTTTGGATATCCTAAAGGAGTAAAAGCAACAGGCTCAAGATTGCTGTCAAGCTTTAAAACTTCTTTTGCAGCTTTATTATCAAAAGCTCCAATCCAGCAGGTGCCAAGATTAAGCTCAGTTGCAGCAAGTATTATATGATCCATAACAATTGCAGCATCTATATCACAATAGTTTTTGCCATCAGCCCTTGTCCATGCCTTGCTTGGTATTGAGCATATTCCTAAGATTATTGGGGCTTCAACAAACCATTCCCTATTATATATCTTTTTAAGTTCGTTTTCTCTACCATTTGTTTTTATAACGAGTATTTTAAAAGCTTGTTTATTTGCACTTGTAGGAGCTAACCTTGCAGCTTCAAGAATAAGTTTTAATTTTTCCTCTTCAACATTGTCCTTTTTATAAGCTCTAATACTGCATCTTTTCCTTATTAGGTCAAAATATTCCATAGAACACCTCCTTAAAATAATATGTAGTATAAATTTATTATAAGTATAGTTATTATATACTTAATATTTCCTTTTATTATATATTTTTTACAATAGCAAGTCTATATATTGATTTATTCAAAAATTCGAAAAATTTCACCATTATTTATGCAATAATTATGTTAATTATTTGAAATATTTATTAAAAACATAAATATTTAATGAGAAAAACAATTTTAATATTTCTATATTTAGTATACAATGTATATTAATTAATATAGTCTATTAATATGAAAGTAGGAGGAATTATTATGACTGTTAAAATTATCGCTGACAGCTGCTGTGATTTAAACGATGAGATAAAAAGGAACACGAATATCAGTATTGTTCCTTTAACCATAGAAATTGAAGGGAAAGTGTATAAGGATGATGAAACTTTAAATATTAACGATTTTCTTGATGTTATGAGAAAAAGTAAAGAATGTCCTAAAACATCCTGTCCTTCTCCAGTAGATTTTATGAAACAATATAATGGTGATGAAAGTGTATTTGTTGTAACTTTATCTTCAGCCTTAAGTGGAACGTATAAAAGTGCTGTAATGGCAAAGGATATGTTTAAAGAAGAAATTAAAGAAAAATTTATACATGTTTTTGATTCATTAAGTGCTTCTGTTGGGGAGACACTTGTAAGTTTAAAAATAGATGAGCTTAGCAAAAAAGGCATTAGTGAACTTGAGATAGTAGATAAAGTTGAAGAATATATAAAGGAAATGAAGACGTTTTTTATGTTAAATACCTTAGAAAATCTTGTTAAGGCAGGAAGAATAAGCCCTATTATTGCAAAGGTTACATCTTTAATCTCATTGAAACCTATAATGGCAGGAACTGAGGAAGGAACTATAAAGATACAAGAAAAGGTTATAGGCGCTCAAAAAGCATTTAGAAGGTTTATAGAAATAATAGGAGAGCAGGGAGTCAACTTAGAAAATAAAGTTTTAGGAATTGCCCATTGTAATTGCCTTGATAAAGCAATTGAATTTAAAAATGAAGTTTTAAAAAGGTATAAATTTAAAGATATTATAATAGTTCCAACAGCAGGAATAAGTACAGTGTATGCTAACGAAGGAGGAATTATAATAGCTTTTTAATATAAATGATATATTAACAATATTAATCATTTCATCCACCAACTCCCTGATTATAAGTTCGAATATTGGTTAAATTAATAGTAGAACAGGAACAGGAGGTGAATGAAATGGCAGACAACAAATTCTATGGAGGATTTGCAGGAGCAGCTGGCTATGGTGCAGCAGCAGGTTCAAAGAACCAAAGTGTTGTTCCAGAAGCAAAGAAGGGGCTTGACCAGTTCAAAGAAGAGGTAGCAGCAGAGGTAGGAGTACAGGTACCAGCAACTGGATACTGGGGAAATATGACTTCTAAAGAATGTGGTACTGTAGGTGGCTACATGGTAAAGAAAATGGTTGAGGCTTATGAGAGAAACTTAGCAGGAAAGTAATATAAATAGTTAAAAAGGGAGTATTCTTGCTCCCTTTTTATTTAGAGGTGATTTAATGAATAGTAAGATAATCGACGAACTTAATACATTGCTTAAAGGAGAGTATATGGGAATAGATTCTTATGAAAAATTCATCCAAAAGGTTCAAAACAAGCATGTAAAACATGAACTTCAAAATATACAAAAAGATCACAAAAACCATGCTATAAAGATTGCTGAAAGGATACAAGACTTAGGTGGGGAGCCTGTAAATGGAGTTGGCTTTATTGGCAAAATAGCAGAGGTTGCATCTAATATAAAAAATATTAACAAAAAAAGTGATATTGAAATATTAAAACAGGCCTATGACGGGGAGGACTTTGGAATTAGAATGGCAACTGAAGTTGTAAAAGGGGATCTTGATGGTAATAGTGCAGTGCTTGTAAAGGAAATGCTAAATGAAGATAGGAATCATCTTGATACATTAAACAATTTAATTCGAGAGGTAGGCAATGTGCAGTAAGTATATCTTGACAATATTGATTAATAATATTATAATTTACGAATAAAATATTAAGTAGACGATGAAGGGAAGAGTAGATACAGAAATGGATTTAAGCGAGCCGATGAGGGTGGAAGTTCGGCATCACAGCTGTATTGAAGAACATCCCGGAGTTCCCAACCGAAATGAAAAGAGTAGGCTTGGGGGTGTTTAGAACCTTATATCTAAAGAGTATCGGATATAAATCCTGTACTTTAGAGGTGGCCTTTTGGCAAATTGGGTGGTACCGCGAATTAACCTTCGTCCCTTTATGTGGCGAAGGTTTTTATTTTTGAACAACAAAAGGAGGAGGGTAAAGATGGAAGGAACTACAATAAAGAATTTATATAGGCAGCTAGACAGTTTTGAAAACAAAGAGGTAAAGATATCAGGTTGGATTAGGACTTTAAGATCATCAAAATCCTTTGGATTCATAGAATTAAATGACGGAACTTTCTTTAAAAATGTTCAGATTGTATTTGATGAGGGGCTTGAAAATTTTAAGGATGTTGAAAAGCTCCCAATAAGCACTTCAATAACTGTTTTAGGTAAAGTTATATTAACTCCAGAAGCAAAACAACCTTTTGAAATTAAAGCTGATAGTATAATAGTTGAAGGAACCTCAAGTTCTGATTATCCTTTGCAAAAGAAGAAACATTCCTTTGAATATTTAAGAACTATAGCCCACTTAAGACCAAGGAGTAACACCTTTTCAGCCGTGTTTAGGGTACGTTCCATAGCAGCTTATGCTATCCATAAGTTCTTTCAAGAAAGAGGCTTTGTTTATGTAAACTCTCCTATAATAACAGCAAGTGACTGTGAAGGTGCAGGGCAGATGTTTAGGGTTACAACACTTGACTTAGATAACCTTCCAAGGACTGAAGGTGGAGAGATTGACTATTCAAAAGACTTTTTTGGGAAAACAACAAGCCTTACAGTAAGTGGACAACTTGAGGCTGAAGTTTTTGCTCTAGCCTTTAGGAATGTATATACTTTTGGACCAACTTTCAGGGCTGAAAATTCAAATACCCCAAGGCATGCTGCAGAATTTTGGATGATAGAGCCTGAAATTGCCTTTGCAGACCTTAAGGATGATATGGAGCTTGCAGAGGATATGGTTAAATATATAATAAACTATGTAATGGAAAACGCTCCAGAGGAAATGCAATTTTTTAACAGTTTCATAGATAACACTTTATTTGATAGGCTAAACAATGTTGTAAATTCTGAATTTGGACATGTAACCTATACTGAGGCAATAGATATACTCAAAAAGTCAGGACAACAGTTTGAGTTCCCTGTTGAGTGGGGAATAGATCTTCAAACTGAACATGAAAGGTATTTAACAGAAAAGGTGTTTAAAAAACCTGTATTTGTTACTGATTATCCAAAGGAAATAAAGGCTTTTTATATGAGGCTTAATGATGATAATAAAACCGTTGCTGCGATGGATCTTTTAGTTCCTGGGGTTGGAGAGATAATAGGTGGAAGTCAAAGAGAAGAAAGGCTTGACGTACTTGAAAGAAGGATGAAGGAACTTGGAATGGACATGGATAACTACTGGTGGTACTTAGAGCTTAGAAAATATGGTGGAACAAAGCATGCAGGCTTTGGTCTTGGGTTTGAAAGGATGATTATGTATTTAACTGGAATGAGCAATATAAGGGATGTTATACCTTTCCCAAGAACGCCAAAAAATGCAGAATTTTAGTTTATGTAGTATAGTATTATTTAACTAATCAGCGACAGGAGTCAACCACTTCTATAAGTGGGGTAGTTCACAAAGAATCTGGATGGCAGTGGGAGTTTCCTGCTGCTAAATGAGGAAAGCGCCAAAACATTTAATGCATTGGCGCTTTTAATATTTTTGAATTAATTAACAATCCTTAAGCGTATAGCCCATTATATAGTGGCGGTGTCCCTTTTCTTTTTTTGTAATTCCACAGTAATAGTGAATATGGCGTCCACCCCATATAGGAATATCAAAGCAGGTTAAAAATTTAAACTCATGGCAGTGACCGCAGGCAGAATCAGTTTTGCCGTATAGACAGTGTTTGTGGCATCTACAGTTTTCGTTAGTGTCGGATATGCAGTTATAATAATGACTGTGGCATTTGCAGACTGTAGTACAACCAGAGAAACGGTGTACATGGCAGCTATATCCACAATTTCTCACATTATCACCTCAATATATTGTTCTGATATATATTATGTTGTATGACAAAAAATGACACAAAACAATCTTTTTAACTAATTAGCGACAAAAATCCCCACTTCTATAAGTGGGGTAGTTCACTATATTATGAATAAAAAACAGGTTCAAAACCTGTTTTAGACTGCTGAAAAAGTTCCTAACACAAAAATGGTTTGTGGACAATATGAATATTTTATATAATTAATTCGTATATTCCAAGAATGATTATTATTAATGATGATACAATCTCACAACAGTTTGACAAATTTTTAGGAAGAGATTTGTTACCAATATAAAAGCCTAATTTAATAAATACTATGCTAAATATCATTGAACAAAAGGATGTTAAATATATATTTAATCCAGTAATGCTTGCACCAATACCAAGGCCAAAGTTATTTATGCATAGTATGATGCCTAAGAGGATTGACTCTTTAAATTCAATGTTTTTAGAATTGTTTGAGTCAATTATTTCAGGATGTTCAATAAAATTTTCATAGTAATTGTTTTTTTTACCTTTATCACAAGAAGCAAGGCTTTTTTTCTTTAAAGAGCCTATTAACATATATAATCCAAGTAATATTAGCAATACACTCCCTAAATAATTTGAATAAATTGAAGGAATATAGTTTACGAATGTTTTTCCAATTAGCATTGAAATAAAAGTACCAATACAAGAGATGAAGGCTATAATTAAATTGCTCATTATATTGATTTTGATTTTTAAAATCCCATAACTTAATCCAATAATAAAATTATCGGTGCTTGTAGAGACTGCAAAAAGAAAAACAGAAATAAAATCCATGTTATACCTCAAAAAGATTAGTACAAGATTATATTATGCAATTTTATAGAAAAGGTTCGATATTGGAAAATTCTATTTTCTCCAAAGGCTTATTAACTTTCTGGAAGCCTCTTCAATGGAGCTGCTTCCCAATATTGAAGATATTAAAGAGATACCATCTATATTTGTTTTTTTAACTTCTTCTATATTTGAAATTCCTATTCCGCCGATTCCAACAACGGGAATCGAAACACTATCTTTTATCTTTTTAAGTGTTTCTACTCCAATAGGAGCTTTAGCATCAGCTTTGCTTAAAGTTGGATACACGGGACCTGCACCAAGGTAATCAGCTCCGCTTTCTTCTCCATATATTGCTTCTTCAATGCTACTGACAGAATACCCCAATATTTTATCGCCAATTAATTTTCTTGCAACTTTAAGGGGTAAATCTTCCTGCCCTATATGAAGTCCGTCAGCATCAACGGATAGAGCAATGTCAAGCCTATCATTTATTATAAGAGGAATATTATAATAACTTGTAAGCTTTTTCATTTTAATTGCTATATTATAAAATTCAAGGCTTGATATATCTTTTTCGCGGAGCTGAACTATAGTAACTCCTCCTTTTATAGCTTCTTCAACGGCTTTAAAGATATCCTTCCCATTTAATATTTTTCTATCGGTTACAAGGTAAAGAGAATAATCTATAGGCATTCTATTTTACCTCCATTCAATATATCATCTTCAGTAAGGTTATATATAAAGTCAAATAGTTTTACTTTAAATGTTCCAGGCAAAACTTTTTCCATTGAATTTTGTGTCATTTCTCCCGCAAGGTTCATAGCAAGTATTGAAGCTGCTGTTGATGTAAACCTATCATTACATATAGAAGTGGCAGCAGTTAAGGCACCAACCATGCAGCCTGCTCCAGTGATTAATGTTAATATTGGTGTGCCGTTGTAAATAAGACATGTCCTTTTTCCATCTGTTATAATATCCCTTTTACCTGTAGCTGCAACAACAGTATTATACTGATTTGCAAGAGATATACAGGCTTCTATTGCATCTTCGCCATCGTCTATTGAATCAACTCCTCTTACTTTTCCAGAGAACCCTGCAAGGGATTTTATTTCTCCTATGTTCCCTTTTATTACAGAAATATTTCCATATTGGAGAAGTTTCCTTGCTATATCCATTTTTCTGCTTATTGCTCCACAGGCAACAGGATCAAGTACAACAGGTTTATTTAATTCTTTTGCTTTTTTTACTGCAATTATAGATGCTTCTTCCTGCTCCGCGGTTAATGTTCCAAGATTTATATAAAGTGCAGAGATGAGATTTACAAATTCTTCGACTTCATACTTAGATTCACACATTGCAGGAGAAGCACCAAAACAAAGGAGAATATTTGCACAATCATTGATTGTAACGTAATTTGTTATGCATTGAACAAGAGGGGTATTTTCACGAACTTTTTTTAAAACATTAGCAATTGATTTTAACATTTTTATTTCCTCCCAACTTAAAATTTATATATAGGCTTAGCATTATATATAAATGTTGTAATAAACATATAAGCATATAAGGCAGTGGTAAAACTATTATATCTATTTATTTGTTATTCCTGCCTTTTTATATAAACTATAAAAATGATTAACAGGACCAACTCCATGTCCGAGTTCTATGGAATTTTCTATTGCGCCGTTTATGTATTCCTTTGCATTTTTTACAGCATCATATACGCAGTAGCTATTTGCGATATATGCGGCAATTGCAGATGAAAATGTACATCCTGTACCATGGGTATTTTTAGTATTAATTCTCTTTCCTTTGATGTGTATAAAATCCTTTCCGTCAAAGAATACATCTATTGCATCACCAGTTAAATGACCGCCTTTTACAACTACGTTTTTGGCACCAAGGTTATATATCTTTCTTGCTGCATTTTCCATTTGATCAATGGTTTCTATTTTATCTCCAGTAATAACTTCAGCTTCGAAAAGGTTTGGTGTTACAATAAGTGATAGTGGAAAAAGGTTTTTAATAAGTGCATCCTTTGATTCATCTCTTAGAAGGTGATAACCACTTTTAGATACCATAACTGGATCTAATACAACATTTTTAAATTTATAATATTTAATACGATTAGCTATTGTTTCGATAATATCTATACTCGATACCATACCTATTTTTAATGCATGAATTTCGATATCTTCAAAGAGGCAGTCGATTTGCTTTTTTATAATTTCAGTATCAAGTTCGACAACACTCAAAACTCCCTTTGTATTCTGAGCAGTTACAGCAGTTATAACGCTCATGGCATAAGTACCAAGAGTACTAAAGGTTTTGATGTCAGCTTGAATTCCAGCTCCTCCACAGGAATCAGATCCTGCAATTGTTAATACGTTTTTCATAATATTCCTCCTTTATTTTTAAATAACAAAAAAAGATGCAAATAATTGCATCTTTTATATACTTAAATATATCAATAGATGCAATTACTTCCCTACGCAGGCATTACCCAAACAGGTTCAAAGGGTCAGGCTTTGCAGCCTTCTCAGCAAATGCTCCCCTAGTAATTGCTTAATATTCAATTCTATTAACATTATAAAATATAAAATTTAAAAAGAGAACATATTATTTTGCAAAAGTTATAAGATAATTATAAAATGAGCTGTGTCTAAGTTCATCGGTTATAATATTAAATACCTGATCTTGATAACACCCAAGAGGAAGGCCTTCTTTAATCTGTCTGTACTTAACAACAGCAGATAGTTCGCCCTTTAGGGCCATTTTAAGACCATCAAGATAAGAGGATGGTTTTTCGAAAGGCTCATCAACTGATTGAATGTCCTGACCAGTAAAGTTTTTATAAATTGCTCTAAATATTTGATTATGCCTTCTTTCATCGTTTCTTATAGATTCGATAATCTGTTTTGCTTCTTGGTTTGGAGCAACGCTTATTAAATAATCGTAAAAAAGTTCATCTTTTCTTTCGTCCTGAACAGCTTCCTTAATAAGCATAAGGGATTTTTGAAATAAATCATAATTACAAAGCATTCCAGGGAGAGGGGAAATGTTCATTTTTAACCTCCTATTAATTTAAGATACAATATTATAATATGCATTGAAGGATTTTTTGTTTAAAATCAGATAAAAAATTAAATTAAAAATTAAGTTTTAAAATAAAGATGATGTAATGTATATGGAAGATCATGTTGTATGAAGATATATTTATAAAATAATTATTAATGATTTAAGAATATTGTGTTAAAACTGAAAAACAAATAAAAAAAGTAGTATAATTAACAGTATAATAATTATTAAGGAGGATATATAGATGAAGGTTCCTTTTTATACATCGGTTAGGGAATATAATAATAGAAAAAGTGAATTTAATGATGCAATACAGTCAGTAGTTTCCAAAGGTGATTTTATACTTGGAGGTAAGGTTTTAGAATTTGAAGAGGAAATAAAAGATTATACAGGGGCAGAGTATGCAATAGGTGTTGCATCTGGAACTGATGCTCTAACCATTGCTGCGGATATTTTAGGTTTTAAAGATGGAAAAGAAGTTATAACATCACCCTTTACATTTTTAGCTTCAGCTTCTTGTGTATTAAGAAATCGTGGTAAAGTTGTATTTGTTGATATTGATGAGGATACCTTTGAGATTAATACAGATATGATAGAGGAAAAAATAAATAATAATACTGTTGGTATACTTCCTATACATCTATTTGATCAGATGGCAAATATGGATAGAATAATGGAAATTGCTAAAAAGTATAACCTTAGAGTACTTGAGGATGCTGCAGAGGCCTTTGGAATGAGATGGAAGGGCAATGGTAATACATATAGGCATGCAGGAACAATAGGGGACTTTGGTATATTTTCATTTTTCCCAACCAAAACCCTTGGAGGATATGGTGATGGGGGAATGATTATTACTAATGATGAGAGCCTTGCAAAACTTGCAAAAAGCTATAGGGTTCATGGGGCATCTAAAAAATATCACTATGATTACATAGGCTATAATTCAAGGCTTGATACTCTTCAGGCAGCTATACTTAGCGTTAAACTAAAATATATAGATGATGCAATCGAAAAAAGAAATAAAGTTGCAAATATTTATATGGAAAATTTAAAGGATTGCTCATATATAAGGCTTCCTAAGATTAAGTATGAGCAAAAGGGAGTATATTATGTATTTAATATATTAGCTGAAGATAGGGATAATTTAGCAAATTATCTTAAAGAAAAGGAAGTAGGTTATAGCATATATTATCCTATGCCTCTTCATCTTCAAAGGAGTTTTGAGCACCTTGGATATAAAAAGGGTGATTTCCCAGTTTCAGAGAAAATCTCTCAAAGCATTATTGCTCTTCCGATATACCCAGAGATAACAGAGGATGAAGTTTTATATGTATGCGAAACTATAAAGAATTTCTATAGAAAATAAGATTAGGAAGGATGATTTTAATGGAAAATAAAAAGATACCTTTCTCGCCTCCTGATATAACTCAAGAGGAAATAGATGCAGTTGTTGAAGTCTTAAAATCAGGATGGATAACAACAGGGCCTAAGACTTATGAATTTGAAAATAACCTTGCAAGTTATTGTGGTACAAAACATGCAGTAGCTCTAAATAGTGCAACAGCAGGTCTTGAACTTATATTAAAGGTTTTCAATATTGGAGGGGATGATGAAGTTATTACAACTCCTTATACATACGCTGCAACTGCAAATGTAATTTTGCATAGAGGCATAAAACCGAAATTTGTTGATGTAAAAAAAGATAGCTTCTTAATAGATGAAGAAGGAGTATATGATGCTATAACATCAAAAACAAAGGCTATAATAGCTGTTGATATTGCTGGCGTTCCAGTTGATTATGATAGGCTAAGACAGGTTTTAAAAGCTAAAAAAAGGGAAGATATAATATTAATAGCAGATTCTGCTCATTCCTTTGGGGCAGAATATAAAGGCAAAAAGGTTGGAGGACAGATGGATTTTCATGTATTCTCTTTTCATGCAGTAAAGAATTTGACTACTGCAGAAGGAGGAGCTATAACCTACAATGATAATAATTTTAAAGGAAAAGAGGATTTATACAAAGAGTTTAAATACACATCACTTCAAGGACAGACAAAGGACGCTCTGTCAAAGATGAAAGCGGGAGCTTGGAAATATGATATAGTAACTGATGGATTAAAGTGTAACATGACAGATATTATGGCTGCGATAGGTTTAGTGCAGCTTAAAAGGTTTAATGATATGTTAAAAAAGCGTAAAGAAATTGTTGAGGTATACAATGAAATACTCTCTAAAAAGCAATGGGCTATTATTCCATTTGCGAAAGATAGTATTAAGGAAACATGCTATCATTTATATCCATTAAGAATAAGGGGCTTCGATGAAGAAAAGAGAAATACTGTTATACAAATGATGGCTGATATGGATATAGCAACTAATGTTCACTTCATTCCTCTTCCGATGCTTACATTGTACAAAAATCTTGGATATAAGATAGAGGATTATCCTAACACTTATGATCAATACAAGAATGAAATATCCTTACCATTATATTCAATCCTTACATTAGAGGATGCACAGTATGTAGCTGAAAAACTCGTTGAATGCGTAGAAAAAACAATGTAATGTATATTTATAAAAAGCATAGTAATATGGCATAATAGAATATAAACGAAGCTTCATGGTGTAAATTTGTGCATCAGGAAGCTTCGTTTTGCTGCTGTAAAGAGTTATTAAATAAATTAAAAATATATAACGAATTTCCATGAATGTTAAGTATATGTTAAAAAGAAAAACATGTTTATTTAATAATAATTATCGTATATAATTAAATTAATAGCAGAAGAAAAAATTGTATAAAAATATAAAGGGGTGAATGATTATGAAGGACTTTAGAGATATGTCAAAAGACAATAGTCCGGAATATTTCAAAACCCAGATAGAAAGTCTAAAGATGGAGCTTGAGGAACTTATAAGCAGAAGCGATAAACTTGTTGTACCTCAAATTATATCCATAAGCCAGAAACTCGATGATCTGATTTTGAAATATATTAGTACAAGCCATAGAAAATAAATATATGCATATTATTAGAGGCTGCCAAAATTTAGGCAGCCTTTAAAATATACTTTAAATAGGGGTTAGCGCTCTAAATCAACTATATAGGATTTGTTCTTTGAGAGTTTTAACTCATTATCATAGCAGAAAATAGTTAAATCCTCTCCCTCAAGTAAATCAAAGCAAATATTTTTCTTATCAACGGATACTTTTATAAGTCTTTTTCTGTAATTTACTTTAAATGAATATCCTTCCCATGAACCTAAGAGTGCAGGTTTGAAGAAGACTTTATCCTCTGAAACTTTAAAACCTCCAAATCCGAATACTATATCCATATATGAGCCTGCCATGTTAGCAGCATGAATGCCGTCTTTTGTATTTCCGTGATTATCATCTAAATCCATTCTAGCGGTTTTTATAAAGTAATCATAGGCTTTATCGATGTACCCTATATCGCAGGCAACTATGCTGAAAATACAGGGTGAAAGTGAAGAATCATGAGTTGTGATTTTTTCATAATAATCATAGTCCCGTTTCTTTTGTTCTATGTCGAATTTTTCGCTGTATAAAAATAGTGCTAAAACCCAGTCAGCCTGCTTACACACTTGGTGCCTGTATATTATAAGAGGATGATAATTTAAAAGTAGAGGATATTTTTCCTTTGGAGTATTTTCAAAATCCCATATTTTTTTGCTAAGGAATGTATCATCCTGTGGGTGAATTTTTAGATTATTATCATAGGGTATATACATATTATCAGATATAGTTTTCCAATTATCTATTTCATTATCTTCAAGACCTATTTCACTTTTTATATTGTTAAAATCGCTTATATATTTTTCTTTTAAAAGAATTGCTGTGTCAAATGCGTATTTTAAATGCTCCTTTGCCATTATATTTGTATAGGCATTGTTATTAACAATTGCTGTATATTCATCAGGACCAGTTACACCATCAATACAATAGCCTTTATTCTCAACAAAGTGGCTTATATCAGCAAAAATCCTAACGCTTTCAAATAAAATCTTTGCTCCCATTTCCCTTAAGAAATCAAAATCTTCTGTTGCTTCAACATATTTTTTTATAGCGTAAGCTATGTCCGCATTGATATGATACTGTGCGGTAGATGCAGGAAAATATGCAGAGCATTCCTCCCCATTTATAGTCCTCCAAGGAAAGAGAGCTCCTTTTTTATGGGACATCTGTCTTGCCCGCTCTCGTGCCTTATCTAAAGTATTATATCTATATTCCAAAAGCTTTCTTGCTATTTCAGGCTTTGTAAATGTAAAAAATGGAACAACATACATTTCTGTATCCCAAAAATAATGTCCTTCATATCCTTCCCCAGTTAAACCCTTTGCACCTATATTTGTTTTTCCATCCCTTCCTGTTGACTGTAAAAGGTGGAACATATTAAACCTTATTCCCTGCTGAAGATGCAAATCTCCCTTTATTTCAACATCTGATTTGTACCAAAAATCCTTTAGATATTCCATCTGCTCATATTTGATTTTTTCAAATCCTTTATTATAGGCTGTATTCAATATTTCACTGCTGATATCATCCATATCATGCTCGCAGCAGTCCCTTGAAGTTATATAAACTATATATTTATTAAAAAATATTTGTTGAGATTCTTTTATATTGAATTCATAACAGATACCTATTTTATACTCTTCTTTATAGTCATAAGAAATATAATCCTTGCTGAATTTTAATATATTTTTGGATGTACACAAAAGCTCAAGCCCTGAATTTTTTGTTTTTATTTTCATTTTCAGTATATCTTTATCTATCTTACTTTCTTTAATTATAAAAGCTTTGTCTAATATTCCTGAACCTGATCTTGGATCGTCGATAGATATAGAATTTTTAACATCTCCATCAATCAAAGACACTAATTTGATTTTCCCTTCAAAATCTATTGAGTTTAAAGAAAGCCTTATAATGCAAAGATGTTTTTGGGTAAAGCTTGCAAGCCTTTCAAATTCTATGCTTATCCTTTTTCCTTTTTTAGTTTCGTATATTATACTTCTCTTTAATGTTCCTTCTTTAAAGTCTAAAACTCTCATATAATCTATTATCTTGCTTTTATCAACTAAAAGCTCCTCATCATCTGCAAATATCTTTATGGTTTTGCTGTTTATTATATTTATCATGGATTGGCCAGTTTCTGGGAAAGCATATGCTCTCTCGCCGTAACTTATTTTATGGGTTTCATAAAAACCGTTTATATATGTCCCTTCTATTGTAAATTCTTTATTATATATTCCTTCCTCAAAATTGCCTCTCATTCCAATGTATCCATTTCCTATTGAAAAGAGAGTTTCGTTTTTAAGATTGTTTTCCTGAATAAATTTATCTTCAATTATTTTCCATTCATCTAAAATAAGATTATTTATTACTTCATCCATTGCAGTGTCTCCCTTCTTTTAGCAGTATGGCATGCCAAAAGCATGCCATATTATCATTTGCCAGAATTTTGTTTTGCTTCTTCGATCTTTTGATGATATTTGTCTAATGTTGCCTTAATATCCTTTCCGTCCACAACTATTTCCTTAAGAGCATCGTTTAATGCTTTGTCAACATCTGCCCAATAAACAAGATTTGGTCTTGGCTGTGCAACCTTCATAGCTTCGTTAATAGCATCAAAATATGGTTTTTGCCAGTCTTCAACTTTAGCATAGGCATCGGTTCTTGCAGATGGCCAAGCAAGTTTTGAAGCGAGGGTTTCCTGAACATCCTTTGACATTAAGTACTCAATAAATTTAAGAGCAAGTTCTTTGTTTGGAGAACCTTTTGGAATTCCAAGAACATCTCCACCTAAAACCTTTGATGCTTTAACTGGTCCTGAAAAACCTCCGTATGCCTTAATCTCTTTCTTGCCGCCGTCTTTAACTATTACATTAACTCCAAAGGGCCAGTTTGCAGCAAGATACATAGATTCTTCAGCAAGGAAGCGGTTGGTTGTATTCCAGTCAGCCTTTAGGGAATCAGGAGAGAGATATGGCCAAAGCTGCTTTAAGAAAGTATAGGCCTTAACGCTTCCTTCGTCATTTAATACGAGAGGATCTCCTCCTGCCTGTCTTATAAATTCAAAAAGCTGAACAGTTGTATTTCCATCAAAAACAGCCTTAATACCAACTTTGCCAACGCCTTCCTTTTCCTTCAATGTCCTTGCAAGGTTTAACAGTTCATCCCAGTTTGCAGGAGGTTTTAAACCATATTGATTTAGTTTTGCTTCGTTGTAAAAATTAATTTCAACGTTTGGTCTAAATGGGAAGAAATAAAGTTTTCCTTCAAATTCTCCAACGCTAATAAGGGATGGGATAATCTCTGCAGGTATTTTACTTTTAAATTCAGATATATCTTCTACAAGTCCCTTATCAACAAGAGGAGCAAGAGCCATGTTATCCTGTGCTATAAGGTCTATTTCCATTTTGTTAGCTTGTTTCATCGCTTCTAATTTTTTAACTACATCAGATGCTTCAATTTGTATAGCTTCTATTTTACAGTTGTTGGCCTTTTCAAAGGCTGGAAAAACATCTTCCCTCATAACTTTCCATTCTTCTTCTCCAAGCCCCATTGTAATTCTCAGCGTTGCAGGACCAGACTCTTTTTTACCGCAGCCTGCAAATAAACTTAAAGCCATTATTAATGAAAGTAAAAATACAGTAATTTTTTTGTAATTCATAAATATCCCCCTTAAATTTTTATTTTAACTGCCTGTGGCAGTGATTAACCTTTTATAGCTCCGCCAAGATAGTCTGATCTTATATATCTTTGAAGTGCAAAGGTTATAATTAAAACAGGTATTGTAAGTATTGTTGAATAAGCAGCCTGCTGAAAAAAACCTCCTCTTAAAACGTAGTAGTAAATTTGAAGAGGTAATGTCTTAGTTGAAAGTGACAAATAAAGGGCATAGGTGAATTCATTCCAAGAATTAAGCCATGTAAACATTGCAGCAACAGCAAGCCCTGGGGCTGCAACAGGAAGAACAACCTTTAAAAGGGTTTTTATCCTTCCGGCACCATCAATCGATGCAGCTTCCTCAAGGTCAAAGGGAATAGTTTCGAAGGTTGAAACTAAAATCCAGGCTATAAAGGGAAGCTGCTCTATAAGGTGTGCCATTATAAGGCCTATATTTTTATCGGTAAGATTCCATTTTAAAAATGTTACTGATATAGGCAGAGCGATACCAACGTTTGGGAACATCCTTGTAAAGAATAGAGAAAGTATTACTGCATATTTTATCTTTTTATCAAATCTTGAAATAGCATAGGAGGCAGGTGCCGATATTACAAGGGCAAATATCATAGTAAAGGTTGCAACTATAAAGCTTTTATAAAGAGGAGGCCAAAGATTGCCTGAGCTAAATACCTGCTGCCAATGCTTAAATTCAAATCGTGTTATAAAAAACTTAGGATAAGAGGTTAAAACATCTTCTGGTACGGCAAAGGAAACTCTAAATAGTATATAAACAGGGATAGTCATAAACAGAATTATTAGTATTATTCCAAGGTAGAATAGAAGTTTTTTGTATATCTTTTTACTTGCCATACTTCATACCTCCTCCTTTATCTACAAACTTAAAATAGAGAATCATAAATATAACTATAATCATAAGAAGTATTGTTGATGCTGCTGCTGAAGCATTGGCGTTGTTGTATGCATACTCATCATAGGCATAGGTAGCGAGGAAAGGAGTAACTCTTCCTGCAAGTATCTTTGGCAGTTCGAAGATTCTAAAGGAATCAACAGCCCTTAGTATAATCGTCATTGTTATAGAGGGTTTTAGAAGAGGAAGGGTTATGTTAAAAAAGGTTTGGGATTTTGAAGCTCCATCTATTGCGCTTGCTTCATACACATCACTTGGAATCGATTCCAAACCGGCTAATAACAAAAGTACCACAATAGGTAGAACCTTCCATGAATCCGCTATTGCAATTACGAATATATTTTTTATGCCTCCAGAAGTCCAAGCAATAGGTTTTGTTATAACTCCAAGCTTAAATAAAAGTTCGTTAAGATATCCTTGGGTACCAAATATATACAAAAGAGTTACACCTGAAACCAATGTAGGAACTCCCATAGGAAGAAGAACTAAGGATCTTATAAGGCCTTTTCCTTTAAAATCAGTTTTTAATGACATTGCAATGAAAAGACCTGTTATAAGCTGAAAGGTAAGACCAACTAATGTTACTGCAACAGTATTTATTATCGCCATATTAAAATCTTTTTTAGAAAATAGATATTGATAGGTTGAAAATCCTAAAGCTCCTGTATTCTTATCATGAAAACTCAAAAGTATCGTTTTTATAATCGGAAGAATTGTAAATCCTAAGATGTATGCTGAAAGTGGAAGTACTAGCAGTATTTCAAAATAATGTTTTTTAATAAGTTTCAATTTCATCCCCCCTAAACTTGCAGGAACTTCTTTTAATGAGCTGAAATTCAAGCTCAGTAGATTTCTCTACGGTATCCCCCCTTATTATTTTTAAAAGTTTTTCCATACCCTTTGCGCCCATTTCATATCTCGGCTGTTTAATAGTGGTCAAAGGAGGGTAAAAATACTCCGATAGTTCTATACCGTCAAAGCCTATAATTGAGAAGTCATCAGGTATTTTATAACCCATCTGCATTGCACAGGATGCAGCACCAACTGCCATAGTATCTGAGGCTGCAAAAATTGCAGTAGGCTTTTTCTTTAGCTTTAAAATTTTAAGCATATTTTCATATCCGCTTTTAAACTTATAATCTCCATAAAAAATATTGTTTTCATTAACTTTTATATTGTTTTCAATAAGAGCTTTTTTATATCCATTTATTCTTGGAATTCCAGCATTTGGGTCTTCCTTTTTTCCTGCAAGAATAGCTATATTTTCATGACCAAGTTTTATAAGATAATCTGTAGCCTCAAAGGCTGCCTTTTCGTTATCTATAGTTACGCTGTAAAATTCATCATTATCATCTTTAGTTGCAATTAAAACTATAGGTATATTTATGTTTTGAAATTCTTTTTTAAGTTTATAATCTATGGTATTGCTTATAAATAGTATACCGTCAGCTTTTTTTTCCTTTAACATTATAAGGGCTTGTTTTTCTTTTTCCCTTTTAAGGTCAGTGTTTAAAAGCAATATATTATATTTATATTTGTTAGCCACATCTTCAATTCCTCTAACGATTTCAGGATAAAAACCGCTTGAAATATCTGGTATCATAACACCAATAGAGTGAGTAGTTTTTATCTTTAAACTCCTTGCTATTGCGTTTGGATTATATTCAAGCTCTTTTATAGCATCTAAAACCTTTTTTTTTGTTTCTTTTGAAACCGACGGATGGTTATTTAAAACTCTCGATACAGTCCCAAGACCAACTCCTGCTTTTTTTGCTACGTCTTTTATTGTTGCAGTCATAATATCACTCCTTGGAAACGTTTCCTTAAGTTATATTATCACAATATTATATGAATTTCAATATATAATTATAAAAAATTAAAAAATTCAGAAAATGATATATAAAAAATTATTAAAATTATATGCTGCGTTTTTAGTAATAATAATATCAGTAAAAAATTAATATATTCTAATTAAAAATAAAATGTTAAAATACTAATATAATACTAAAAAAATAGCAGTAATTTTAAGGAGTGAAGACTATGAAAAAATCAACTATAATAATAATTTCTATAATTGCTGTAATAGTTTTTTGGGTTGTAGGTTCTTATAACAGTCTTGTATCATCAGAGCAGAAAGTTTCCCAATCCTATAGCAATATACAGACCGACCTTCAAAGAAGGGCAGATTTAATACCGAACCTTGTGAATACGGTTAAGGGATATGCTTCCCATGAAAAGGAAGTTCTAAGCAATATTGCTGATGCAAGAGCAAAGCTTGCGGGTGCAAAAACAATAAGCGAGCAGGCAAAGGCAAATGATGAGCTAAATAGTGCAATATCAAGGCTTCTTGTTGTAGTTGAGAACTATCCTAATTTAAAAGCTGATGCTAATTTCAGGCAGCTAATGGATGAACTCGCTGGTACTGAAAACAGGATAAAAACTTCAAGAAGGGATTATAACGAAGCTGTAAAGGATTATAATTTAAAGGTAAAAAGATTCCCAACGGTAATAATAGCAAGACTTTTTGGATTTAGTGAGAAGCCGTACTTTGAAGCATCTCCTGAGTCACAAAATGCTCCTAAAGTAAATTTTTAGGTGAGGAAAATGAAGCGTTTTAAAAAAATAATATTAAGTTTGTTTTTGTTTATAATAATCTTAACCTCCCTTGGATTTGCAGACATTAATTATCCTAATCCTACAAGTAAAAAATATATAAACGATTATGCAGAGGTAATTTCAGAGAACGTTGAAGATAAAATAGTGGAAATTGGTGATGAGCTTTATAGAAAAACTGGGGCTGAAGTTGCTGCGGTTATAATGGAAAACACTGATGATGTTCCTATTGAAGATTATGCAACGGGACTTTTTAGAAAGTGGGGAATAGGAAGTAAGGATAAGAATAACGGTGTTTTGATACTTGTTGCCTTTAAAAACCCAAGTTCTCTTAAAAAGTCGAGGATTGAAGTGGGGTATGGGCTTGAAGGAGTGCTTCCTGATGGCAAAACTGGAAGAATTCAGGATGATTACATGATACCCTATTTTAAAAATGGAGATTATGAGACAGGAATTTTAAAGGGATATGCAGCAATTTGCAGCGAAGTTGCAAAGGAATATAATATAAATTTAACCTCTCTTGAAGGCAATGGAAATATTTACAAAAGCAGGGATGTCAATATAAACGGTGTTAGCGTGAATCCATTTGTTCTTATGATTCTTATTATTATTCTTTTGTCCCTTGATGGTTTCTTTTTCAGGTGGACGATACTTAGGATTATAATGTCCTTACTCTTTGGAGGAGGAAGAGGAGGACGAGGTGGATTCGGTGGCGGAGGCTTCGGAGGTTCTGGAGGAGGCTTTGGAGGCTTTGGAGGTGGTTCCTCTGGAGGCGGAGGCTCCTCGAGGGATTGGTAATATGAACTAACTGCTATTTTGTTTTTTTAGTTTAATCTTTGCTGCTATTAATATGATTAAAGGAAGAATAACCTGAAAGGGAAAGGCATAATATTTGTATACCATAAAAGCCCATTCCTGCATTTCCATTATACTCTCATATAGATTGCAGGAGAAGGTCATCATTAAAAGACCTACAGGTGCTGCTATTACTTTATAACTGTCAAGATTAAATAGATTCTCAATACCTTTACATGTACAAAAAAGGCATACGCTTATTTTTATAAATCCAGCATATAGAAAAACAACTGAAACTGCAACTTCAATTCTTTGTATGAATTCTCCTATTTCTATAAGTTCTACGGCAGTATAGGCTGGAAAATAAAGAGATTCTAACAAAGAGCATCCTAAAACTAATATGTTTCTTAGAGAAACCAACAAAATAATGGTTCCTCCAAATAAAAGGGATATATAATAAATCTTAAATGGATTATTTTTACTTTTATCAAAATTAAAAGTTCCAAGAAATATTACAGTTTCTGCAAAGGGAAAGGAGAATATCCCAAAAGCGCTGCTAAGTACAGGTTTAATTCCGTTATAAAGCATAGGGCATATATTGTTAATATTCATTACAGTAGAATTTAAAGAGATTACTAATATTATGATTATAGTTAATATAATAGTAAAAAAAAATGACATCCTTCCTAAAACTTCTATTCCTTCCTTCACTACCCAAATACAAACTATTCCCATAAATACTAATGGTACAAATTCAGGAGTTTCAGGGAAGGAAACAACCTTAATAAATTGAAAAAAGTTGTGAAATACCAATGCCCCAAGATGAAAGGAATACCAAATATATAATAGGGATATAAATTTACCTATATATTTTCCCAAAATAGTATTCAGTATTTCGAAAAGGTTTTTTTCAGGAAACATAGAATGAATTTTTACATAAACAAATATAATAATTGAGGCAAAAAGAATACCAATAATTATAGCAAGCCATATATCCTGCTTAGCTTCGGAGCCAACACCAAGGACTACGCTGCTTCCTATAATAAACATAGTCATCATTGAAATAGCCTGTTTGTCTGAAACAGTTTCTCTTATCATGCTGTACCTGCCCCCTTAAAAAGGCTGTTTACTATAAATAAAGTTATTTCTTTTAAAAAATTTGCTATGCTTGGAATTTTGACACCAATATCTTTTAAAAATGTAAATGTATATGCAGTCAATATTATTACTGAATATAATATTATGTTTTTTAAATTCTTGCTTTTGAGTATAGGAATAAAATCTATTAATAAAAAAGAAATGTAAACTAAAGTACACATAAAAAGCATAATCAATCACCCATTTTAATTGGTTTTGAAGTGTATGCAGTATTTTTAATATTTATATTTGATTTAACGTTAACATCAACTGTTTTGAATACTTCATCCCATTTAGGTTCAATCTCTTTCCACAGGGAAGGCATTTTTATTTTAATGGTGCTTCCAAATCCAAATATATCGCTGTCGTATTCAGTTTGCACTTTTTTTATTAAATCTTTTATTTGATTTTCCAATTCTTCTTCAAAATAAGATTTTATTTTTTCCCGTACCTCTTCTTTTGAAAAATCCATATCTCCACTTACTTCTCCTATTGAAACATCTGTATCTGTTGAAATATCAATTATTAATTTACTGTTTTTAAATTTAGGTTTTATTTTTGTTTTATTGCTAAAGATTTCAAGAGACATATTTGCAGAATTATTTTCTATGTTAATTTTTTTAGTGATTAGACCTCCCTTAATCTTATTTTTTATAAAAAGGAAAGTCTTTGTATCTTTTCCATTAAGATACCCTATAAGCTTATCGCCTTTGAAAACAGCACTACCTTCAACTTTAGGAGTAGCTTTATCATTCATCATCTCTAATGTTACTGTAGGCAAAGTTGCAGAAACACCTTCTTTGCATAAATCATTTATAAATTCCCATACTTCAACCGCTGGAGCACTAGAGAGATTTTTTTGTGCATCAAGCATATCATCTAATGTGTAGGAAAATATTTCAGAGCCGCTTCCTGCTTCAAGTATTTTTTTTGCTTCTATATTCTTTGAAATTAAAATTTTCATTGTATATCTTGGTTCTATATCGCGGTTTATTAAGTCAAGTACTGGTATCATGCCTTCTTTTGCTGTTTCGCTGCTTATTATAACTACTTTGGTATGACTGAAATACAATTTTTTGCCTGGATATCTAATCATGTTTCTTATTGCATCAAATATAGTTACTCCCTCTGAACTTATAAGCTTTGTACTTGTTTTTGTATCTCTTCCTCCTGTTGATTCAATTATTTCAGCTGTTAAAATATATTTGTTTTCTGATTTATCTATTGCAAATCCTGAGACTATAGAAAATTGTTCTATTTCTCTATAGTTCCAGCAGCCTGATAAAAAAAGGCAATTAAATATTATTGATATAAGTAAGGCTTTTTTAAACTTCATAACTATTTATCCTCACTTTTTTTTGACTGCCTTATTAAATTCTTTTTTGCAATAAGGTTTGGCCTGTAAATCATATACCACCAGGGAGCTCTTATAAATGTATCTTTTATATCCTGCGGCTTTATTGAACCATATCCAAGCATATAAGGTACTCCAAATGAGCGTATGCTGAATATATGAATAAAGACGCCTATTGTACCAAATATATAGCCGTAAAGTCCAAGAATTGATGACAGAATTATAAGTATAAAACGTATTATTATCATAGCACTCATAAGCTTTGGTATTAAAAGCTCAGTTATTCCTGTTAATGCTACAATTATAATAACAGGGGCACTTATTATTCTTGCTTCAACAGCTGCCTGACCTATAACTAAGGTTCCAACTATGCTTATTGTCTGACCTATTGTGGCAGGAAGCCTCGAGCCTGTTTCCCTTACTATTTCAAAAACTAATAAAAGTCCAAGGACTTCAAATATAGTAGGAAGTGGAACCTTTTGTCTTGCTGCTGAAATACTAAGCAGTAGAGGTGTTGGTATTAATTCCTGATGATAGGTCATAAGAGCTACATAAACTGCAGGAACGCTTACGGACAAAAAAGCACCAAAAACTCTTAATATTCTATTAAAAGACGCATAATAATAATTTAAATAATAATCTTCATTTGACTGGAAGTATTCCATAAAAATATATGGAAGGGTTAAAACAAGTGGAGAACCATCAACAAAAACAGCGATTCTTCCTTCTAAAAGTTTTGCAGCGATAGAATCCGGCCTTTCGCTGCTTCCTATTGTCTTAAAGGGAGATATTGGGCTGTCTTTTATAATTTCCTGAATATATCCAGAGTCGAGGATTCCGTCTATGTCAATATCTTTGAGCCTTTTTTCAAGTTCATTTATTATCCTGACATCGGCGATTGAGTCAATATAGCATAAGCATATCTTTGTCTTTGTTATTCTGCCTATTTTCATGAATTTAAATTTCAGGTTAGGGGTTTTAATCCTTCTTCTTATTAGAGAAAGATTTGTTAGTATTCCTTCTGTAAAACCTTCCCTCGGGCCTCTTATTACTCTTTCGGAGTCCGGTTCTATAATAGATCTTTCTTTATATCCCTTTGATGAAATAACAAGAGCCTTTTCAAAGTTTTCAATAAGAAGTACAGTGCACCCGTTAAAAAGGCTTAAAGTTATTTCATCTATTGCTTCACATTCGAAAATTTCGCAGGAGGAAATCACTTTGTTTTTAAGGGTGTCTAAAATTAAGCTGTTTTCTGTTTCCTTAAAATCAATTTTCATTAATGGCCCTATTATATTAGAGTTTACTATTTCAGGGCTTATCATTCCTGAGATATAAATAAGACAAGCTTTAAAGTCTTTATCGTATATATTTTCTATGCTTCTAAATATTACAGTATCATCAAAGGAGAAAATATTTTTAAAAGTATCAATGTTTTTATCTAAGGATTTAGAAAGGTTTTCGGGTATATTTTTATCATTAATATTTTTGTTTTTAAATAATTTAATCATATACATCCTGCTTTCGTAAGATTATGTATTCCTTATATGTTAGTAGTTACCAAGTTTTGATTTATTATGCATAAAACAAACCTCTTTTACAAAATTATTTATAAAAGAGGTTTATTTTTGAGCTATTATATAATATTTTCCGGGTAAAAGCCCTCCAATAAGGTATACACCCTTTTCGTTTGTATAGGTTGTATAAAGAGGGATATTATTTTTAGCATCGAACAAAACTACTAATGCACTATCTATTGGATTTCCTGAATTATCAGTAATTACGCCGTTTACAGTGCCAAATTTCATTTTTCTTTTTGTACAAATTATGCCTATATTATAAAACTGCCTGCAGCGATTTATACAAATCTTTATGTTTTTAGTGCAGTATTCATTTGAATTCAAAGAAAGAATATATTTTCCAAAAGGTATATTGCTAAACAAGAAAACTCCATTTTCGTTTGTTGTTGCTGTATATTTTATATTTTTATCTTTTGTGTTTTGAAGCACAACTTCTGTTTCTTTTATGGGTTTAAAACCACAAACATACGTTCCCTTTAATATATTTTGTACTTGTTTTATTTTAGAAAGTTTTATTAAAAGGTTTTGAAGCTCCTTTTCATCTTTCAAATATATCCTGCTTGTAAAGGTATAAAAACCCTTATGCTCTGCGTTTATAATTATTTTTTCTTCATTTGTATATAACGAAAACTCTCCCTGGCAGTTTGATTTTGTGTGATTTAATGGATTAAAATTCTCATCAGTTATTTTTACATTAGCCCCCTTGATTGCCTTTGAATTCTCATCGATTATTTTCCCTTTTATTATAATCCTTCCTGAAGTTTTAACTTCTTCTAAACATAAATCAATTTTTATCTCACTTTTTTTGTAGTTTATTTTTTTATTTTTGGATTTTGCTGTTTTTTTATTCATATAATCACCCCGTTTACGGGTCCAAAATCGTTGTTGTTATAGTTTTATATATGCTTGGAGTTGATAGAGATTTTAATGTCATATTAAAGGTCTCAGTTTTATTTAAAGGAGCGTCATAAGGTATATATATTGAAAGGTATAATCTTTTTAAGCTTTCAGGAGGCAGGCTTGAAAGCTCAGGTATATCCTGTGAGAAAGGAGTATTCTTTGGAACATCTGCAATCTTTTTTCTATCTATAAATATGCTATAGGAATAGGAAAAAGGAGTTATTGAAAGGTTAAAACTGTCAATACCGTATCCTTTGTTTACAATGCTGCATTCTACCGATGCATATCCTCCTCTGTAGGCTATTATATAAGCACTGTTTTCCTTTATTTTATAAAGAGGATGGGGAGTAAAGCTTAAATTTGCAGGAACATATAATTCTGCATCACTCGACAGGGAAGGGCCGTAAATTTTGCTGTATGATATTTCGTTTAAATAGCTTAGGGCTTTACAGATAAATTTTGTATTGTATCCTGATGAAAGATTTTTAGCTGTCCTGCATCTTATTAATAGAATAGAAGATAAGCCTTTATTAATGCTTTCTATTTCCCACAACCACTTTTTATTTTCCTCATCAAAAACAGCTCTTCCAGATTCAATAGAAAGGAAGGATATAAAATTTAAAATGTCAGGTAGCATCCCTTCAAGTTTTATATTTTTTGCCCCTATATTACTATTGTTGTAAGCTTTTATTTGAATATCTACTATATTTTCATCCTTTATATTGGTGTAAGGTAAGAAGGATAAGTCATTTAGTGATATATTTTTAAGCAAAACTGAAGGAACTATATTAGGATTGTTAACAGTTACAGTCTTGCTTGCACTTTTAGTAATTATATTCTGCTCAAAGGTTTTCCATTTAACCGATGCAGAGTTTGTCTGATTTGTTGTTATTTGCCCTATTGTATAGGAAACGTCTATAATCATTGCAGTAAATCCATATTGTATAGTAATAGGTGTTAAGGATGCATCTAATAGGGATTCTTCAGGATAAGTTATTTTATTTCCGCTTTGAGTTACGCTAACAATTTCTCCATTTCTTGTATAATTTCCTAAAAAGATTTGACCTTGGGGTATAGTATCTGAAACTGAAAGGTTTAATGCCTTTGTTCCCTTTGGGACAGTTATATTTATAAGATAGTCTATACTGCTTCCTGCCATTTTGATGTTGTTATCATAGCTTTTTGTTATTGTAACGTTTTGAGCTTTTAAAGTTACTGAAAAACTCCTGTCAAGTCCTTCATATCTGTAATTAGGAATTGAAGGGTTGTAGGGCTGTGAATAGGGTGAAGTACTATTGCAGCTTTTTGTAATTATTGTTCCAGCAGTTAAATTATCATTTATTACAAAATCGTATTTTAAAGTTAAAGACTGATTTACGAGAAGCTTTTTAATTGGGATTTTAATATATGAAGAATCTATTACAGGCTCTAAATACTGCCCGCTTCCTGTAACTTTTACTGAAGATACATCAAGATTAAAATATTCAGATAAGTTATCTAATAGTTCAAAATCAAAGGCATCCGTTGCATTTAAGTTTGTAGACTCAATATTTGATATTGTTATATTAAAAGAGTATTTTTCACCTATTTTAACAGCATTTATATTTGGTCCTGAAACTGTTTTAGTTAAAGTTATATTTGGAATTCCAAAGGAAACCTTAGCTTGTGAGCGGCTGCTGTAAGACTTATTATCCTTATTTATACCGCTCATTTTCAAAAGGTTAAACTTAAAGGAGGGTACATAGTTTATATCCAAAACAGAGCATATAAATCTAACTTTAAAGTAGCTGTTTCCTGGGACATCTCCTAATTCCCATCTTAAGCCGTAGGGGTCTATTTTATAGGGCGTAAGGCTAAGGGGTACATAGCCTTCATATTGAAAATTAATATTTTCAATATCTAAAAGGGTGGGGAAGAAATCATCAATTTTTATCTGCCTTTGATAAGCCCTTATAGATTCTGCATTGTATGTTAATTGGAATTCAACTTTGTCAAAGGGACATAGGGATGAAATGTTTTTTACAATATCATTCCTGTAATAAAGATTTATTATGCTTTTTTGTACGAAGGGTTTTTTAATGCTTTGCTTTATTGAGGATGAATCTGATACGGGTTCACTAAAATCGTGGTTTATACCTTCAATGCTGCAGCTGTTTATAAAAACATCACCGCAGGATACAGGATAAACTGTAGAAATATAAGAGGGTAAAACCTTAGCTTTAAATATAATAGTTTTAGAGTATAAAGGGGGAAGGCTTAAAAGGTCATAGGTTATTCTTGTAATTCCTGTTATAGTATCTTTAAATATTTCTGAGGGCTCTGTTTCTACATAATCTATATATTCCTGCCCATCAGGGAGCATGTCAAAAGCTAAAACAGAATCTATAGAGTGATATTGGTTAACTTTTAAGTTTAAAGTGTTTATTAAAATATCATCCACATCTATTGTATACTTATCAGAGCTCTTGTCTATAATAATATCCATTGCTCTAATATCATAAGTGCTTTCAATATTATACTCACCAAAGCCCTCTGCTGTAGATGTTATTATGCTTCCATGGGTTATAACATCCCCGGTATTTTCAATCCCTTTATTTGTATATCTATCCCATATAGCAAGATTAAAGGATATATTGTTTAATGAGCCTTGGCTCAAATTTACATTAAACCATACAAGTTTTACATTATTGTTATTTCCTGCTGGATAAAATATTAATGGATTTAAAAATTTTTCTCTGTCAGCTCCGTTTGCAGTTAAATTTCCTAAATATCTTAGCCCATTTCCTGCGATAAATCTAATATTGGTTAAAGTTGATTCTCTTGTATTGTTATCTATTGTTATGCTGCAGGTAAAGGGGTAGGCATAATCTGAAAGATTAGGATTATACCCTGCTCCCTTTGGCATTTTTGAAGGCATTTGTATAGTAATTGAATATCTTACTGTATAAGGATTTATATTTAAAGTTTTACTTAGTTTTTGATTTCCTGTATCAAAGCTTCCTCTTGGTTTGGTATCTATAGAAGTTTTAATATAGCAGCCTGAAAAAGCATAGTCAAAGGGTATATAGCTGTTATCCTTAAATTTTTCACTGCACTTTATTTCAATATCAAAATTAAAATCAGTTTCATTTGGGGCAATGTCTTTAATATTTATCCATTCTATTTTGCTTGTTCCATCAATATTAAAATTATAGTTTGAGTAGGGTATATCGCTTGAATATACTGTAAGACCGTCAGCTAAATTTAAAGTTATAGAAAGGTTATATGCCCAATCTGAAGCATTTTTGTTTTTTATATTTATTCTTATTTTTTTATACTTGCCAATGACCATTGGAATATTGTAAGGAGATATTGTTACTTCAAGTTTATCTATATCAAAAGCCATATTATCACCCCCGTTTTCTATAATATAATATGCTTTTTTTGATTTTTATGTAACATATAAGAATAATATGGGTTGATTTCACAAATAATGTCGAATTTCATAATATATATTAGAAAATTGAAGAGGAGGTAATACTATGGCTGGAGTTATACAGGACCAGTATGAACTTGGCCAGTCTATTAAAAAGTCGCTATCGGAGCTTGGTCAGGAGATAAGGCTTGACTTGAGTTTAAAACCCAATCCTAACCTTGAAGCAGGAACTATATTTGGAACGGTTAAGGATACTCAGGGGAATCCAATATCTGGCGCAACGATAAAGATCATGGATAGGGATCACAACCCCCTTGCCCACACCGTTACAGGACCAGATGGTAGCTATATAATATCTCCCTTCCCTCCAGGACCGGAGTACCATATATATGCCAAGGCAGATGGGTATTTGCTTGCTGAGCAGCTTCCCTTTGCGCTCCTTCCAAGGCAGCAGGTTGAAAAGAACTTTATTTTAACAAGGGATCCTGATGCTCTTTTATCAATAATTGCAGGTGAAGTAATGGATAACCAGACTCCTCCACGTGCTGTAAAGGGAGCTATTATTAACCTTTATCAGGTGGATGAACTTGGGCATGAAACCCTTATTGCTGTAACTTATACAAACGAATTTGGTCAGTTTACTTTTAGAGATTTACAGAAAGGAAATTATATTATAAGGATTAGCGGGCTTGGATATATACCTGTTGCAATTTCTGTTGTAATAAGCGCTGATTCTACAATTGCAAAGGTTATGGCAACCCTTAATGTTGATCCTCAGGCTTCAAAGGGTACAATCAGCGGTGTTATTACAGATAATAACAACGTTCCAATACTAGATGCAGATGTAGTTCTCTACAGAGTAGAAGCTGATGGAAGTCTTACACCTATTGCAGTTACAAGAACTAACGATGAAGGAGTTTACCTTTTTACAAAGGTTCCACAGGGAGAATACAAAATCAAATCAACAAAGAGCATTACAATATAAAGAGTGCCAAAGGCACTCTTTATATTTGACTTTCTACAAGTTTTTTGCATTCAATAAAGTAGTTTCCTGCGGGCAAATTTTTAAATTCATAGTATCCATTTTCATCAGTTGAAGTTACTGAAACAGTTATATAGGATTCTCCGTCCTTTTTATAAAGTTCAAGCAAAGAGTTAGCAACTGGGGCGTTGTAATACATTACTCTTCCAGAAATTTTTCCCTTTGGATTTGAAGTATCTAAGGATAGTCTTGAAGTTGTTATTGCAACAAGATATTCCCTGTCAAATATTACAAGACTTTCATAGGGGACATATCCAGGAACTTGTATTTTTAAAGTATATAATCCTAAAGGTATATAGGGTATCCTGTAAAGTCCTTTTACTTCAGAGTATCCATGAGCAAAAAAGGCATCGCCTCCATCTGTTTTTTTATAAAGATTTGCAACACCGTTTCTAATACCAAGCATATTCTCATCAATCATTTCTCCAAGCAGCACTCCAAGGGAAGAGATTTCGGCCTCTGTAAGTTTTACATCCATTTCCTTCTGCTCTCCTGATGTTAATGAAAAGGGTATTATTTTTGATAACAGATGGTCTGGAGAGACCACAACAAGGGAGTATTCTTTTGAAGGTACGAGCCTGAACATAAATTTACCCCTTGAGTCTGTATAGTCAAAGTTCACTGTATGGTTATCTTCATCTATGACTTTGACTTCTGCATTGGAAATAGGGTTATTATCCGGATCTGTTACAATTCCGAATATATTCCCTTCAGCATCCATAATAAGAGAAGGGTTAATGTCAACTGTTGCAGTTCCGTCCTTTGCTAAGTCAAAGGGCTCTGTATCTTTAACAAGGGGCCTAAAAAGTTTCATAGAAGGAGGAGTTGGAAGGTCTATATAGGTTCCCTGTGATGCTATTGGAAAATCTCCTATTGGAAGCGCAAGGAGTGGTACCTTATTAATTATATCCATCTTAATAATAGCCTTAAGAGGCTGGTTAGTTATATAGGCATATTTGCAGCTCGGGGTTAATACTATATCCGTAAGTGCTCCTCCGAGATATTGGCTTGTGTATTTGTCGAGATTATTTGTATCAAATATAGTTATGCTCCCCGATATATTATTAAGCACTATAAGTCTGCTGCTATCGGAAGTTATAATTGATTTGTAAGGAACTGCATATACGATTTTTGTTGTTAATATTTTTGTTGGAAGGGTTTCTTTTATACGCATTATAACTCCGCTGCTTTTGCTGACACCGGTTACAAAAACATAATTGCTGTCTGGTGAAATACAAACAGATGTGGGATTTAAAACTCCTGAGGAGAAAGATATTATAGGCTCAATTACTGTCAGATTTTCAGCATCGATTCCAACTATTGCAGGTCTTTGAAAGCTTACGAAAAAGGCAGTCTTTCCATTTGGAGATATTTTAAAATCCGTAGGAGTGTAATAGGATGTCCCAGGAAGAGCTATTCTTTTAATAATTGTATTAGTTTCCGTATCGATTACAGGTATTGAAAGGGAGTTAATGCATAATGCAAATATTTTTCTGCCATCAGGAGAGAGTTCAAGTTTTACTGGTTTAAAGTTTAATACAATATTTCCGATAACGGTTCTTAAACTTATATCTATTACTGACACCATCTCACTGTCTCTGCATGCAACGTATAAATATCTATTGTCGAGGCTTACTACTCCTGCAATAGGAAAACTTCCTACGTTTATTACAGAGATAACATTGCTTGTTGTTGTTTCAATCATGCTTACAGTTCCATCCCCTGAATTCATAGAAAAAATATATTTCCCGTCGGATGTTTTAGCTATGCTGTATGGTGCAGAGCCAACGGGGATTGTTGAAAGAACTTTATCTGAGCCGCTGTCGACTACACTTACGGTATTAGAGTTCATATTTGCAACATATATGGCAAAGGTTCTATACATAATATCACCTCGCAGTTTTCTTAGTATAATATATGAAGTTTCGATAAAATGTGACAAAATACTTATATTCTTAGGGTATCTTAGGGGGGTATATTAGGGGACAGTTAGTGTGAAAAAGCTTTCTCCATCCTTGGTGCCTGGCACCGGAGACGGAGAAAACTTTTTAGTTAATTGTTTCAGAAGTCGAGTAAATAAGTAACTGTCCCTGTTACAATGTGGAAATAAAATGTGTTAAAATAGTTATAATATATATAGATTTTAATTAAGTTGAGGTGTTGGTATGTCAAAGGTTGCGGTAATAAGATGTGACAGTTATGATTACGACAAGGTAAAAGAGAGTATTAAAAGGGGGATAGAACTAATTGGTACTTTAGAGAGTTTTGTTAAAGAAGGGGAGAGAATACTTTTAAAGCCTAATATGCTTACAGGGGAGGCTCCTGAGAAATGCGTCACTACTCATCCTGTGGTTTTTAAAGCTGTTGCACAGATTTTAAGAGAAGGTGGGGCAGTTTTATCCTATGGCGATTCTCCCGCGCTTCAAACACCTGAGTTTGCGGCAAGAAAGTGCGGGATAGAAGAAGTAGCTAAAGAGCTTGATATAAAATTTGCAGATTTTAATAGCGGCGAGGAAGTAACCTTTAAAGAAGGAATACAGAATAAAAGGTTTACTATTGCAAAGGGAGTTTTGGAGTGCGATGGCATTATAAGCCTTCCAAAGCTTAAAACCCACGGTCTTACAAAACTAACTGGAGCAGTTAAAAATCAGTTTGGATGTATTCCAGGAAAGCTTAAGGGAGAGTTTCATGTAAAGCTTCCTAATGTAAATGATTTTGCTAAGATGCTTATTGATTTAAATAAATTCTTAAAGCCAAGGCTTTATATAATGGATGGAATATATGCAATGGAAGGAAACGGCCCCAGGGGAGGAACTCCTAAAAAGATGAATGTTATTCTAATATCCTCTGATCCTGTTGCCCTTGACAGTGTTGTATGCAGGATGGTGAATGTTAATCCTGAATATGTTCCTACTATAAAGTTTGGGAAAGAAATGGGACTTGGGACTTATATTGAAAATGAAATTGAACTTGTGGGGGATGACTTAGAGCAGTTTATTGATAATAGTTTTAGCGTAAATAGAACTCCTGTTACTCCTTTTAAGCCTCTTAATTTTATAGGGGGGCATTTAAGAAACTATATTGTTCCAAAACCATATATAGATATAAATAAATGCGTAAAATGTGGAGTATGTATTAATATATGTCCTGTTGAGCCAAAAGCAGTAAATTGGGATAAGAATGACAGAAAGAAAGCTCCAGTTCATAACTATAAAAAATGTATAAGGTGTTATTGCTGTCAGGAACTTTGCCCAGAGAGTGCTATTAGTATTAAGGTTCCATTTATAAGAAGAATAATAGAAGGTAAAAATAAATAATATTTTACCTTTAAAATTACAATATAAACAATTGTAGGCAATGTAAAAATATGTTATTATATTAATAAAGTTGGTGAAAGAGGGTTTGATTATGGATATTAATGCAATTCAGGAAATTTTGAATAAAATTGAAGGGGTTATAAATTCCAAAGTTGTTGCAGAAAAAGAAGAAATACAGGAGATACATATACTTGCTAATAATATTCGCTCTCCAAAGCAGATAGTAAGGGATATTGAATCAACCCTATATGCCCAATTTAATTATAGAATAGATAAGAATAAGATAAGCATTGCCGCAATACAAAGTGAAGATTGTGTAGTAGTAAAAAGGATAAGGCTTAGTGGGGTATCAGTTATATCGAAGGATAATGTTATAGAATGTAGTGTAACATTAATATATGATGAAAAGGAATATTCAACAAAGGAAGTAGGAATCAATACAGCAGCAAACAGGAAGAAAATAGTAGCAGCAGCAACCGTAAAAACTGTTGAGCAAATTTTGGGACAAGCATATATATTCGATGTACAAGATGTAATAATAAATTCAAGCAATAATATCAATATAGCTACAGTTTTAGTGAACGTAATGCTTGGTGGAAACGAGGAAACCCTTGTAGGATCTGCAATAATTAAAAAGGATATAAACGAAACAATAGCAAAGGCAACACTCGATGCAATAAACAGGCGCATACAGAGAATAACTTTATAGCTGAAAAAAAGGCCGATTAAATTTTTTTACCTTCCTTTAGCGGAGAATTTGGCACAGGTTATAGCGAAGCCCTGTGAACACGTATAAAGGGGGAATTGCTGTGAAAAAGTATTTACCATTATTAATCGCTCTTTTAACACTTGTTCTTGCAGGTGGATCACACTTTTCATGGGGAATATAATATAAATAAATCGGCCTTTTTATTATTATGGAGGTAAATATGAAAAATAAAAGATTAGTAATATATCTTTCAATGTTATATTTAATTGCAGCATATTCTTTTTATAATTCATATAAATACTTAAAAGTTGATGTAGATTTAATTGACATTGCTTTTTTTATTATATTATCAATAATAACTGAATCCCTTTCTGTTGGTTTTAAAAAGATTAGGATTAGCTCTGGATTTGCAATTACAGTTGCATCTATTATTCTTTTTGGCGGTTTTTGGACGATGGTAATAATATCTTTAGGTATGGCATTCAGAATTTATAAGAAACCTGACAGATATATACATGTTTTTAACACACCTGTATATATAACATTGTTTAATATATCTAATATGGCAATATCTGCATATAGCTCATCTATTGCCTATAATAGTTTTATTCGTTATTCATTTAGTAATAATATATTCATACTTGAGTTTTTGCAGATATTTTCTTTTATAATTGTATTTTTAACGGTTAATAGTTTAATAATGGCTATACTTATGTACTCTTTATCAAACAACAACATCCTCCAGGAATTTGTTAACACATTTAGATTTGGCCTTTTAAATATAATAGCAATGGCACCCTTTGGATATTTACTTGCTTATCTTTATAGAAACTATAACGTAGCAGGAATATTGATACTTATGGTACCAGTTCTTCTTGCAAGATATACATATTACTTATATATAGAGGTAAAAACTAAGTATTTGGAAACTGTGAAAGCCCTTATGCATGCTGTTGAAGCGAGGGACAAATACACCGAGGGACATTCAAGAAATGTTGCAAAGATAGTAGAAGATATAGCAAGGGAGCTTGGCTATAGCGAGAGCAGAGTAGAGCAGCTAATAATTGCGTCCTATCTTCACGATGTAGGAAAAATAGGAATAGAAGACAGCATTTTAAATAAACCAGGTAAGCTTACTGAAGAAGAATATAATTTAATAAAATCCCACCCAGAAATTGGGTACAACATATTAAAGGATATTAAGGATTTTGGAGATATACCCCATCTTGTAAGATATCACCACGAAAGATACGATGGCAAAGGATATCCCTGGGGTAAAAAGGCTGAGGAGCTTGGAAAGGACGTTTTTATACTTCAGCTTGCCGATGCAGTTGATGCTATGTCAACGGACAGAGTATACAGAAAAGCTATGCCTTGGGATGAAATAAAAGATGAGCTTATTAAAAATAGCGGCACACAATTTCATCCGGATATAGTAAATACTTTTTTAAAGATAAAAAGTAAAAAAGCGTGAGGTAAAATTATGTTTCTTGAAGCATTAATTATTGGAATAATAATTGGATATATATTAAAAGGAAGCCTTAAAAATTTTGAAGATATAAAACTAAAGGCTTTGTATTTAGCTGTTGGGGCATTTTTTGTTGAATTTATTTTATTTTCTCTTGTAAGAAGAGGAATATTATCAAGGGGATATTTAACAACACTAATTTATATTATTGAATACGCACTTATATTTTTATTCATATATTTAAATAGGGAAAATAAATATATTTTAATTATGGGATTTGGATTTTTATTAAATGCCCTTGCAATTTTTTCAAATGGTGGCGCTATGCCTGTTAGTGCAAAAGCTGCTGTTGCAGCAGGGCTTGCACCTTCTATTGATGCTGTTAGGGCATCATCTGAGGGGCTTTATGTTGTTCAAAATGAAGGAACAAGGCTTTGTTTTTTAGGCGATATAATACCAAAGACTTATCTTAGGCATTATGTTATAAGCATAGGAGATATAATAGCCGCAATTGGATTTATGATGTTTATAATACAGGGCATGAAAGGTAAAAAAACAAATTAAGCTGCCAGAGGGCAGCTTTTAATCTACTTCAAATATATATACGCTTTTATATAGATAACTTTTTAAAAAATTAGTTCTTTCTATTTCCTTTGAGAAGCCTGAATAAAGATCACTTGGCATTTTAACAATAATTTTGTTATTCTCTTTTTTAACATCAATATACATACTATTGCCATTATACGGATAGTAATTTTTCATCATTCTTTCTATTTCATACATTCTGTCTTCTTCGCTTTTATTTTTATTTTTCTCCCAATAACTTTTAATTAAATTTTTTATATCATTTTCTTCATCTTTATTTGTTGAATAATCCCATTTAAAAATCTTATCTACCGAAAAAGGGCCGTAATATACTTTTACATTATATATATTATCTTTAATTTTAGTAGTCTTTGCTTTATATCCCAGCTTTGAAAAATATTCATTTATCATATAAAAGTCACTTCCATAGCCTGATAAATCTAATAAAGCATTTAACTTTCTATCTACAGATTTATTTAACATTGCTTTAACTGTAACTATGTAAATTAAAATTAATATTATAGAAGTTAAGAGTGATTTTTTGTTAGGATTCATATCTTTATTCCCCTTATTTATTAAGTTCAAAATACATGAGTATTATACCATAATTTCCATCCCAAGGATAGAAGCAAAAAAGGGACAATTACTTATTATTTAAATTTAAACTACAAATTGGACAAAATAAAGAGATTAAAAAATAAAACGTAGACATAAGGCTTATTACTGAGGCCACAGAGGATACTCCTGAACTTGCAACTGCTGATAATATTATAGTTGGTACAGGTGCACAACCAATTATTCCTCCGATTGATGGAATAGACAGCCCTAATGTAATAGATGTAATAACAGCTCATGTTGATAAAAGTAAGGTTCTAATTTTATTAATCCCTCATTTTAATAATTTCCTGGTCATATTTTTTTATCTTTTCTATATATTCATTTGATAGCTTATTATAAATTTCTTCTCTATATTTTAAGCCCACTTCCTGTCTTGTTAATCCTTTAGTTGAATGGTCAAGGGTTTCAACCCAATCAACCTTTTTCCCCTTATATATAAGGTCTAAATCGCAAATCCTTGTTCCATCTTCAAGATATTCCATACCGAGGAGTAGCTTTTTAATTTCAATAGGATTTAATAGGGTAAAAAGCCTTACCTGATATACAAGTACACTCATTAAAAACCTTGGATAGTCCTTTGTCCATGACTCACCAAGTATTAGACCAAGTTCAAGGTTGTCAAGTATAATTGAGAGTCTTTCATAATGAAGCTTGTACTTACTGTATCTATCATATATTTTAATTTGAAGATCATACCATTCTTTATCAACAAGACCTTCGTTTAAAAATCTTAATGCTTGAATTACTAACCTTTTATGAAGTATATGTGGGGGAAGATCTATTAGTATATGCTCCTTTTTAAAATCCTTAAGGGTTAAGTTTTTGTTTATGGGATTTTCTGTAAAGCTCAATATAGACTGATTTGATATTCCTTTATCAAGGCATTCATAAATTGACATTACTTTTCCATCGTAGGTTTGTCTTATGCTTTCAATAATCTTTTGTGTATCTCCTAATACTCTCATTATTATTGTTCCAGGAGCTATATGGGAATCCTGAATATATGAATAAGCTTTAAAATTTAATATTGAAGAGAAAAGAAAGTCAGATCTTTGAGGGACTAAAACTATTGATTTTACGTCACTAAGATGGGCTATTTTTTTATCAGGATCTGTAATAAAAATTATAGTACTATCTTCCTGAGAAATTTCAAGGGCCTGGTCAAGACCCATTACAACTCCATTAAAATTATCTCTTAACAAGTTTGACAAATCACAAACGTTATTGCTGCCAAAAACTATTAGTTTAGGACCCGTTCTTACAAGTGAAAACATAAAAATCCTCCTAAATACCTGTTTTCTTTTTCCTTGTTCTATATGCGTCTGTCCCTGATGGATAGCTGAGTTCTATTACTTTTTTTCTTTCTATATCTATTATATTAATATAATAGATTCCATTCAAATATTCTTTTTTGTTTGATAATGTTTTGTCATGGCCATAGAGATAAAATGTGCATTCCTTTGGGAGATTATTAAAGCTATGGGAAAGCCCAATTTTAAAATCATTTATATTCAATATACTTCCTTCTTTTAATATTTCAACTGAATTTATAGATTTTAGTATATCTATATTATCATGGTTCCCAGGAACGATTATAATCCTATCTTTAATGTATGGTGTTAATGATGATAAAAATCTTGTAACTTTAACTCTATAGCTGTTTAAAAGCTGAGGGGCCATTTGCAGCTTTATGTCATCAGCTACATCACCAGTATGAATTAATATATCTGGATTTGTTTTTTTTGCAAGATTTATAATACTTCCGTATATAGTTGTTGGAGTATCACTTATATGAAGTATTTTAGTGTAATCACCTAACGCATATTTAGGGGTGTATATTTTTCCACTTAAATTAAATAATATTTTTTTTATATTATCCATAAACTTCTCCCAAATAAAGAATATTTAAATAAATTATAGCAGAATACATATATATATCAACTAAAAAGTTTTTCCTTTAAAAGGAAGTGTTGACAAAAAGAATATTATAGCATATACTTAACATTAGGCATAGAAAGAAATTTATTATTTTAAATATTAAGACTAAGGCTATAGGTGGCGGTAATCATCTATAGTCTTTTATTTTAGGGGGGAGCTATCAAAATTTATTTTAATATCTATGATATAAGTTTTTGATTATCTAAAATTTGGAGGAAAAATCATGAGAAAAACAGCGAATCTATTAAATCCCTATAAAGGTTTGCCAAAGGAGATATATGTAATATTTATATCAAGAATAGTAAATTCTATGGGGAGTTTTGTAATGCCCTTAATGACACTTATACTTACGCAAAAAATAGGACTTTCAAAGGCCCAGGCCGGTTTTTATATTAGTATAGCTGGTTTTTTGTTTATGCCAATGTCAATTATAGGAGGCAAACTTGTAGATACAATAGGAAGAAAGTTCATTATAATGTTCTTTGGTTTTTTTGGAACGATTTTGTACATTATATGTGGTTTTATGGAGCCCTCAACAAAAATGATGTATGTTATTATGGCAGCAGGTGCATGTCATTCGATTTCAGGGCCTGCTTATGATGCCCTTCTTGCAGACCTTACAACCCCTGAGAATAGAAAAGGGGCTTATGCTTTAGTTTACATGGGATGGAATATAGGCTTTGCAGTAGGCCCAATTATAGGGGGATTTTTGTTCCAAAATCATCTCCCAATAGTATTTATAGGAGATGCTGCAACGACGATAGTATCCCTTATTCTTATAGGATTGTTTGTAAAGGAAACAATATATCTTACAAAACAGGATATAAATGATGAAAGAAGAATACTTGAAAAAAGAGAGGAAGGCTCTACGATTTCAATACTTTTAAAAAGACCAATACTTTTATATTTTGCATTAATTATTTTTGGATACAATTTTGTATATTCCCAATGGTCATTTATGCTTCCAATGCAAACAAGTCAGAATTTTAAAGATGCTGGACCAAGGTATTATGGATTAATTGCAAGTTTTAATGGTCTTATAGTTATGCTTTTTACTCCAATAATGACAAAATTAACTGAGAAAATAAAAAATATAAGGTGTATGTTTTATGGAGGCCTTTTGTATGCTGTGGGGTTTGGAATGCTTGGGCTTATTAAATCACTTCCATTCTTTTTTGTTGCAGCTTTCATATTTACAATAGGAGAAATAATTCTTTCAATAAATGTATCTCCTTTTATTGCTAATCATACTCCAATATCTCATAGAGGTAGAATGAATGCAGTATTACCTATGATTTTAGGACTTGGACATACCTTAGGACCTATGGGAATGGGAAAGGCTTTAAGTTATATAAGCATAGAAAATGGATGGATTATACTTGGAGGAGTTGTATTTGTAGCATCATTATTTATGAGATGCCTTGAGGTTTATGATGATAAAAATTCAGCTTATGTATAGAAAAGATATAAAGTAAAGTTTTAATTATATAGGTTTTTATGATATTATAGTATATGTTTACACATTTGCTTATATTTTGGATGTAAGGAGGTAATTATGGATAGAGCAAAACAACTTGGTGAAGAAAGAATCGGGAGGCTGCTTTTAAAGTTTTCTATACCAGCAATAGTAGGAATGATTGTAAATGCTTTATATAATATTGTAGATAGGATATTTGTCGGACAGGGAGTAGGTTCCCTTGCTATATCAGGAATAGCAATAACTTTTCCTATTACTACGGTGATAATGGCATTTGGAATGCTTGTTGGAATAGGATCAACAGCTCTTGTTTCAATAAGGCTTGGGCAGCAAAGAAGAGATGAAGCTGAAAAAATTGTAGCCAATGCTTTAATACTTCTTGTTATAATCTCATTGATACTTACAGTATTTGGACTTTTATATAAAAGGCCTATATTGAGAAGTTTTGGGGCAGGGGAGGCTGTAATAAAATATGCAGATGATTATATAACTATAATACTATTAGGAGTTATATTTCAAAACGTTGGCTTTGGAATGAATAATCTAATAAGAGCAGATGCTAATCCAAAGACAGCAATGTTTACTATGCTTATAGGTGCTATAGCTAACACAATACTTGACCCTATATTCATATTTGTATTCCATCAGGGAATAAAAGGAGCTGCTATTGCCACAATAATATCCCAGGCTTTAAGTGCAGCATGGGTTTTGTTGTATTTCTTTGGCAAAAGAAGTATGCTTAAGATTCATAGAAAAAATTTATATTTAAAAAAGAGAATAATCCTTTCAATATTTTCTATCGGCATATCCCCTTTCTCTATGCAGCTTGCAGCAAGCGTTGTTACTATAATTCTTAATAGGAGCCTTGCAAAGTATGGTGGGGATATATCAATAGCTGCAATGGGAATTATAAACAGTGTATCAATGCTAATTTTAATGCCTATATTTGGAATAAATCAGGGGGCTCAGCCAATAATAGGCTATAACTATGGGGCACAAAAATATGACAGGGTAAAGAAAACTTTAAAGCTTGCAATAATTGCAGCAACTTCTATTTGTATAGTAGGATTTATAATAGTTGAGCTATTCCCTGTATCAATAATAAGTATTTTTAATAGAACAGATAATGAGCTTATAAAAATTGGTTCAAATGGAATAAGGATTTTCCTTGCAATGCTTCCCATAATAGGCTTTCAAATAGTTAGCTCAAACTATTTTCAGGCCGTAGGGAAACCAAAACATTCAATGTTTTTAAGCCTTTCAAGACAAGTAATCATACTCATACCGCTTTTGCTTATATTGCCAAGGATATTTAAATTGAAGGGGGTATGGCTTGCAGGGCCTTCAGCAGACTTTTTATCATCTCTTATCACAGCAATATTTTTATACGTTGAAATAAGAAACCTTAATCATATTCAAAAAAATGGGGCACATTAAAGTGCCCCTTCATGTTTTAAAAGCCATTCCTTTTTATCTAATCCACCACCATATCCTACAAGCTCACCGTTTTTTCCAATTACTCTATGGCAGGGTATGATTATTGCTATTTTGTTTTTGTTATTTGCCCCGCCAACAGCCCTTACAGCCTTTTCATTTCCTATTGCCTTTGCAATATCTAAGTAGCTGACTGTTTTACCAAAGGGTATTTTTAAAAGTTCACTCCAAACCTTTTTCTGGAATTCTGTTCCTTTAATATTAAGCTTAATGTTAAATTCTTTTAGATTTCCTTTAAAATACATATCAAGCTGTTCTATACAGTTTATAAGACTTGAGTGGATATTTTCCCTTGCGGTTTCAGCAACGCCTTCAATGTCAATAAAAGATACTGATAATATACCCTCTTCATTTCCGGAAACTTCAATCATACCGATTTTTGACATATAATATGCTTTATATATTTTCATAATATACCCCCAATAAATTATATATATAATTTTATATTAAAAAATGGAAAAGATAAATATATACTATTGTAATGATTTGTCCTAAGGAGTGAATTTATGGCATTAAGAAGATTTAAATGGGATGATTATTTAAAAAAAATATATGAGAAAAATCCGAATACAGGGAATTATATAATTGAAGTATCTTTAAATAAGTATACAGATATATTCAATGATTGGGATAATGCACCATTTCAAAAAAGAGATCTTGATCCAGACCTTGATTTTTTCTTAAGGAGCTGCTCTTATGATATACCTTTTAAACATAATATAGAAATATGCTTTTACATATCAAATGAGGTAAGGAATGAAGAAGCTGAAAGATTGATATCATTAAAGCTTAAAAATTATTATTCCTTATATTTAAGAGGGGAGTTAAGGTTACTTAAACAATCCTATAGGAGAACAATTTTGTTTACTATGATTTCCTTTTTTCTTTTGTTTTCAGCCCTTGTATTGGAAAAACAATTTAAATCAAATATATTTTTAAATACGGCACTTGAAGGGTTTAATATTGGAGGATGGGTTCTTTTATGGGAGGCTATATCCTTTTTTATTTCAAAGAGAAAAGACATAATAAACGAAATTAACGTTTTTGACCGTTTTGCACACTGTGATGTATATTTTAAATATAACACAAAATGAAGGGAATAGAGTATTCCTATTCCCTTAAATAAGAAGTACCATCAAGTGGTATTAAAACTTGAAGAGATGGTTTACCGCCAACAAGACCTACAGCATATATAGTATAGTACCTATTTGGTAAAAGTCTAATGTTAGGCACAAAAAGAACAGTATTATTTGTACCAGAAGGATTGATTTTAATTGAATAGGTACCGGGGTTAACTTCTATATAATCATCTACTTCTTTGTAAGATATATCTTCAAAGAGCTTTTTTCCATCAGTAGTTACAATATCAACTGAAGGAGCATTGGGGGATAAATGAGCAAACCTTAAAAAAAGTTTGCCTGGGCTTAAAGATTTTTGGTGTTCTACAATAGGAAAAAGGCTTATTTCATTAGGATTCCCAATAGCAGCAATAGTGTAGGATGCGTTGCCGGGAAGACTTAATTCAGTATCTAATACAGGCTTTTCCTTTGTTCCTGTTGCAAAAACTTTAACTCTGTACTGGCCTTCTGGAACTCCTATATATGGCGTAAAGCCTCTATAGGAGAGATTTTTAGCTATCAGTTTATCATTAGCATATACATCAACTGCTGGGGAGTTAGGAGAGGCATGAAGTATTCGTATATAAGATATTCCTGACTTCATCCTATAGTAGGGGCAGTCATGACATTCTTCAAATGGGAAAAAATTCATTTGATCACCTCATAATTTGTTTTACTATAATATTATATGTGAAGATTTTTTGTATGTGATTATAAATATTAAATGGTTATAGCAATAAAAAGATGTTATAATATCAAAGGAATATTATAAGAAAAGGGGAATAGATATGGGATTATTTAAGAAATGGGAAGAACTTGCATCAAAGCCAAGAACACAGGAAGAATATGATAAGTTTTGGGAAGAATACTTAAAAAAAGAAATGGATATTTATGACGACATATTAAAAAATGGTGCTAATATAATAGAAAGTACAGTAAAGGAATTCGGAGAAAAATATGGTTTAAGCAATGAGGAAGTTTTAGGATTTCTTCAAGGGATAAACACAAGTTTAAATGAAATGCTTGATCTTGAAAGTTTAGAAGAGGATTCAAGCTTTAAACTTGATATAAATTTTGAAAAGCTTTATTATAACATGATTGATGCTAAGGCAAACTGGCTCTATGATTTAAAATCATGGGATAATATATTAACATTAGAAAAAAGAAAACAAATAAGAAAGCAGTACAACATAGATCATACAGTTGTTAATCAAAATAAGATAGGAAGAAATGAACCATGTCCCTGTGGAAGCGGTAAAAAATATAAAAAGTGTTGCGGAAAAAATGAATAAAAATTATTAACCATTTAAATAGTTACTTCATATTATGATTATGTAATGTAATTATTTAAAAGGGGAGAAAGTATGGATTTTGAATTTTATGAAGTCCCAATAGGCCATATAATGGAAAGGTTTGGAACAGGGTTTGAAGAGGAAGAAAATTTAAATGGACAACAGGAGGATAACTATCGTCAATTCCCAGGAGCTTCTCCTTTAGGACCTCCAAAGAGTGTACCCCCTATGCAGGCACCAGCAAAACCAAAAGGTCCAGGATTTGGGCCTGCTCCATCAGCAGTTGACACAGGAGCAATTAGGCGCTGCCTTTATAGATTTGTATATATTTGGTTAAGAAATGGCAGAGCTTTTTGGATGTATCTTACCTTTGTTGGTAGGAATTCTATTGCAGGCTGGAGATGGAATGGCAGAAGGTGGGTTTATTTTGGATTAGATACTGATAGAATTGAATACTTTATATGTTCATAGAGGTGCTAAGCACCCTATGAACATATAAAGTATTTTTTTTCAAGCCAAAGTGGATTATAGGAAAGTTTAGATTTTCTTAAATTATTAACTCCTAAATCTTCTTCACGGTTTATATATGGTATATTTTTGTAGAAAGTTTCAACAAAGCACTTATTTATAAATGAATAAAGCCCCCTTATACTTCTATCGGCCTTTTCAATATGGATAAGTGCCATATCCTTATTTAATTTTTCACCAATTGAAAAGCCACAGGGTATATCGTCTACATATATAACTATACATTCGAAAGAAAGAGTTGAAGAATTTTCAAGAAGTTCTCTTACAGTTTCAGCTTCAAAAGATAGATAGGGAACTTCAGAGCATTTTTCATACCAGCTTTTAGATATATAAATACAGTCTTCTAATAGTTTATTATTGTATATCTTAACTTTATAATTATTGTTTTTAATGAAATGGTTATAGTTGTTTCTTTTTTTACTTAGCACATTTCCAGAAAGAGAGATAAGTTTTTTAGAATCATATATATAATCAAAACTATCTCTATCTTCTTTGATAAAATATTTGTTAGGATATAGATAGGTTAAATCCTTTATAAAGGATGTTTCTGCATATTTAATAAGCCATGGTGAATCATAGTACTTTTTAAGCTCCTCAAGTTTTTTTAATATTTTTTCAAGGTTATCGCATCGGTAGCCAAGAGGCTGCAAAAAACAAATTGAGCCATCAAAGTCTATTTTTTTAATTATTAAAGCATCATCATATATACAATAACTAATATCAAATGCATTTCTCCACATAAAAATGTCTATAAAAGAAAAGTCGCTTGTTTTGAATTTATAGGGATTAGTATATTTGTCAAATATTTTTTTGTCTTCTAAAGATAGTGGCTTAAAATGAAGCATGGTATATCACCTTGCTTTTATTTAGTGTCGTTTTATATAATCATAATATGTTGAATTTTGGAATATTGTTTTAAATAATTATTAACTATTGAAATAAGGTAAAATTTTTGATGCAAAATATTTAAAGTAATGGTACGATAATTAATGAAGTATTTAAATGCAATAAGAGGAGGAAAGACATTGGATAATATAAAATTATTTATAAAGGAATGGGTTGTACCAATAGTAATAGCCTTTATAATTGCACTTGCAATAAATAAATTTTTATTTTTTAAGATATTAGTTCCAACAGAATCTATGTATCCTACAATAAAGCCACAGGACAGAATATTTGTTACAAGGGTTTATCATCCTGAGAAACTTAAAAGAGGGGATATAGTTGTGTTTTATTCTGATGAACTTCATGAAAGGCTTATTAAAAGGCTTATTGGTCTTCCAGGAGATAAAATAGACATAAAAGATGGAACTGTATATATAAATGGTAAAAAGTATGATGAGCCCTATGTTGTAAATAAAGATGATTATACAAGTATGGAAAGCTTTATAGTACCTTCTGGGGAGTATTTTTTTCTTGGGGACAATAGACCAAATTCACAGGACAGCAGGTACTGGAATTATAGCTATATTAAGGCGGATAAAATTGAAGGGAAGGCAATATATATAATTTTCCCATTTAATAGGATGGGATTATTAAAGTAAATTAAGCCTATAGCTGCTTATAAGTGCAGTTATAGGCTTTTTATACAATATAATTTTCAAGCTCTTTTATATTTTTAATTGTTATTGTATCCTTATCATAATCAATAAGGTCTTCTTCCTTCATTTTTATAAGTTCTCTTGAAAGCGAAGGTCTTTGAACCCCTATTTTATCAGCCCATTCTTTTTTAGACATGCCTATATATATTGTATTAGTTTTTTGAATTGAGTACTGCCAAAGAAGATATTCACAAATCCTTTGCCTTATTGTTTTTAAAGTTACCTCTTTTAATTTTGTACTTAGTACTATTGCTTTATTTGAAATTGTTTTTAAAAATTCAAGGTGAAATTTTTGGTTTTCAAGGCATAGTTTTATTACAGACTGCTTTTCAATATGCAAAATTATTGAATTTCCATTAGAAACAACAGTCATAGGGTATTTATCCCTATTTCCAAATATAAGATTTTCGCCGAAAATGTCAAAAGCATCAAATTCAGCAACAGTTAGAACTCTTCCTAAAGAGTCTATCTTTTGAATTCTAACTCCACCTTCAAGTATTAAACTTAAATTTCTGCATTCTTCATTTTCAAAGAATATCACATCTTCATTTTTATATTCAACTATTTTGTAGTTTAATTCTTTGAATATTTTAAGGAGGCCCTTTTCATCATATTCCTTAAATAGATCGAAGTTTTTAAGGCTGCTAATAAATCTTTCAAGCTTCATAAAAATCCTCCTTTTGATGGTAACATCGGTTACCGAGTTTAATCTTAGAATTAATTATAATCTAATCAGAAAGTAAAGAAAAGTACTAATTAAGGAGGAATTTTAATGGATATGTTCTGTTATCAATGTGAACAAACACCAAAGGGAGGATGTACAAAGTTTGGAGTCTGCGGCAAGAACCCAACAATTGCAAGCCTTCAGGATACAATAATACTTGGGCTTAAAGGGGTTGCTGCTTATGCAGTTCATGCAAGACAGATGGGATATACAGATCCAGAGGTTGATGCAATAACTCATGAAGCTCTTTATACGACTTTAACGAATGTTAATTTTAACCTTGAAGATCATATAAATATGGCACTTAAAGTAGGAAAGGCAACAGTTAAGGTTATGGAGCTTCTTGATAAAGCTCATACAGATAAACTTGGAATCCCAACTCCGGTTGTAGTTTCAGAGGATAAGGTTGAAGGAAACTGCATACTTGTAACTGGACATAACCTTTATGCACTTGAAAAGCTTTTAGAACAGACTGAAGGCAAAGGAATAAATGTGTATACGCACTCAGAAATGTTTCCAGCCCATGGATATCCTCATCTTAAAAAGTTTTCTCACCTTAAAGGCAATGTAGGGAAAGCATGGTATGATCAGAGAAAAGTATTTGAAGAGTTTCCAGGGGCAATACTTGTTACAACAAACTGTGTAATGCCTATTTTAAATGGAAATTATAAAGATAGAATATACACTTATGATGTGATAGGGCTTGAAGAAGTTACTAAAATAGAAAACGACGATTTTACACCAATAATTGAAAAGGCTTTATCCCTTCCAAAGGCAAATATAGAATCTGATAAGACTTTAATTACAGGTTTTCATCATAGCACAGTTTTAAGTATAGCACCTGAAATAATAGATGCAGTAAAGACAGGAAAGATAAGAAGGTTCTTTACAATAGCAGGCTGTGATGCACCAACAAAGGGAAGGGATTATTATAGGGAGCTTGCAACATCACTTCCAAAGGATTGCGTACTTCTTACAACATCCTGCGGAAAGTTCAGGTTTAACGATGTGGACTATGGAACAGTACCGGGTACAAATATTCCAAGATATATAGATCTTGGACAGTGCAATAACTCAATTTCAGCTGTTAAAATTGCTCTTGCCCTAGCTGAAGCATTTAACTGCACAGTAAATGACTTGCCTTTAACTATAGTTCTTTCATGGTTTGAGCAAAAGGCCGTTGCAATACTTCTTGGGCTTTTCAGCCTTAATGTTAAAAATATATATATAGGACCTAAGGCTCCAGAATTCCTATCACCACAGGTTGTAGATGTTCTTGTTAAAACTTTCAACCTCAACCTTATAAGTGGTGATGCAAAGGCAGACTTAGCAAAGATGCTTGGATAACACTTAATTGTTGTTTTTAGCCTGTAAAATATTTATTATATTAATATAAAAGAAAGGAGGTATTAGTATGGCAAAAAGAAAAATAGTTCATATAGATGAAGAAAAGTGTGATGGCTGCGGCCTTTGTGTGCCAAACTGTGCAGAGGGAGCCATTCAGATTATAGATGGGAAGGCAAGGCTTGTTAGCGATACCTATTGCGACGGGCTTGGAGCTTGTCTTGGACATTGCCCAAAGGATGCAATAAAAATTATAGAGAGGGAAGCAGCAGAGTTTGATGAAGAGGCTGTAAAGGAGTATTTAGGGAAAAAGGATGATGCAAAAAAACCACACGCACATAAGCATCATACGGGGTGCCCGGGAAGCCAGATGAGGCAGATTAATAGAAATGACTCTAATGATTCAAATGTGAAGGTTTCATCAAAATTAAGACAGTGGCCTGTTCAGCTTGCATTAGTTCCTCCTAACGCACCTTACTTTGAAAGTGCTGATCTATTAATAACTGCAACCTGTGTTCCTTTTGCTTACGGAAACTATCACAACGATTATCTAAAGGACAGGGCTGTTGTAGTAGGGTGTCCGAAGCTTGATGATATAGAATTTTACACAGAAAAGCTTGAGGAGATTATAAGGATAAACGATTTAGAGAGCATAACAGTTCTAAGAATGCAGGTTCCATGCTGTGGAGGAATTTCAATGGCAGCTAAAACTGCCAGGGACAGATCAGGTGTTAATATACCTATTAAGGTTGTGACAATAGGCATCGAAGGTGAAGTTATAGGTAAAGAATATATATAAAGCAAAATATGAATCTGCTTCTATAAGTGATATAAAATGGAGATTATATTTTATATAAAGAATGCTAAGCCTATAATACTGTAGGAAAGAATAATGCTTTTTAAGCAGACTGAAAGTTTATTAAACAGTATTATAGGCTTTAGCATTTTAAAAGGAGTAAAAATAAACAAAATTAGAATAATGAATTTTAAAATTCCTGCATATAACATTGACAATAGAAAAATTAATTAATATAATAATAAGTGTTCTTAATATGCACCTGTAGCTCAGCAGGATAGAGCAACGGTTTCCTAAACCGTGTGTCGCACGTTCGAATCGTGTCAGGTGCACCAGATAAATCAAGACTTGCAACGATTGTGAGATTTCAAAAAATGGTCTTAGTACTGCAACCGTACTGCAACCCAAAAAATGCAGGATAAAATTCATTCCTGCTTTTTTTATTTTTTGCTTTTCCGTTTTTAAATCGGCAAACTAAAATTATAACTTTGGAGGGGGATTGAGGTATAACTTTAAAATCGATTTTAAAGTTAGCTAAATCGAGTTAATATAGATGGACAAGAGGGGAAAATGTTAGGATAATACCTTAGTACCTTTGCAAAGGTGACTTCCTAACTTGGAAAGTCATCTATTCATTTTTAAAATTTTATAACTAAGAAATATAATATAATTACATAGGTTAAAGGTATCTTAAAACGGGATACTGTTCACAAATTAAACGAATCCAATTTTGTATTGGTTAAAGGAGATCGTACTAAAAGGTACGGGGTGAATTGCAGAGCATAATATTTTTGAATTTCTTTTCTATTGTCATTGAATTTGTGCCGACTATTTCGGTCGGTGCAATTTTAGTTATTTCTTGGAAAATGGTTAAGGGAGTCGTGTTTTACGACATCCTATGTTAAATTTAAAAGTAAAGACAATAAAACCGAGCGTTTACTTTCGAAAACATAAATAAAAAACTAAGCCTAAATTTTGGCTTAGTTTTTATACAGCTTTTATTTTAAGCTTAGTTATTTCATTCCAGTTCTTAGATGTTACATATTCGATAGCATTAATATCATCTCTAATGTTATCAAGTTTTTCTTTAACTTCGGTTTTAAACTCTGTAAGGTCGACCACTTGGTCAAATACTGCATTTAATTTTTTCTCCATGTTATCAAGTTTGTTGTTAATAGGTTCAAGCTTTTTATCAAGTAGTTCTTCAATTGCAGCCAAAAGATTTTGATTATCCATATTAAAACACCTCCGAAAGTGGTATTTATATTATAACACAAAGGGTAAAGGGTATAAATAATTAATTAGATTTTTTATTTTTCTTATCAATTTCGAATAAGTGATTAATTTTCATTGCGGCAGCTTTTTTAACCTCAGGCATAACATGGGAATAAATGTTTAATGTTGTTGTTATATCTTTATGCCCTAAAATTTCCTGAACTACCTTAGGATGTTCGTTTGTTTCTAAAAGTCGTGTAGCGTAGGTATGACGCAGAGCATGAAAGTTTATATCAATATTAGCTTTTTCAGTTATTCTATAAAAAACTCTTAATAAATGACTATGTTCAATAGGGCGACCTAATTCACTTGCAAAGACTAAGTTATTATCTTCGTAAACTTCACCAGCTTTAAGCTTTTCTTGAAGTTGTGCCTTCCTGTGTTCTTTAAGTTCTTCAATTACAGAGGGAGGGATTGGTACAATTCTAATACCAGATGATGTTTTAGGTTCTTGAAATATCAAAACTGTATTCTTTTTTATGCTTTTATCAAAGTTTTTAACTCTTTTCAATGACTTTTTAACCGTTAAAGTGCCTTCTTTAAAGTCTATATTATCCCATGTAAGAGCTAATAATTCACCTTGCCTAAGTCCAGTTGAAAGTGCTAAAATAAAAGCAGCTTTAAGACGTTCCCCCTCAAGGGCTTTAATGAATTTGTCCTGTTCTTCAAGTGTTAAAACTTTAATTTCTTTTTTCTTGTATTTTGGCAAACTTGTTGTTTCGGTTACATTACGGGTAATTAAGTTATTTTTTACAGCTTGCTTTAATGCTGCATTTATAACGTTATGTAAATTTCTTATAGTTTTAGGTGATAAACCTTCTTTAAGTTTTTCGTTGTAACAAAGTTGTATATGTTCAGACCTTAACTCTTTTAATTTATAATGTCCTAATGCAGGATTAATATGATATCTAATTAAATATTCATAACTTTGTAGCGTTGAAGGTCTTAAACTATTTTTCTTATACTCAAACAGCCAAGTATTAAGCCAATTCCCTAAGGTTATTTGTGAAGGTTCAACTAAAATACCCGCTGAATATGAAGTTAAAGCTTTATTAATCTTTTCCGATACTTCTTGCCTTGTTTTCCCGTAAAATGTCATTCGCTTTAATTTTCCCATTTCGTCCCTTCCTAAGGTAATTTGGGCACACCAAAGCCCATTAGGACGCCTGTAAATAGTACCTTCGTTGTTTCCTCTTTTTTTAGGCATTTATAACACCTCTTTAATTAAGTTAAAGTCAATAGTTAAATTAAGCAGATCCAGTTTAACTATATCATCAAAGGTAAACTGTTCAGGTTGACCGTATTCATTGTTTTCCATGAGCTTATAAACAAGTATTTTTAATGTTGCAGGGTTAATAATCCAGTATTCCTTAACTTTGTATTGATTGTAAAGGTTAAGCTTTTTAATATAATCAAGTGCAGCCGATGAAGGAGATACAATTTCGATAATAAAATCAGGACTGCCTATAATTCCTTTATCCGAGAGTTTATTTTTATCGCATATAACAAGAATATCAGGCTGCACAATGTTTCTTGAAGAATAAATATCTTCATTTTCGTTAATAAATATAACATCAAGAGGTGAAGAATAGACTTCACAGGGCATATTATTCAACTTTAAGTGATTGTTTATTAAAGTTACAAGTTCAATAATAATTTTTTGATGAATCCTTGAAGGGGACGGCGACATATTGTAAGGAATACCGTCTATTACTTCGAGTGTATCTTTAACATTCATGTTTATATAGTCTTTATAGGTTATGGGTGAAGGGTTAATAAGCGGCATTTATAATACCTCCCTTAAAATTTCATTTTACAAATTTTTTATAAGTGAAGCTGGGGACGCACGGTATTGCTGAAAAACTCAAACTTTTTTATACCCCCTACCCACAAATTGTGGGTACTTGAAAATCCGTTACTTGAACAAATTAGAGAAAAAACTCAAATTTTTTATATCTCCTGTCCTCTCAATTTTTGGTATACCTGCAATTCGCACCATTGCGAAAAGCATTTTAATATATGGTTTGAGTAATTAGTTAATACCTTTCGCATTGCTGCGATAAGTTTTTAAAAATGGTTTAAAAAATTTGATTATTCGCAGCGGTGAGAATAACCAAATGATGAATTTTCAACCTATCTCAAATTGAGGGTATATCATTTTTAATTACCCCTTTTTTTCATAAGTTACCCTATTGGAAAAAGTTCCTTTGCACCGTTCCCACCATTATATTATTTTTCCCATTTTAAGCTGGGGGATTGATAATAATATTTTTTATTATTATTTACTTTCGTTTACTTTACTTTACCCCGTTTCTTCGGAGTTTTCCACGGGGAAAATATAGAAGTATCTTCTTTGTTTTCTTCCCTGTTTTCCTTTGTATTTGCAGTCATAATAAAAAATTTTTAACTTCTATACCTTAGTAGAATGTACTATAAGGGGTCGATAAGTTATCGATGCCATAATAAAAAATTTTTAATTCTATACTTAGGGAAAAGAAGTTAAAGCTAAAGGGCTGTGTATATAAAGGTTAGGGGGTGGGAGAGTATAAAACATTAAGAATATAATTATTTATTTTCTTTATCATTTGAAATTTTTTGTATAATTTCTTCTATATTTTTAGCTATTTTTTCTTTATAATTTAGGGGCAAATTATCGGAATTTTTTAAGATTATGTAATTTAAGATTTTAGAACTAACGGATAAATTACTAATATAAAGACCTATTATTTTTTGTATATCAGAATAAATTTCTTTTGATAATGGGTAAAGGTTATTAGTTAAAAAGTTTGTCATATCAATAAATTCGTAAAATTGAATATCATTATATGTTTTTTGAGTTGTTTTATTAAAATTACTATTAATATAATTCTTAAATGTATTTATTGCAAGATTAGGGGAAATAGCATAAAAATAATTATCATGTTTAGTAAATTCATTTAACTTTTCAAAGAAGTTTAATAAATCTTTAATTAATTTTTGCATTTGTAAGCTAATTTCTAATGGTTCTTTTGATTGCTCTATTTCTAAATGATTTTTAAAGTAAATTATTATGTTTTTACTTAAAGGTTCAATATTATTTAAAATAATTTTATTTAATATAACTTTTCTTTCGTTATTACATTTAAAATCATCAAATTCACAAAAACTATATTTTTTTTCAAAGTTTTTTATAATATATTCCTCTTCCCACGTCCTATAATCACTTTTCCCTATTAAATAATCTGTTGTTACGCCGAAAAAGTCTGCAAGTTTAGATAAAATTTCAATATCTGGCGTTCTTGTTCCTAATTCATAATTGCTTATTGAAGCACGTCCTATTTTTAGTTCTTCTGCTAATCCTTGTTGGGTTAGTCCTTTTTCTTCTCTTAATTGTTTAAGTCTTTCTTTAAAAATAATTATCACCCCTTTGAATTCTTCATTTAAGAATATTATATCACAATAACGAATAAAATTGAAACATTTTTATTGACAGTGATAAAAACGAAGAATATAATAAAATAAAAGATGAAGAATGAAGAATTTAGGAGGTATAAAAATGAAGAAAGTTCTTGCTAAACCAAATAATTTGCAGGTAATTAGAATTAAAAAGGGCTTTACTTATAGAGCATTAGGTAAAAAAGCAGGTATTAGCTATCTATCAATTATTAGAGCGGAGGAGGGAAAAAATATTTTTCCTAAAACCGCTAAAGCCATAGCTGAGGCATTAGAAGTTGACTTTGACGAAATATTTAAAATTGTATGAGTATCCAAAATTGGAGTGTCCAAGCTATCACAGGAAGAAAGTTAATTATTCTTAAAAATGGTTAACGACACCGCTGTCCATAATCATAAAGCAAAACAAAGGAATTAAAATTTTGTAAATCCCCAAATAAGGGAAGGAGGGTTTAAAATGTGTGAGTGCCAAAGAAAAGATATGATAATTGATGCACTTATTAACGACATCAAGGAATTATCTTCTAAAAATGCAGAATTAACAATAAGGCTTAAAATCTTAGAGATGGAAAACAGGTATTTAAAAAGCTTATCTGATAATATCGGGGAACATTGCAAAGAGCAGCAATAAAAGCGAATGGGGAGGTTATATCATGAGTTTAACACTTGAAGAAAAGGAAACAATTATCATATTTAACGAGAAGGACAAGGAAGCAGAAATTTTCACCTATAATAAGCCTTTGATAAGAAAGCTTAAAAAGTATGCAGAGGCGAATCCAGAAGGAGTTAAATTTAAAAAAGATAATGGCGATGGGGGATTAACTTTTATTGTATTGAAAAATTGGTTATCAGTTAGACCTCCGAGAAAACTATCAACAAAACAAAAAGAGATTTTAGTTAATAGGTTAAAAGGTCAATTTTAAAATCAAAATTATTTTAAAAAGTTCCCAGAGGAGAGCATATTTTAGCACACCAAACACCAAGGTAATACATTTATACCTTTTAAAAAAATTCACCTTAAAAAGTAACAGTAAAAACAATATAGAAAGGGGTAATTAGATTATGGAAAATACGATTAAAAATGACATGGGTTATGAAGTTTATAACGATGAGCCATTAAAGAAGAAGATTGAAAGACTAACAATTAACATTGATGAAGCAGCTAAAATGTTAGGGGTAGGATATAATACCATGCTTAACTTAGTACATAGAAAGGATTTTCCTAAGATACAGGCAGCAAAAAGAAGAATATTAATTCCAAGGGAAGCTTTTATAAAATGGGTTAATGAAACGTCATGGATGGAATGAATTTCGCCTTTAAGGCGGAATTTGTTCCAGTTATTACAGAAAGGAGCTATAAGTATGAGCAAAACAAGGGTGATAATTAAAAAATATAAAGGCGGACTTGTTATAAAAAAGACCTGCTATGAAGCAGATGAGCCAGAGAGAAAAAACAAAGTATATGAGATTTTAGAAAAGCAAGAGGACTTATTAAGAGAAATTGAGTTATTATGCTTAAAGCATAACCGTTAGTAGTTAGAAAAATTATAAAAATACATGATGAAAAGGAAAGGGGTAAAATTTCATGAAAACAGCTAAAAACAATATGGAAAATGAAAAGCATATTTTAAAAATAACAATTGATGATAAGGAAATTTATAAATCCGAATTGCCGCTAATGTTGCATAAGACAGAAACAGACCCTAAGTTTACATTCGCAATATTACCGTATAAAAAAGAAACAGTTTTAATAATTAACCCTAAAGCGAAACAAGCCCATGAATTACTTGAAGCAATGACAAAGATATTAAAAAAATAGGCTTTCCGTAACAGAAAACCTAAAAGTCAACCCTATGATTAATTATAATACCTTTCAGTTATAAAATAAAGACTTTGTTTTTACCAAAATATGACATAAAACACTAAAAAGCTGATTTTTAACGAGCGGAATTTGTCGCTGGTTAAAAACATAAAAAGCTGACCACCATTTGGTGGTTAGCTGAATCCAATTTTGGATTGAGCTAATGAAGCATAATCAGAAAGGAGATGAAAAGATGGACAAGTTAATAAACATGCTGCAAACCACCGAGGAAAGGGAAAGGCTTAGGTGAGCGGAATTTTCCGTCCACCTATACTAAGGGGTGATTATATGAGCGATGATAAAACAAGTAATTTCTCAGGTTACGGGATAATACCAAAACAAGTAATGAAGGATACAAGGTTAACTATTGAGGCTAAGGCTATATATTGCTATTTATGTTCATACGCAGGTAATGACGGTTACGCCTTTCCTTCACTTGAACTTATAACAAGTGAGTTAAAAATAGACAAGAATAGATTTTATAAACACTTAGATATTTTAATTAAAACAGGTTTTATTTCAAAAAGCAAAGAAAAAAATAGTAAAGGTCAGTATAGAAGAGTTTTTTATAAATTAAATCCACTATATAAAAATACCGAAATAGTAGAAAAACCACTTATGCAAAATAAAGAAGTGGATATAAAGCCACTTATGCAAAATGAAGAAGTGGCAAAAATTAAGGAAAATCAAAGCTTAAGCTTAAAACCGTTCATGCAAAATGACGGAATGGAGAAAAAACCACTTCTGCAAAATCCAGTTATGGAAAATGCAGAATATACAAATAACAGTATTACAATTAACAATAATAATATATTACTATCTTCTTACGAAGATAGTGTAAACGACAAGTCGTTTACTCAAACGCCCTATGAAGAGATTAAGAATCTTTTTAATAATATTTGTGTTACACTTCCAAAAATTAGGGATATAAAAGGGAGCAGACAAAAAACGGTAAGGCAGAGATGGAAAGAGAATCCAGATATTAATTTCTTTAAAGATTTATTTGAGAAAGTTAATAATAGCGATTTCCTATCGGGTAGAAGTGGAAAATGGAAGGCTTGTTTTGATTGGATAATTAAGCCTTCTAACCTTCAAAAAATAATTGAAGGTAATTATGATAATAAGGATATTAACAATAATTGGAGTGATTTCGATGTTGGATGTTAATGTATTTAAAGAGTTTGTTAATAAGTTAGATATTGAGTATAAAGAGAAAGGCTTTTTAATGACTACACAAAGAGCTAAACAATGGTACGAATACATGAAGGACATGACAGATGAAGAATTTAAGCAAAGAATCGATTGGGTATTAAAAAATGTTTCCTTTTCTCCAAGTATGGCAGATGTTTTTAAGGCAGAAATTAATACTAATAACACATGGATTAAAGAAGCAGACTTAAGCGATTTAATGTAATGGAGGTATGCCGTAGGTGGAACAGAAAGTATTATTTAACCTTCAAGCAGAACAGGCTATATTAGGGCTTATATTAACAAAGAATGAGGTTATTGTTGAAATAGATCTTAAACCAGAGCATTTTTATATACCTAAACATCAAAAATTATATGCTGTAATGTTTAAGCTTTTTCAAGAAGGTAAATCAATTGATATTATAAATATCGCTAATGAGATAAATGTTCAAGAAATAGGCGGACATAGTTATATATCAGACTTAGCAATGCATGGTGATATTTTCTTAGATAAAAATAAAATAGAGATTATAAAAAATAATTATTATAAAAGACAGCTAATAAATACCTTTACGAATGTTTATAAGGATATAGAAAATAAAGATTATAACATCCTTATAAATGAGCTTATGCAGGATATAATCACCTTTGATGATGATAAAATGGATATATGGACAGCGGAGAAAATAAACAAGGAATTGTTTGATGTTATAGATGAGAACATGAAACAAGGAGGGAAAATTAAAGGCATTACCTGCAATATTTCACAGCTTGACCTAATACTTAATGGATTTCAGAATAAGAAAATGTATGTAATAGCAGGACGTCCGGGAATGGGTAAATCGGCATTAGCAATAAATATTGCTGATTATGTTTCCAAAACAAAAAATGTTTTATATTTTTCCCTTGAAATGACGGCTATTGAGATAGGACTTAGGATATTAGCGTCGCAAAGCTTAGTTGATATGGCTAAAATTGATATAGGGAGAATAACACCAGAGGAAATAAAAAAACTTAATAATGCACAAGATAGATTTTCAAAGCAGAAATTAATTGTAATAGATAAAGCAGGGCTTAACATCAATGACATAATAAGACAAGCTAAGAAGTTTAAAATAAAAAATATGTTAGACATGGTAATAGTAGACCATATAGGCTTAGTTAATGCAGATGCGGAAACAGAAAGACAGAGGGTAACAAATATATGTATTATGCTAAAGAATTTAGCAAAAGACCTTGATGTTCCTGTAATAGCATTAAGCCAGCTTAACAGAGGGGTAGAATCAAGGGGGGACAAACGACCTGCATTATCAGACCTTAAAGAAAGTTCGGGGATTGAAGAAAATGCAGATGTTGTTTTATTACTTTACAGGGATGAATACTATAATGCTAATAGTAAAGACAAAGGGATAATTGAAATAAATATATCAAAAAACAGAGGAGGCAGGACAGGAACAATTAAGCTTAATTGGATGGGAGAATTTCAGATTATAACAGGAATACATAAAGTATCATAACGTAAATTTCGTTATGATATTATTTTTTAAAATGCAGGCATAGCACACATGGAATATATTGCAGAGTCATTATTAAAATATCAAAAAAACAAACTTAATATACAAAAAAACAATGATTTTGACTTTGGATCCAATGAAAAAAACGTTGGATCCAATCAAAAAAAGTTGGTATACCAACAAAAAAACCTTGGATCAATTAAAATTTTATCTGTTTTAGACTTGAATTTACCACCAAAAGGGGACATTTCAGACTGGTTAGAGGCAGGTCATACAAAGGAAATAAAGGGAAAATATAACATAAGAAATGAGTAAAATAATAAATAAAATTGCAATATTACCTTAACATTAATAAAAAATGCTATAATATTCTTTACAAAATGCAAGAAACAAATAAAAACTTGCAAAATCAACTGGTAAGTGGTAATAAATACCCGGTGACAGGTTGTGACAGGTTGTGACAGGTTTGTGACAAGTTTTAGAATACCTTTAAACCCTTGATATTACTATATTTATATTATTTTTATGACAACTATGACAAATTTTGTTGTATAAGTCTTATATGGATAAAAGAATATAAAAATATATATAAAACAATAAGGGGTCAAAGTTGTCACACTTGTCACAACGTAGATTTTTCAAGGCTTTTCAAATTTTAAAGTTGTCACAGAGTTGTCATAAGGTAAAAAAAGGAAGTGGTACCTTGACTAATGAACAGATGTTTGAAATGTATATGAAAGGTGATAAAAAAGCAAGGGAGCAGCTGATATTAAAAAACATTAACCTTGTTAGGCATATAGCTAATAAATATTATGTCCTGTTTGAAGTGGATAATTACAAGGACTTTGACTTAGAGGATTTAATACAGATAGGGACGATAGGACTTATTAAAGCAATAGAAAAATACGATCCTTCAATGGGTAACAAATTTTCAACCTATGCGGTTATATGGATAAAACAAACAATAAGACGAGCATTAGAAGGGCATGAGGAAACTCTAAGCCTTGATGAAAAGATTAACAATGAAGGGGAAGAAGATAATTTAACCTTTATTGATATGTTGAAAGATAAAAGTTTTATTATAGATGAGGAATTAGAGAAGAAGGAATTTAAAAGTGAAGTATGGGCAGCATTAAAGGAGAAACTAACAGAGCAGGAATTAGAGTTTATAAAATTAAAATTTGTTTATGGACTAACGGAAAACTCAATTGCTGAAAGAATGGGAATGACTAACAAAGAGTTTAGAAATTTTAAAAGCCGGTTAAAAAATAATTTGCGGACTAAGGTAAGAAAATTAAAAGTGATTTACAGGCATTGGATAGATGAAAATACTTTTTATGTAAAGGCAGTTGATTATTCTAAACCGAAAGTACAGACAAGCTTTACAACAAGTACCGTTGAATTAACCGTAATGAAAAGAGAGCTGCTAAGGGAAAAGTTAAGAGAAATAATAAAAAATACACCTCCTGAAAAGTTAGGAGAGATAATGAGGAATACCCCCATGATTTAAAAAATCAAAAACATCTCAATATTGGGAGAACGGGCGGCAGGGACGACAAAGAGGAGTTATTACGCATGCAAGGGGAATATACCCCTAATGGGTAGTGAACATGTAAAATATTAAATTGTGGATACCACAAGCCTCACTGCATAGGTAAAATATCTCTGCATCAATATACTATATACGGGTTAAGGGTATATACAATTGGACAGTTGATTGTTTCTAAAATGAGCATACTGGCATAAGCTAATTATTGCCTTTATATAAAATTCACATAAAAATAAAAAAATATTTTCTTGTTGTGCCGTGTCAACCTTGACCTATAAAAATAATATTATATCCGTGTTCCTAAAAAAAGAAACGTTCAAGGGGTAAATTATATATGCACCTGTAAACGAATCTATTTATATTTTATAGGTTCTTCCAGAAAAGAAAATTATACGGTAGCAGCATGACCACATTAAGCCGTTAGATATAAAAATAAAAATAACGACTTCCTTCCAAAAGGGACTCCATAAATTACGGAGTCCTTTAATTATTTTAGTTAGGGCATACTTTTCAACATAAAAAGGTTAGACTATTTAAGAAATATAGCAGGTAGAAATAAGTTGTTATGGTTTAACAATTTTGTGAAACCATATTTTTAATAAAATTAGTCTCGTCAGTAGCTAATTTTATATTATTTATTTTATTTTTATTTTCTTTTATTTTCTTTTCTTTTATTTGTGTACTTTCTCCAGAGTTTATTGAGTTTTCTCCAGAGGAAACCCCAGTAAACTCCGAAATAACTTCCATTAACTCGGAATTAACGTCAAACAGGTAAAATATGTAAAATTAATTTAAGTAAAAAATCAAATAATAGACATCACTGTCACTAATTATTTTAGATATTATAATTTTTAGTTTAGATAACCTATCGACACTACTGACGGGAGGTTAAAAAATTAATGCATACAAAAACCTTGTTATTGTTAACATTAATACCGCCAATAAGATAGTTAATGTTAACATTAATTCACAAAGTAAAGTAAAGGAAAGTAAAGTAAAGAAAAGTAAAGAGAGCAAAATGATTTATGTATGCAGAAACTATTATATTCTCTCTTTATTTGACTATAACAGGATAATAGGAAAGGTTAAAAATATATATAAAAAATTGTTGACAGGTTCGAGGGCATGTTATGGACTTTGTAAATTAGAAGGTGGGGGGTATAACTTATTCGCATTGCTGCGAAGAGGTTAAATCGCATTGCTGCGAAAACAGCAAAACCTTAGTGCAGCATTGCACCAAGGTAAAATCTATTTTAAAGGTACTTCCTGAGGAATTTTCAACCACGGACAGATTGTCCGTACTTGCCAAGGTAAAATCTATTTTAAAGGTACTTCCTGAGGGGTGGGGGAGATGCGGGTCTTGCGAATCCCGAAAATCCCCTTAGCATAAAATTTTTAAAATGGTTTACAAGTTTACAAATAGATAGCTGCGAACATTTATATTTCCCCAAATTTGGGGAGATTATTTTTGCCTTTAATGAGTTATTACGGATAATAATATTTTATTATTATTATTTTCTTTACTTTTCTTTTCTTTTCTTTGTGCACTTTCTCCAGTGTTTTTGCCGTCTATAATATCACTATTTCCAGTATTATAGACATCAAAATAAAAAGGATGTATCTTTAACCGACATCGTAAAGGTAAAATTTAGAAAACGCAAAATTGCGTTCTCAGGAATTTAAAATAAGGAGTTGTAAGTAAAAAATTTCATAGATAGCTATTACTTAAAAAAGAGTAACAACCACCCGAAAAATTGGGGCGTTAGTTTTACTAAATAATAAATTTGTTTAGTGATGGTTTCGCAAGGATATTCCATTTTGGAAATACCCTTTGTAAGATTTTACTTAACAGCATTTAAAATTAATAACCACCTTAAAATTAAGTTGGACTATAAATTTTGTAGTATAACCTTATTCAAAGATACAATTTACTCCTCCAAAATTTGGGCGACCAAAAGTTAATTGAAGAGTTACCTGCCAGCCTAATATTAAAAAGGCTGTAAGCTTAATTTACATCCTTTATTTTGTACTGCAATTAAAATTTTATTATGCCTTAAAACTTAGTAAAATCAATGTATACGGAGGATGTTTTTGTACTGCAACCGTACTGCAACCCACAAAAAAATAAACGATTTTTGAGGTAATGGCATAAATTATCAAAACAAACAAATGTAGATATATCAAGGCTTTTAAAGTATAGAGCTTGTCCTAAAAATAGCATTAAACGGTTTCCTAAACCGTGTGCCGGAGGTTCGAATCCTCTCAGGTGCACCACGAAAGTCCTTGAAGGTACTAAATTTCAAGGGCTTTTAATTTTTCTTAAAATAAAAAACAAAATTAAATCATGAAAAGCTGTTTAAATAAAATACAAACAAAAATTCTATCAGGAAATATAAAATAGTTCTATTAAATTGTTATAGTCAAAAAAAGTTTTAGGTATTATAATTAATATTAGTGGAGGTGAAAATATGGACAATGGAAAGTTATTTGAATTGATGGAGAAAATGTATGTTGAAATGCAGCAAGGTTTTAAAGATGTAAATGGAAGAATTGACGGCTTAGAAAAAAGAATTGACGGCTTAGAAAAAAGATTTGACGGGTTGGAAAAAGAAGTAAAAAAGGTTAATTTTACAATTGAAAACGATATTAAGCCTAAAATTTCTGTACTATTTGAAGGTTATAGTAGCAATAAAGAGGAAACAGAAAGAAAATTAGAGGAAGTTATTAAAGAGCAGAGAGAAACAAAGGAAATATTGACTTTATCTATAAAGAGCTTATCAGAGGATATAAAAAATTTAAATGAAAAGATGGATAAAGTTGAAAAGGTAACTATGAAAAACACCTATGATGTTGAGTATTTAAAATTAGCAAAATAGATAATTATAAGTATGGAACTATCATCCATGACTATGGTATGTAGCAGATGCTATGTACTTTTTTTATATAAAAGATATTAAAGGTGGTATTTATGACAAAGGATGAATACTTTATGTCCCTTGCAATAAAAGAGGCCCAAAAAGCTCTTGTTTTAGATGAAGTGCCTATAGGTGCTGTTATAGTTAAGGATGATATCGTCATATCAAGGGCTCATAATTTAAGAGAAACATTAAAGGATGCAACAGCCCATGCTGAAATTATTGCAATTAAAGATGCCTGCACAAAACTTTTAGGGTGGCGTCTTATAGGATGCAGTTTATATGTAACATTAGAACCTTGCCCTATGTGTGCAGGGGCTATTGTAAATTCCAGGATTGAAAGAGTAGTTTTTGGTGCCTTTGATTATAAAGCAGGTGCCTGCGGCAGTGTATTAAATGTTGCTTTCAATAATAGCCTGAACCATAGAGCGCAAATTACATCAGGAATACTTGAAGAAGAATGCAGGACTCTTTTGCAGGAATTTTTTAAGAAGAAAAGATGATTATGTAAAATTTAGATTATTCTTTAGATATAGTAGATTATGTTTATTGATTTATAAAGGGTATTTTAGTATAATATTAAAGTGCATTTATATGGAGAGATGTCGGAGTGGTCTATCGTGCACGACTCGAAATCGTGTGTGCGTTAAAAGCGCACCGTGGGTTCAAATCCCACTCTCTCCGCCAACGAGTAAAGCTTTGATTTAGCTAAAGGCGTTATAAGAAAATGCTCTTATGATTTAAAAACTAAGTTAAATTAAATCATAAGAGCATTTTTCTTTTTTGAACATAATATTTAAAAAAAGTAATTAACCATAAGAAGAATTTAAAAGGTTATTATATTATGTAACCTTTATTTTTATGCATGAATATTATATTAGTGTATTATAATTTTAGGAGTGAAAGGTGTGAATCAATTCTATTTCCCATGCATGAATCCAATGTATATGCAAAAGCAAATCCCAATACCAGGTGGTATAAAAATTACAATATCAAGAGCATTTATTCCTGATCAACCTTATATAAAAATGTTCCCTCTTGATGAGGCCCTTTTAAAGGGAACACTGTTTCCAAATCTTTATATTCCTTATCCTATAAAATCTTTGGAATAGGAGGGAATTGTATGGAAAATATGTATTATGGAAACATGTCCCGTGCAGAGATGATGAAAAAAATCAAAGAACTTGAATTTGCAGTTGTTGAATTAAATCTTTATCTTGACAATCATCCTATGAATCAACAGGCTATAATGGATTATAACAAATTTACTAAGGAACTTATGGAATTAAAAGAAAGGTATGAAAAACAGTACGGTATGCTTACTAATTTTGGGTTTAGCCAGAGCCAGTATCCATGGGAATGGGTTAATGAGCCGTGGCCATGGGAAATAGGGGAATAGGGGGTATATATATGTGGATTTATGAAAAGAAGCTGGAATATCCAGTTCATATAAAAAGCAAAGATCTTAAAATGGCAAAGTTTTTAATTACCCAATATGGAGGACCTGATGGGGAACTTGGTGCTGCAATAAGGTATTTAAATCAACGTTATACAATGCCAACAGGAATGACAAAGGCACTTTTAAATGATATTGGGACAGAAGAGCTTGCACATCTTGAAATAATAGCAACTATGGTTTATCAGATAATGCATAACGCTACTCCTGAAGAGTTAAAAGAAGCAGGTCTTGGAGCTCAATATGTTCAACATGATAATGCTCCTTTCCCAACAGATGTAAATGGCATTCCATGGACTGCTGCATATATTGCAACCCTTGGAGATCCCATTACTGATATTCATGAAGATATGGCTGCAGAGCAAAAAGCAAGGGCAACCTATGAACACCTTATAGCTTTAACTGATGAGGAGGATATAAAAAAAGTTTTAAAGTTCCTTTGGCAAAGAGAAGTTGTTCATTACCAGCGCTTTGGGGAAGCATTGGTTAATTTGTATGAATATATTGATAGTAAAAATGTATTTGATATGTCAATAAAAAAAGAAAATAGTTAAAATTGATAATTTAAGGCTTCAGGAGAATCTGAAGCCTTAAACAGTATTAGCTTTACTGGTAGATTACAGCATACACAGCATAAAATATATTGTTGACATACCCTTATAATTTCTTTATAATAATATAAGTCAAGACACATAATTTGATCTAATAGAGCAGTGTGGAGAGATGGCTGAGCTGGTCTAAGGCGCACGACTGGAAATCGTGTGTACTCATAAAAAGGGTACCGAGGGTTCGAATCCCTCTCTCTCCGCCATTTTTATTATTATTATATAGTTAAGATTTGGCCGTGCTAGATGGGGAGGTAGCGGTGCCCTGTAGCCTGCAACCCGCTATAGCAGGATTGAATTCCCTGCCCAGGTTTGCTTATGTGGGGTCTGCCCCGGAAAAGTGGCGTTGAGGATTGGGTCCCGCGCAACGGAAATTCATGAACCCCGTCAGGTCCGGGAGGAAGCAGCGGTAAGTGAACCCTTTCGTGTGCCGCGGGTGTGCCTGGTCGGAGTTAACTGCCCGGGTAACGCTCGGATGAGCAATATCAAAGCAGGGTGCACGGTCTTAAAATATAAAGATATGGTCTGGTAACAGGCCTTTTTTTATTGTCCTTGAGTTAAAATGATATAATAATTATAATGTATATAAAGAAATAATTGCCTTACTAAAAAAGAGGTGATAATATGCCCTATATGGCACTTTATAGAGAGCTAAGGCCTAAAGTTTTTGAGGACGTTATAGGACAGGAAAATATAATAAAAACAATAAAAAACCAGGTTATATCAGGGAAAATTCCCCATGCCTATCTTTTTTGTGGCACTCACGGTACTGGTAAAACATCTACTGCTAAAATACTGTCTAAGGCTGTTAATTGTTTAAATCCTAAAAATGGGAACCCATGTAATGAATGTGAAATATGCAGAGAGATTAATGGAGGCACTTTAATTGATGTAGTTGAAATAGATGCTGCTTCAAATAGAAAGGTTGAAAATGCAAGGGATTTGATTGATACTGTTCAGTATCCCCCTCATAGGGCAAAATATAAGGTATATATAATCGATGAAGTCCACATGCTTACAATGGAGGCATTTAATACACTGCTTAAAACCCTTGAGGAACCCCCTTCTTATGTTATATTTATCCTTGCAACAACTGATCCACAAAAGGTTCCAACGACTATTCTTTCAAGATGCCAAAGATTTGATTTTAAAAGAATTAAGACTGAGGACATGCTAAAAAGGCTAAGAAAAATAGTCGATGAAAATGGGGTTTTTGCTGAAGATAGAACTCTTAAAACTATAGCAAGGGTATCAGATGGGGCTATGAGGGATGCCCTTTCAATTCTTGACCAGGCAATGGCAATGTCAAAGGGTAAGATAGAATATGATGATATCATATCAATGCTTGGATTAACATCTAATGAATTTATATTTTCTCTTGTAGATGCTATGCAGGATAGGAATGTTGAAGAGTCTATAAAGATAATCGATAACGTGCTTTTAAGTGGAAAAGATGTAACTCTATTTATTAGAGATTTAACACATCATTTTAGGAACCTTCTTATGGTTAAGGTAAGCAAAAGGCCAGAGGAACTTATAGATGCTGGCGAAGATACAATAGATTTGATTAAGGAACAGGCAAGAAAATTTAAAAGTGAGGATATATTAAGGGCAATAAATATAATGTCTGATGCAGAAAATAACGCTAAATATACTTCCCAGCCGAGGATTTTTTTGGAGATGGCAGTAATTAAATATTGCAAAGTTGAATTTGATACTTCTATTGAAGTAATGCTTAGCAGGCTAAATTCTCTTGAGGAAAAATTAAAATCAAAATCTGTAATAATAAAAACTGAAGAAGAAAGGCAAGAGGATAATAAAAAAATTAAAAAGGATAAAGAGAAAAAGTCTGATATTGAAGAGAAGGCAAAGCCAAAAGTAAAAAGTGAAGGTACGCTCAATTTAGATGAGGCAAGAGCAGCATTTCAAGATGTTTTAAATCTTTTAAAAGGAAACAGGAAGATGGTTTTATATGCCTATCTTGCACCAGGGGATGTAATAGATGTCAATGATAATATAATAGTAATAGGGTTTGAAGAGAAATTTGCTTTTAGTAAGAAAAATATTGAAAGTTCTGCAGAACATAAAAAGGTACTTGAAGAGTACTATTCAAAGGTGTTGAATAAACCTGTTAAAATTGCTTTAAAAGTTTTAGAACAAGATAAAAGCGATATAGATAAAAGTATAGAACTTGCAAAGAATATACTTGGAGATGATATTATTGAAGTAATTGAATAGTGTAGCTTGTAATGTTACAATAAGAAAGAAAGTGCATATAATAAGGTATAAAGATTAAGGAGGTCATATTATGAGAGGTGGAATACCTCAAATGGGAGGAAATATGAATAATCTTATTAAACAAGCTCAAAAGCTTCAAAAACAGCTTGAAGATATGAGAGTTGAGCTTGAGCAAAAGACAGTTGAGGCATCATCAGGAGGCGGTGCAGTTGTTGCAGTTGCTAATGGAAAGAAGCAGATAGTTGATATAAAGATTAAACAAGAAGTTGTTGATCCAGATGATGTTGAAATGTTACAGGATCTTGTGCTTGCAGCAGTTAATGAAGCTTTAAACAAAGCTGAAGAGATGATGGCAACAGAAATGGGCAAAATTACTGGAGGGTTGAATATACCGGGCCTCTTTTAAGGAGTGATATATTTGAATTTTTATCCACAAGCTATAAGCCGCCTTATAGAAGAGCTTTCAAAGCTTCCAGGAGTAGGCCCTAAAACAGCACAAAGGCTTACTTTTTATATACTTAATATGGATATTTCTGAGGCTGAAAAACTTTCAAATGCAATTTTAGATGCTAAAAAAAATATAAAATATTGCTCTGTTTGTGGTAACTTAACAGATGATGACCCTTGTATTATTTGTAGAAATACATCGAGGGATTGCAACACAATATGTGTTGTTGAAGAGCCTAAGGATGTAGTTGTAATGGAAAAAACTAAGGAATATAAGGGGCTTTATCATGTCCTTCATGGTGTTATATCACCCCTTGGAGGGGTAGGACCTGATGACATAAGAATAAAGGAACTTTTAAGCAGGATTAACCCGGATATAAAGGAAGTTATAATAGCAACTAATCCCAATGTTGAAGGGGAGGCTACAGCAATGTATATTGCAAGGCTCCTAAAACCCCTTGGAGTAAAAGTTACCCGAATTGCTCACGGGATTCCTGTTGGAGCAGACCTTGAGTATGCTGATGAAGTAACTTTGAGTAAGGCACTTGAGGGAAGAAGGGAGATATAAAAAGCTTTTATAAAATTAATTGTATAGCTAAGTAAAGCTGGAGGATAATAATGATAGATTTACAAGTTGAAGATAAAATTGAAATTGACAATGAAGTAAGGAAAATTATTATTTCAACAATAGAGGATAATAAAGAAAATTTAAATGAAAATGATGAGCTTTTTATATGCGTAAATGAAGAGGGCAGAAAAAAATATTATTTAGTTGAAAAGAAAAAGAATATTTTTAAAGTTATAACAAAGCTTGATGAAAAATATGTTTTTTAAAAGATAAGAATATAATTTTTTAGATGGGTCAGCAATGACCCTGTCTTTTATATTTAAAAATAGCAATATATTTAACAATGAAAAGTTCTTAGAACATATAAAAGAGGGGAAAAATATGCAAGTATTAATTAACAGAGTTATAACGTGGATTAACATAATACTATGCTATTTTATACTTATTGCATTTTTAGATTTAGCTTTTACTTCTAAAATGTTTTTAATATTTAAAACAATATTAGGTATAATTACTTTAGTTTATGGTCTAACATATTCTGCTTATCAAAAAGAAAAACTACTTAATTACTTAAAAATAGAAGAGAAAAAAAAGCAGGAAAAAATAAAAAGAAATTTGATTTTGGACAAGCAGAAAAGATATTATCAGTTTAAAGGCAACATTAATACTATTTTACCCGATATAAATTTTATAGAAAACGATAAAAAAGTATATTTAAATAATGACGAAAGGATGGAATATTTAAATAACCTTATATTATCTATTAAACAAATAAATGAAGATGCTGAATTTAAAAATATGAATATTATTCTGCAACCTCATTTAGAACTTATTAACAATATTTTTAGGATTAATAATGAAATTAAACATAAAATCAATATTGATGTATTGGAAGATTTAAATATACATAGCAAAATTATGAATATAAATAATATATTACATAATTATAATAACTATTTAAGAAATATGTCTGAAGTATTTAAAAATGATTATTTTTCTATAAAAGTTGGTATAGAAGGAGAAGAAGCAGTAAATAGACAATTGGCTATTTATAATGATATTTTACATAATTATTCTAATGTTAGATTTGAAGTTGATGGAATTTCAATAGAAAATGATAATTTGATTGTATCACCCTTTGGAGTATTTTCTCTTGAAGTTAAGAATTTGGGAATAACTTCTAACTTCTCTATTAAAATAGAAAAAGATGGAAGATGGAAAAGGATATATAATAATGGACGCGAAGAAATAATGAAAAATATTACTGAGCAGACATACAGGCATGTAGGATTAGTTCAAAAAATGATAAATAATAAGCTTAAAGAGAAAGGCTATAGTGGGGAATACATACAAGTTCAAACTCTTATTGTATTTGCAAATGAAAATGTGAATATTATTAATGATAGTGATATACCTGTTCTTAGAGTTTCTAATATTTATCATAGCATTGTGAACAATTCTAAGCAAAAATTAGATGAAAACATAATAAAACTTATATTAGAAATAATTGAAGAAGAGAGACTTGAGTTAAAGAAATATGAAATTGATGAAATAAGTGAATATCTAAAGAATTTAGCATATACACTAAATGAAAAAATGATAAATTATAATCAATTATATACTCAGCTGCAAAGTTTAAATAATTTAATATGAGATTTTAATGAAGGTTGCATTTTTATTTTATTTGCTTGTAAATTATAATAAAATATGATATATTAATGCCATGTTTTTGGTGATGGAGTTCACCATAAATGCCTCGGCTAATGACTCCTACAAATAACAATAAAAGTTATTTGTAGGTTTTTTTATATTTCATTTATTTGTATTGAAAATGTTATAAGTAATTAAAATATTAATAACAGCAAGATGGAGGGGTAAGAATGAGGAAATATATATTAATTGCTATTGGAGGAGCTTTTGGAGCTATTTCAAGGTTTATTATAAAAGGCATACAGATATATAATTATAAAGAAAATATACCATTAAATACTCTTATTATAAATGTTTTAGGCAGTTTTTTATTGGCAGTTATATTAACTATTGCATTAGAGATTTGGGAATTTGATATAGATATTAGGCTTGGAATTGGAACAGGATTTTTAGGAGCCTTTACAACTTTTTCAACTCTTTGCAAAGAAACTGTAATTCTTATTCAAAAAGGATTTTATTTTTCAGCATTAAATTATGTAATGACGTCAGTTATGCTGGGCCTTGCCTCTGCTTATTTTGGCATTGTTTTGGCACGTGAGATAATATCAAAGATAGTGAAAAAAGAATATGATGACATGAAAAATATTGAAGGAGAGATGAAATAATGGACTTTATACTGCTTGGAATAGGCGGAGCATTAGGAAGCGTTGCAAGATTTAAAATAGGAAAAATTATCGCTGAAAAAGCTAATACTACCTTTCCAGTTGGTACTTTTATAATAAATATTACTGGTGCCATACTTTTAGGAATTGTAAGTGGTGCTGATGTAAATAAAAATATTTATTTATTATTTGGGGATGGTTTTTTAGGAGCTTATACTACCTTTTCAACCTTTATGTATGAAGGATTTAATCTCTTTGGAGAAAATGAAAAAATAAATGCCTTTATATATATATTATCTACGTTGTTTTTAGGAATTATTGGTTATATAATAGGATATAAGATAGGAAAATTTATTTAAGAGGTAGAGGATTATGGATATTAGTGGGAAGTGTAAACTTTTAAAAATATACTTAAGTGAAGATTCAAAATATAAAGGGCACAATCTTTATCATGCACTTGTATTAAAATTAAAAGAATATGGTATAGCAGGTGTTACTGTTGTAAGGGGAATAGAAGGATATGGTCAGGAAAAGCGTCTTCATACTGCAAGGGTTATGGATTTATCCTTAAGCCTTCCTATTATAGTTGAAGTAGTTGATACTGCAGAACGTATAGAAAAGGTGCTTCCGATTGTAAAAGAGATGGTAAATGAAGGCCTTATGATGATAACGGATGTTGAAGTTATAAAATATGGCAAAGCTTGAGATTTAAAAGTATCTTTTGTTATTCAAAAGGTACTTTTATTTTTTTATTTTGCCTGTTGAGTAAAATTCACATAGTTATCAACAGATTGCATACAGTTAAGATATGAATTATCAAAGTTATCACCAGATTTATTCACATTATCCACAGAGAATCATCCACATATTTATATACAAATTTATTTTTCAAACTACTATGGAAAACATGTATATTATACCCTCTATATGGAAACAATATTAATAAATTAGAGAGGGGGTAATTATGTGGATAATAAAGAATTGATAAAAAATATAGGTTTCATAAATAAGACCATAGCTAATTTAAATATATTAAAAAACTATAAAAACAATACTAACAACAAAATTATTGAGGAAATAAAATCAGCAATTAATGAACTTGAAAATATAAGGCAGTATTTCGATTCTGTAAATGAGCCTGAGCTTATAGATTATGCTATATATAGGGAGAAGGCTGCTATAACCAGACTTTCATATCTTTTAAGAGTAGCTAAAGAATCAAGAGAATTTGAAAGAATTAATGAAATCAAAAATAAAAACATGTCCTAATTTTGTTTATACCTCCATATAATAAATTGAAAATAATTATATGGAGGTATAATATGGTGTTTGATTTTAATGTTGTACTATATATATTTATTATAATATTATTAGGAATAATCGTCTTAGCTCTTAAGTTTAAAAGTATGTCATTAATAAAAGGAGCTTTTAAAATTGTTTTTGCAGGGGTATGTATTTTTTTATTTAATTTTTTCATAGGAAAAACTGTGAATTTTATAATACCTTTAAACATAATTACTGCATCAATTACAGGACTTTTAGGGGTTCCAGGGATAGCTCTTTTATTTATTATGATGTATATTATTTTTCCTTAAAATAAAAAATCTCCAACAATTTTAATATGAATTGCTGGAGATTTTTTATTTTCACTTACTTTGCAAGTTCATATATTGCATGGGCATAAATTTTTGCACTAAGAATTAAATCATCTATTTCAATATACTCATTTACTTGATGACAAAGATTTGGTTTGCCAGGAAATATTGGTCCGAAAGCTACTATGTTTGGCATTTCCTTTGCGTAAGTTCCACCACCTATTGCAAGTAAAGTAGCTCTTTGCCCTGTCTGTTCTGTATAAACCTTTTGAAGAGTCTTTATTAATGAATGATCTTCAGGATAATAAAGAGGTTTTTGATGTATCATATTTTCAATCTTAAGTCCAATTTCTGAAATCCTTTCATTAAATGGGTTCATCATATCTTCATATTTATATGTTACAGGATATCTTAAATTAAGAGCCATAGATACTTTATCTTCATCCATTTCAATAACTCCAACATTGAAGGATAGCTTACCAGAAGCCTTATCTTCAAGATAAACTCCAAAGGATTTTCCATCAATTTCAAATCCAACATACTTATTAAAAAAGTTAATAAAATTAGCAATATCGCATTCACCAAGGTTTAAGGTGCCAAGGAAGGATAGAAGCTGCATTACAGCGTTTTTACCAAGTTCTGGGGTGCTTCCATGGGCTGAAACTCCATAGGACTTTATAACAACAGAATTATCCTTCACTTCTGTTTTAAATTCATAACCTTTTTCTTTAGCAAACTCCATTGCTGAATGCTCAATATCATAAGGATTTTTTGATATTACCATTGTTTCGCAGTAATCAGGGACCATATTTGGCCTATGACCGCCTTTTATGTACTTTATTGTTATATCTTCTTTTGGTTTTATGTTTAAATTTTTTACGACATTGAACATAGTAATTCCTTTTTCAGCGTGTATTATTGGGAAGTCAGCGTCAGGGGTAAAACCTGCAACTGGAGGCTTTTCCTTTGAAAGATAATATTCTATTTCAGTACTTCCGTTTTCTTCGTTTGTTCCAAATATTATTCTGACCTTTTTAGATAATTTAACGCCTGATTCTTTAATAGCTTTAAGGCCATAAAGTGCTGCTATTGTAGGGCCTTTATCATCAATAGCTCCCCTTGCATAAATCCTATTATCATGGATTTCAGCACCATAAGGAGGATAGAGCCAGCCATCTCCTTCGGGAACAACATCTATATGACCTAAAACCCCTATATAATCTTCACCTTCTCCATATTCAGCATATCCAGCATAGCCATCTATATTACAAGTTTTAAATCCAAGCTGCTCTGATATTTTAAGTGCTACATCAAGACACTTAGCTACATCTTCACCAAAGGGTTTCCCTTCTCCAGCATCACCCTTAGCTACACTTTTTATTCTTAAAAGTTCCTGGGTAGATTTTATAAGCTCATCTTTATACCTATCTATTATTTTATTAAAATCCACCTTTATACACCTCCTAATTAAGATAATCTATATTTTATTATAAATCTTATTAATAAAATTTCCAAATCAAACTGTTAATTTAATACTCATCTTATGTTTACAAGATAATGAATAAAACGGTAATTTAAGGAAATAATTATTAAATGGTTATCTATAAAATTTATAGGTAAGGAGGTAAGAATGGGTGAGAAATTTATATGTAAGATAAGAGAAAATAATAAAAAAATATACTTATTAATGATACTTATTTTATTTATAATGCTTTTTGTTGAAAAAAATCCTTTCAATAAAGCTGTTAATACAACCATATATGTATATATTATAAAGCCAGTTCTTTGGGCATTTATAGGGCTTATTGTATATATTGTTCCAAGAAAAAAGGTTCTTTGCAAAATTAGACTGAGAAACAATTTAATCTGGTGGATATGTTATCTTGCTTTTATGAAGATAGCTCTTTTTATATTTGCAGGTTTAATAGATGGATTTGGCAAAAGTCCATACAACTTAACAGTAAAAGGGATAATAATTAATATTATCATGGTCTTTTCTTGTTTGATAGGTAAGGAAAGTTTAAGAGCTTATATTGTAAATGGATTAAAAGGTAATAGACAAATCATAATTATTTTTATTACTACCATAGTTATGACGTTAATGGATTTACCTTTAAATATGATAAAGGGTATACATAGCATGTATGCAATAATGCAGTATATATTAAAATATGTGCTTGCATCCTTGTCAGAGAACATCTTTGCAACATATATTGTATATTTAGGTGGAGCAAGTTTTTCAATAATATATTTTTCTGTAATAAGGGCCTTTGAATGGTTAAGCCCCATACTGCCGGATTTAAGATTGATTACTAAATCTTTTATCGATACATTATACCCAATTATTAGTCTTATGATTATACAGTATATATATTTATTTGAAGATAAGAAAGAAATGAGAAGAAATTATAAAAAAGAAAACCTAAAGGCTTGGATTATAATGAGTATAACTTCTATATTATCAGTATGGTTTGTATTAGGGGTATTCCCTGTAAGACCTGTAGTTATTGCAACAGGAAGTATGAAGCCTTCTATAAATCCTGGAGATGTTATAATTGTAAAAAAGGTTAATGCAAAGGATTTAAAGATCGGACAGATATTAGAATATAGAAAAGATAATATAAGCATATTTCATAGAATAATAGAATTAAAAGTGGATGGTAATGAAATTAAATATGTTACGAAAGGCGATAATAACAAAGATGCTGATGATAAGCTTATAAGCTCAAAAGAAATAAAAGGTATAGTAATTGCTGTAATACCTAAAATAGGCTTGCCAGTTTTAATGCTCAAAGCTAAAGATAATGAACTAAAATATGCATTTAATTGAATTTCATAATTTAATACTTCTTTATATTTATAAAATTATTAAGGAGGTTTGATATTATGAAAAAAACAAGAATAATGCTTATTATATTGTCGTTATCAATGATTTTGGCAGGTGTTGGATATGCAGCCTGGACAGATTCTTTAACCATTAATAGCACAGTTCAAACAGGGAAACTGGACGTTAATTTCCAGCAAAGTGGTTCATCGATTATATGGAATTCTGATAATAACAATGTAGCAAATGGATTTGTAGCTGTAGATGAAACTAAAAACACTGCAACAGTTACTTTAAACAATTTATATCCTAATGCTATTGCAACAATTACTATTCCAATTAAAAATGAAGGAACAATTCCTGTTAAAGATGGAACTTTTAACTTCTTAGATGTACCAGATTGGCTACTTGTTAATTTAGTAAATCAAGTGCCTGTATTAGATGTAGGCCAGCAAGAAAATTTTGTTTTCACAGTAAATGTACTTGATAGTGCACCACAAGACACAACCGTAAAATTTAATGCAAAGGCTGTCTATAAGCAATTTAATGCTCAATAGAAAAAATGAACAAGATATTATGATGTTTAGAAATATCTGGAGAAACATATTATGAAAAGAGTTAAAGCTATCTATATTTTTTTATCTATAATATTTCTTTTATTAGGTGTTGGGTATAGCTTATTTTACAAAACCATTGATATTTCAAACCAAATATCTGTAGGATTATTAAGTACTGAATTTGTGGAAGATGGAAATTATCCTATGATTATGAAAATAGCAGATTATCCTCAAAGTGGTGGAGGAGAGCTTTTTGAAGAAAGAAGCACAAACCTTATAAATGGGAGTATTATAAATAAAGGTGAAGTTTTGGAAGTAAGTTTATATAATCTATTCCCTGGTGGCAAAGCAAATTGCATATTTAAAATTAAAAATACAGGTACAATTCCTGTAACTATTGATAATGTAAGTGTAAATATAGATCCTTTAACTCCAAGCTATTTATTAGATGCTATTAAAGTAAATTTAGAATATAATAAAAGTGATGAAAATGGCAGGATATATTTTAAAAAATCTATAGAAAACTCCTTTTCACTTCGCTATTTACAAAATAATTTAAATCAGTTACTTAAATGGGAGCAGCTAAAACCCAGGGAATGTATAATATTTGGTTTGCCGCCAAATAATCAGGATAATCTTTCAGGCTATAAAAACGGTATAAAGCTTTTCATCCCGTCAAAAGAAAATAATGCAATGAACTCCTATGTAAAATTTACAATAAAGATAAATGTAAAGCAGTCCAGTAAGATATGAATTTTACTTTTGGGTGTAGGATTGAGGTTTATGAAGTTAAGTTTATATAGATATAAAATAAATAAATATATTAGATTAATTTGCATTTTCTTATCTATTATAGCTTTTTTATGTATGGTATTTTTAATATATTATACTATAAAGTACAAAAAATATATTGAAAAGAAATATAATGTCACTTCATACTCAAACGATGCTACAATTGATTATAATGTACTGTTGCTTCCAAACATGATATATACACAAAATATCCTGGAACCGGGAGATATTTACATAACTAATTATATTGATTATATAAAGACTAATTTAAAATATAGTTTCAATTCTGAAAGGCCCTTTAATTTAAGAGGAAGGTATAAAGTAACAGCACATATTGAAGGATATATTCAAGATAATGAAAATGAAAAAGGAATAAAACCTATCTGGCAAAAAGAGTTCACTCTTTTGCCAGAAACAACCTTTGAATGTGAAAGTAAAGAACTAAATTTTAATAGAGAGGTTCCTATAAAATATAATTATTTTAACGATTATGTTTCTGAGATAATAAAATCTACAGGTATATACTGTAATGTAAAAATGACAGTTACATGGAATATAGATATAGAAGGAAACTTAAATGATGAAATGATTAAGGAAAGCTTATCGCCAACTATTGATATGCCTCTTAATGTAAAATACTTTGAAATAAAAGGGAAGTTAAAGGAGCATAAAACAGGTTCTATAACTAAAACATATAAAGAAATTTCTCCTTTATATATTGAAAAGTTAATATATTATTCTTTGATTCTTTTAGTAAGCATTACATCCTTTATAATTCTTATTATATTTACTACTCCGTTGGATTCTTTAGATTTAACTGAAAAATATATAAAAAAGATTATAAAACAAAACGGCTATAGGATTGCACAGTTAAAAGAAGATGCAGAATTTAATGATAAGGATGCAATAGAGGTAGCTTCCTTTGATGATATTGTAAAGCTATCAGATGATTTGTGTAAAACTATACTTTACAGGGATGATTTTAAAAACAAAAAGTGTTATACTTTTTATGTTAAGGATGGTTTAACCATATATAAATACAAATTTGATAATATTTATAGCAGAACAAGTTTTAATGCTAATATTACAAAAACATATTAAAGCAGGGATTTATATGATTCAAAAATACTATCTTGTAAATGAGAAAGCTGTTCCAGAAATATTTATAAAAGTAGTACAGGTAAAGGAGCTTTTGAGCACTGGCAGAGCAAAGGATATATCTGATGCAGTATCTAAAATAGGTATAAGTAGAAGTACTTATTATAAATATAAGGATTACATATTTTTATTATCTGAAGGGATGATTGGTCATAAGGCAACTTTCTCTTTCCTTATAAACCATAAACCGGGAGCTCTGTCGGCTATATTAAGTAAAATAGCAGAGAATAAAGGAAATATACTTACTATAAATCAAGATATACCTATTAATAAAGCTGCCAATGTTACAATTACAGTAGATATGTCAAATATGGAAATAGCAGTTGATGAACTGATTAAACAGATAAAAAATATAAATGATGTTATTGATGCTAATATAATTGCAATGGAATAATATAAAAAGCAAAGACATATTTATATTAATCAAGGAGTATGATGATAAATATATATAAACAGCTATAATAGGATTTTAAGGGTTATAAAAGGGTTATTTTGAATTAGTAATTTTGCTATCTCCATTATATAATTTACTATGTTTCAAATAAATATAGCAAGAGGAGATAGTTATGGGGATATTGTATAGGGAAATAGTAGATTACAAACGAAGATATTTAGTAAAACTAACTTTTGCAGCAACTATTATAATAGCATTTTTTGATTTATTTATGTTTTTTTTAAACCCTAACAAGTTCTTTGATGAGCTCACTTATGTAGGATATATTTTAATGCCTATTGCAATTATTGTATCTTATAGAATATGGCAAAGATGCAGGACAAGATATAAGTATTGTATAATTGATAATGAGCTTATAATTGAAAAAATTATTGGCAATAAGAGAAAAGTTGAGCTTAATCTTAATATAAAACAAGTTCTTTCTATTGATAGAAGCAATGAAAAAAGAAGCGATGCAGAAAAGATATATAATTTTACATGTGGATGCAAAAGAAAAGATGTTTATAGATGTCTTTTTAAAAAGGAAGGTAAAATATATAGCTTTTATTTTCAGCCAAGCAGTGATTTTTTAAGTAAGATTGAAACTATTAAAAATAAGAACAATATAGCTGTATAAAAAGCGCCAAATTTTGGCGCTTTTTATACAGCAGAACAAATCAGCTTAATATATCTGGTTTTTGAATTATATCAGCACCAGTTATTGCAAGAGCAGCAGCAGCTTTTAGCATTTGTTCCTTTGCATAAGGGGTTATAGTAGCTTCACAAAATTCTTTAGTATAATACTTTACAGGGGTGTTTGATATCCCTATGTACGGATGAACAGTTGGTATATTGTAGCTTATATTGCCTAAATCAAGGCTTGCCATAAGATTTAATGGCCCGTGGATTTCAAGTATTCCACATTCTTTTAAATTATGGCAGACAAGCATAGAAAGCTTTTCATTGGTTTTTAGTGGCATATATTTCTCTCCAACATAGTTAATTGAAGATTTACAGCTATGAAGGCTTGATGAAAAATTAGCACATTCTTCAATGCTTTTACATACTATATCAAGTATATTCATATCTACAGCCTTTACCATAATGGTTAAAAGGCACTCATCGGGTATAACGTTTATATCATCTCCAGCCTTTCTAATTACTGTATTTATAAATATAGAATTAGAATATTTAACTTTTAACCTTTCAATTAGGGATAAGAATGTTATGCCTGGGGTAAGGGCATTTATACCTTCATTAAAGTTTATAGAGGTATGGGCACTTTTGCCTTTAAACTCAATATCCATTAAAGCCATAGCAAGGGATGAACCGCTTTCACAGGTCTTATCCATTGCATGACCGCATATTACTGCATCTATTCCATTAAATATTCCTTTTTTCATCATTTCAATTTTACCAGACATGTTCATTTCAGAAGGAGAACCTATTACGATTACACTTCCTCCTACTTTATCTAAAACTTCCTTTAGTGCTATTGCAGCCCCTATGTTTATAGCACAAGTTATGTTATGACCAAATACATGACCTAAATTCTTAGCAGCATCATATTCACAGATATAAGCAACTGATATTTTATTTTTACCATATTGGGCTTTAAATGAATGTTTTATCCCGGCGATATCTGTTTCAATATTAAACCCTTCTTCTTTTAAAATGCTTGTAAGTAAGGAGAAGGATTTTTCTTCTCTGCTTGGCAATTCAGGATTTTTATACATAAAGTCAACTATATGTTCAAGCTTTTCTTTTTTGCAATCTATTATTCTTTTAATAGAATATCTTATACTGTTTTCCATATAATCACTCCTTAGCGTTACTAATATTATTATTTACTATGTGGATTTTTATATAACATATTTGTAGTAACTTTTGAAACTATATAATATAATTAAATTAATAAACATGGGAGATGGTAGCTTTGGAGGATATGCCTATACTAGATGGACTTTTAAAATATGCTGATGAAAACAACATTCCTTTTCATATACCGGGGCATAAAAACAATAAAAGGGCTTTTAAAGAGCTTGAAATAATAAAGCAAAATCTTTATAGAATAGATAGTACAGAGGTTTTAGGACTTGATAATCTTCATATACCAGAAGGAATGATTTTAAAAGCACAAGAGGAAGCTGCAAGAGCATTTAAGGCAAAGGAGAGCTTCTTTTTAGTAAATGGCAGTACCTGTGGAATATATAGTATGATTATGGGTGTTACAAAACCTAAGGATAAGATAATAATTCAAAGGAACTGTCATAGATCAGTTTATATGGCATGCTTTCTTGGGGATTTAAACCCTGTTTATATAAATCCAACAATTCTTAATGAATTTAATATAGCAGCATCAATAGATGAAGAAGAAGTTGTAAAGGTAATGGATAAAAATGCTGATGCAAAGGCAATAGTGTTGACCTATCCAACATATTACGGTACTTGTTGTAACCTTGAAAAAATAATAAGTGAGGCTCATAAGAGGAATATACTTGTACTTGTTGATGAGGCACACGGGGCACATTTTTATTTTAATGATAAATTTCCAAAAGGTGCTATGGTATCTGGAGCAGATGCTTGTACTGTAAGCATGCATAAAACTACCCCTTCTTTAACTCAAACAGCAATCTTAAACATCGGTGAAAATATTGATAGTGAAGGCATTAGATTCATGTTAAGGGCACATCAGACAACAAGCCCTTCTTATATATTTATGGCATCAATCGATAGTGCAAGATATATAATGGAAAAGAGAGGAGAAAAGTTATTAGATAAGCTTATTGATTATATTGCTGACTTTAAAAATAAAGTTAAAGACATAGATATGTTTAAAATCATTGATATATCCTATAAAGGAAGGGCAAAAATATATGATATAGATCCTGCAAGAATTGTTATATCATCCCAAATAGGTGGTAAAAGGCTTGAACATATATTAAGATATAAATATCATATTCAGGTTGAAATGTCGGATATTAATAATGTAGTACTTGTTTGTAGTGTAGGTGATACAAAGGAAAGCTTTGAAAAGTTATATGATGCTTTAAAGGATATATCAATTAATGAAAATCCTAAAATGGATTGCAGTATAGATATAAAATTTTTAGAATATAAAACTGCTTTAAATATTAAAGAGGCATATTACAAAAAAGGAAGGAAAGTTAAGCTTAAGGAATCTTTAGGGCTTATTAGCAGGGAGATGGTTGCACCTTATCCTCCAGGGATTCCGATTCTTATTCCAGGAGAAGTAATAACTTATGATATAATAGAGTATATTGAATACATTAAAAGCAAAGGCATAGCATTAAATGGTATGTCTGATTATAAGGGAGAATATATTGACACTGTTGAATTTTAAGGTTACTTTAAAAAAAGTATGTAGATATGGGGGCACTTATGAAAGGAATATTTATTACATTCGAAGGACCAGACGGTTCAGGGAAAACTACACAGATAAATCTACTAAATGATTACTTTAAAAAAAGAGGAAGGGAAGTTTTATTAACAAGGGAGCCAGGAGGAACTCAAATAAGTGAAAAGATAAGAAATGTAATATTAGATCCTGAAAACAAGGGTATGTCCTTTGTATGTGAAGCATTGTTATATGCAGCCTCAAGGGCACAGCATGTTTATGAAGTCATAATTCCTGCACTAAAATCAGGTAAAATAGTAATATGCGATAGATTTGTTGACTCTTCAATTGTCTATCAAGGCTATGCAAGAGGACTTGGAGAGGAGATGATTGAAAATATAAACTTCTATGCAACACAAGGATTAAATCCGGATATTACTTTTTTGCTTAGCTTACCTGCTGAAGTTGGAATAAAAAGAAAAAGTAAAGGCGGGGAGCTTGACAGGCTTGAGCAGGAAGATATTTTATTCCATCAAAAAGTATATGAAGGCTATAATAAATTAAAAAATAAGTACAAAAGAATAGTTGAAATAGACGCAAATAGAGATATTAATGTTATACATTCAATGATAGTTGAAAAAATAGAAAAATATGAAAAGGAGGTTTCTTATGAAACTAATTATTGCCATAGTTCATGACGATGATGCTGCTGAGCTTATAAATACCTTAACTGACGAGGGCTTTGGAGTTACAAAGCTTGCAACTACAGGAGGTTTTTTAAAATCCGGCAACACTACACTGCTTATAGGGGTTGAGAAGGAGAAGCTTGATGATGTTATGAACATAATTCAGGATGTATGCAAAACAAGAAAAGGCGTAATCTCTCCACCGTCACCTGTTTTGGGTGCAACTGGGGTTTATATCCCAAATCCAATCGAAGTTACAATTGGTGGTGCAACGGTATTTGTTCTTGATGTTGATAGATTTGAAAAAATTTAAAGCTTTGAGGTGATATATTGTTCGAAGTTGTAGGACAGGAGTTTGTAAAGAATGCATTAATGAATATGTATAACAATAGGAGGCTGTCCCATGCTTTTATGATAGTAGGACCAGAGGGCATAGGGAAAAGTATCTTTGCAAAATATATTGCTTCTTTACTATTATGCAAGGGGGAACAAAAACCTTGTGGTAAATGCATATCCTGCATAAAAGTACAACACGGGAATCATCCTGATGTTAAGGTTATATCATCTTCAAAGAGCATAGGTATTGACATTATAAGAGAGATAATAAATGATGTGAATATAAAGCCTTATGAAGGAGATAAAAAGGTTGTTATAGTCAAAGGTGCGGATAAAATAACATTGGAAGGTCAGAATGCATTATTAAAAACTCTTGAAGAGCCAATAGAGGATACGACTATAATATTACTTGCAGAAAAATTTGATTTAATTCTTGACACTATAACTTCAAGGTGTCAGGTATTTCATCTTGGAAAGGTTGCACCTTATAAGATAGAAGAATATTTAATAAATCAAGGCATAGAAAAAGAAAAAGCAAAAACGTTATCTTCCCTTAGTGATGGTATAGTTGGTAATGCATTAAAATATCTTGACAGTAAATACGTATTGTTAAGAGAGGAAGCTACTAAGGCTTTAAAGGATATTATTAGGTCAGATAAAATAACCATAATGGATAGATTGGATTTTTTCTTATCAGAAAAAGAAAATATAAATGAGATATTTGATATAATGATATCTGTTCTTAGAGATATTGTTATACTAAAATTAACTAAAGACAAAGATTGTATAATAAATAAGGATATTTATGAAACATTAATAGAAGAGTGTAAAATTTTATCATTTGACAAAGCGAGTAAAATAATCAATATATTAGCAGATACGAAAAAGAAACTTGATGACTATTTGAACTATCAATTGACAATTGAGGATATGCTTTTAAATATTCAGGAGGTTTAATATGATAACTGTTGTTGGCGTAAGATTTAAAAAAGCAGGGAAAATATATTACTTTGACCCTGATGTATACTCATTAAAAAAAGGAGATTTTGTTATTGTAGAAACTGCAAGAGGTCTTGAGTTTGGTGAAGTTGTAATAGGGCCACGGGAAGTTGATGAGTCCTCCATAGTTGCTCCTTTGAAAAAAGTAATCAGGGTTGCAAATGATGAAGATAAACTAAAGAATTTAGAGAACAAAGCAAAAGAAAAAGAGGCCTTTGAAATATGCCTTAAAAAAATTGGCGAACACAACCTCCCAATGAAGCTTATTGATGTTGAATATACCTTTGATAATAATAAAATAATATTTTATTTTGTCGCTGATGGAAGGATTGATTTTAGGGAACTTGTTAAGGATCTTGCTGCTATCTTCAGGACAAGGATTGAACTTAGGCAGATAGGCGTTAGAGATGAGTCAAAGATGGTTGGAGGACTTGGACCTTGCGGAAGGCCTATGTGCTGTTCAACTTTCCTTGGAGATTTTGAGCCAGTTTCAATAAAGATGGCAAAGGAGCAGAACCTTTCATTAAATCCTACAAAGATTTCAGGAGTTTGCGGCAGGCTCATGTGCTGCCTTAACTTTGAGCAGTGTACCTATGAAAATATAAGGATGAAAACTCCAACCGTAGGTTCAATAGTAAGAACCTGTGATGGGGAAGGAGAAGTTGTGGAAAATAATATATTAAAAGAGTCTGTAAAGGTTAAAATAAAGACTCCTGATGACGAAACTGAAATAAGAAGCTACTCTATATATGATGTAGAACTTGTATCAGGAGATTATGAACATAATACAATAACAGAGGAAGAAATAGAGAAAGAGATACAGCAGGTAGGAGAAGAAGAGGATATAGAAATGATACTTGATGATGAAAATATGCAAAAGGATAAATAAAAAGAAATACTTTTCATAAATGACATATAGTGATAAAATGGAATGGGATGTATTTTATAATCTTTAAGGGGGGTGGACAGTGTGGCATATAAAATCACAGATGCTTGTGTAAGCTGTGGTGCATGCGCTCCAGAATGCCCTGTAAATGCAATCAGCCAGGGAGATACTCAGTATGTTATCGATGCAGCAACTTGCATTGACTGCGGAAACTGTGCGAATGTTTGCCCAGTTGGAGCTCCAGTACAAGAATAATAGGTATTAGTTTTAAAAAAGGCCTTAAGGCCTTTTTTAATTTACCTTTTATTATATTTGTTAAAGTTTTTGTTATACACTATAATATAATATGAATAACATTTAGGGGAGATAAATTTGCTAAAGAATGGAGAAAGAATAGATGATCTTCAAATTAAAAACCTTAAAATAATACAAAACCCAAGTTGGTTTTGCTTTGGCATTGATGCTGTTCTTCTTTCAGATTTTGCTTATATAAGAAGAAAAGAAAAAGCAGTTGATCTTGGAACAGGTACAGGGATTATTCCCCTTTTAACCTATGCAAAATATAACCCTATTGAAGTAGCAGGAGTAGAAATTCAGGAAGAAGTTGCCGATATGGCAAGGCGTAGCGTAGCTTTAAATAGCCTTGAGGATAAAATAAAAATCTATACTATGGATATAAAAAACTGCTTTGAATATATAGGCATAAACTGCTATGATGTTGTTATATCAAACCCTCCATATAAGAAAATAAGTACAGGGCTTATAAATCCCAAGGATAAGAAAGCTATATCAAGGCATGAGATTTTAATAAGCCTTGATGAGTTAATATACTCAGCTTCAAGGCTTTTAAAGGTTAAAGGAAGGTTTTATATGATACATAGGCCAGAGAGGTTAAATGAAATAATACTTTGTCTTAATAAAAATAAGCTTGTTCCCAAGAGGTTAAGATTTATACATCCTTATGTATCTAAAAGTCCCAGGATGGTTCTTATTGAGGCTTCAAAGTCAGGAGGGGATTTTTTGAAGATTGAAGATCCTCTTTATGTATATAATGATGATGGAAGCTATACAGATGAAATATTAAAAATCTACGGAAGGTGTTAAGATGGCTGGAACTATATATCTTGTTGCGACTCCTATTGGTAACCTTGAGGATATAACCTTAAGGGCCCTTAATATATTAAAAAGCGTTGATTTTATAGCTGCTGAGGATACAAGACAAACCTTAAAACTTTTAAATCATTTTGATATAAAAAAGCCTCTTATAAGCTATCATGAACATAACAAGATAGAAAGTGGAGAAAAGATTATAAAACAGGTAATTGAAGGTAAAAACGTAGCTCTTGTTACTGATGCAGGAACCCCTGGAATATCTGATCCAGGCGAGGGACTTGTAAAACTTGCTATTGAAAATAACATACCTTTATATCTTATACCAGGACCAGCAGCTTTGATATATGGGCTTGTTGTGTCAGGAATTTCCACTTCAAGATTTGTTTTTGAAGGGTTTTTACCGACGGATAAAAAAGGTAGAAAGGAAAGGATGGATAAGCTTTTAGATGAAGAAAGGACGATAATATTCTATGAAGCACCGCATAAACTTATAAGAACTCTTGAAGATTTATATTCCCATTTTGGTGATAGAAAAATCGCTCTTTGCAGGGAGCTTACCAAAAAATATGAAGAGATAATAAGATGTACACTCTCAGAGGCTATTAAACTTTATGAAGATAAAAAACCCCTTGGAGAATATGTAATAGTTCTTGAAGGGAAAAGCAGAGAGGAAAAAGAGATAGAAAGAATAAATGAGCTTAAAGACATACCTATTGACGAGCATATAATGATGTATATTAAAGAGGGAATTCCAAAAAAAGATGCAATAAAAAAGGTTGCAAAGGAGAGGAACCTTCCTAAGTCTGAGGTTTATAAATACAGCCTTGATATAAAATAAAAACCTGTGTTGCCACAGGTTTTATGTAACTTATTCTTGCTTTAATTCAGCAAGACATGCTTTACAAATATTCTTACCCTTGAAGTTTACAACATCCCTTGCATCTCCATAGAATATACATGCTGGCTGATATTTCTTTAATATTATTTGTTCGCCATCAACGTAGATTTCAAGGGCATCTTTTTCGCCAATTTCAAGCGTTCTTCTAAGTTCAATTGGAATAACTACTCTTCCTAATTCGTCTACTCTTCTTACAATACCTGTTGATTTCATTTTACTACCTCCTACAACAATATTCGACAAGTACTACTAAGATAATAACAAAACTACCAATTAAAGTCAATATGTAAAAACAATTTTTATAAAAATTAATATTTGCAAACAAATATATTAAAATTCAGAAAATGGGGATATTTATTGCAATAATCTTTATTAACGATATGTATATATTAATATAATTAGCAATTTACACCTTCAAGATTCAATTATTTAAAAATTAAGACAATAAATGGAATGTTATTCCTGATTTGAATAAATATATTACAAAAATTTAATTTTGTTTTAGAATATTTAATGAGGTGAAAATATGGATTATACTTTACTAAAGCAAAAACTTCATTTAATTGATTGCAAATTTAAAGATAAATATAAGATAATAGAACATCAAAAGGTTAAATCTCTATTATTTGATATAGTAGGAACTCCAATTAAACTTTCAAAACTTGATGAAAAAGATATTGAAAAGGTAACTACAGGGAATGGTATAGTTGGGGTTGATGGCTCTATAAACAGCTATGGAGGCATATATCCTCATTACATATCTTTAATACAAGCCCTTGCAAAGTCAACTATTCAAAGTGAGGATATACTGCTGCAGGATGTCTATGTTCCTTTATTTGAGGAAGATGAGGGACAAAATAAAGATGAGGTAAAAAGAAGGGCGTTAATGTCAAAGCTTGAACTTGAGGCAGCATCACAGGCTATGGACAATTTTAAATCAGATATTATACTTATGGATGGCTCGCTTATGCATTATATGATTGACTGCGGTGATGAATGGGAAAGATTTAAAAGGAAAGCAATATTAAAAAATAAAATTATAATTGGGGTTACTGAGGAAGTTAAAACAAGGGATATAATTGATATAATAGGATATAAGATGGATATTAAAAATGAAAACTTTTATGATAGGGATATACTTTTTGGAATACTTGAAACTGGGGAGATGCTGCTTCTTAAAGATAATATAAAGACTACAAAGACCGAAAGAGGAATAAAATCTTGTTATATAAGATTTTCTGAAGATCCTCAGGTTGCAGGCCTTGATTTTATTGAAGAGCAGTTTCAAGCTGCACTATCATACTGTAGCTTGATATACACATTAACACCTTTAAAGGGCAGAGGAATTCCGTTATGGCTTGATATAGTAGACAAAGAAGTAAAAATAAGTGACGATATGGTAAAAGCATTAATTGAAAGCACTATAAGCAAAGATATAAGGGAGAGAATATTAAACCCTAAAAGGAGCAAAAGATAGGAGGTTTTGTTATGAAAGTTGCAGGAATTACAAACCAGCAGGAGGTTTATGCTGTATCAGATAAAGAGCCTTTTAAAATAAATCAGATATTAATAATAGAAGATGAACATTTGGGGGATCTTTTAGGCGAAGTTGTTGAAACTTCGTCATATAACAAATATATACCTTTTAATATAAATGGTGAGATGGGAGATAGTAAGGTTATAGAGTCATTAAAAGCTCTTGGATATAATATTGATGAAAATACTATATATATTGCAAAAATAAGGCTTATAGTAGAAGCCCAGTATCCGGTTACAACAGGCTCAAGCATAAGGTATCCTTCCTTTGACGAGGTAAAGGGACTTTTAGTTAAATCTGCTCCTGAAGAGGGGCTTGTTCTTGGAGTTGTAAAAAGTACCGAAGAAATGGATGACACATTAGATAATGAATATAAGGATTTGCTTTGCCTTTTGCAAAACGGTAAAGTAACTAAACAAAAGGGAGTTCCTTTCATATTTGATATAAAATCAATGCAGCAGTATCCGCATATAGGCATATTTGGAGGTTCAGGATCTGGTAAATCCTTTGGTATGAGGGTTATACTTGAAGAGATTATGAAGCTGTCAATTCCCACTATTGTTCTTGATCCTCATTATGAAATGGATTTTTCAACATCATTTGATATTTTAGATGCAAAGTATAGAAGTGATTTTAAGGATAAGTTTAAATGCCTTCAAATAGGTAGACATGTCGGGATTAAGTTTTCAGACCTTAATACAAGGGATTTAACAGCAATTATTGCAGCTGCCTCCCCTGGAAGCTTTACAGAGCCTATGATGTCTGTTGTAGAGCAGCTTCATAAAAAAAGAGACATTTATCATAGTTTTGAAGAAAGAGTGATGCTATTAAAGGAAGCCCTTGAAATAGGAAATGAAAGAAAAATATCAGAGCTTTTTAATAGCGCCCAGGATAGCGTGGAACAGGATAAGTATAAAAGAATGCTTGATGTTTATAAAAAATATGGAACTTTGCCAGCACAGTCTGTAAATGGAGTGCTATGGAGGCTACAAAGGCTCAACAGAGAAGGACTTTTTACCAATGATATAAAAGAGATAGAAAATTGCTTAATGCTTGGAAAAACTGCGGTTGTGCAAGGCCCTTTAAAAATAATGAACGTATTTGCTTCTTATGTAATAACTTCACTTTATCATAAAAGAAGGGATTACAGGGACGGACTTCAGCTTGGAGAGGCAATGGATTATTTTCCACCCTTTATAATAGCCTTTGATGAATGCCACAACTTCGTACCAAAGGGCTATGATACTTCAGCAAAATCCATTATAAAGGAAATTGCACAGGAAGGAAGAAAATACGGTGTGTTTTTGATACTTGCTACTCAAAGGCCTGCTCTTTTAGATGAAACTGTAACTGCTCAGCTTAATACAAAGCTTGTTTTCAGGACTGTAAGGGCATCAGACATAGATACAATAAAAGAAGAAACTGACATAACTATAGAGGAAGCAAAGAGGCTTCCGTATCTTCAATCGGGAGATACTTTTATTTCCTCGGCAATATTCGGACGAACTATTGCAGTTAGGATAAGAATGGCTAAAACAACAAGCGTTCACACAGAGAACCCCTTTGATGAGCTTCAAAATATGAACAATAAGAAATATGAGGATATATACGAAAAAATACAAGATTATCTTCCTATATATCCTAATGAATTATTAAATGTATTAAAAAACATAGAAACGGACATAAAGGACGTTGATTCCTTAAAAAACTGCCTTGAAATATTAGCCCAGAAGGGATACATTAAAAAAAGCGATACAATTTTTGGAGAATGTTATGAAAAAGCAGTATAAAGGCTTTTGCCTTTATACTGCTTTTTTAGTAGTAATGAGGTAATGAGGGACGGTTACTTATTTATGCGACAAAGGTACAAATTCCCTCATTAATATCAGCAAGTATTACGGGATAACGGTAGACAGCCACAGATGATAAAGAGTATAAAGGAGGACAGTTACTTATTTATTAATAAATATGAAAAATATTTCATCAGAAGGATAAGGTATTAAATTCATAATAGAAATGAATTTGACACTACTGAAATGTTACAAGGGGTAAACATGGACTAATTATATTTTAATTAGGTAAAATAAGTAACCGTCCCTCATTACTACTTCCAAACTATTTTCTCCATCCTTGGTGCCTGGCACCAAGGATGGAGAAAACTTTTTCACACTAACCGTTCCAAAAACCAAGAACAAAATGAAATAATATTATAACTGCTTTATACATAGACATAATTAGGGGTGGTTTAATGATTAATTGGATATGGTTTATAATACTTGCATCAGGGATTATTACTTTTATGATAAAGAAGGATGCAGGAGGGCTTTTAAAGGCAATGACAGATTCAGCCCAAAGCTCGATTGAGCTTTTAATAGCTCTTTGCGGTATTATGGCTGTATGGTCTGGGATAATGAAACTATGTGAAAAATCTGGGATAATAGATATAATTGCAAAGATTTTATCTCCTTTAATGAGGATTATATTCCCAGGTCTTGAAAAGAAAAATAAAAAAGCTGTTGGCAATATAATAATGAATATAGCAACTAATATGATGGGACTGAATAATGCTGCAACGCCCTTTGGAATTAAGGCTATGAAAGAACTTCAAAATATAAATACAGATAAAAAAAGGGCATCTAACTATATGATAACTTTTATTATAATAAATGGAGCATGTATACAAATAATCCCAACTACAGTTATATCAATAAGAGCGGGGCTTAATGCAAAGAATCCATCAGATATAATAGTACCAACAATACTTACAACTTTAATAGCATTAATAAGCGGACTTATACTTAACGCATTATTTCAATCCTTTGATGAATGAAAATATAGGAGGATTATATGGATTATAGTATTTATATAATTCCTGCGTTTATGTTTTTTATATTAGTTTTTTCATTCCTAAAGAAGGTAAGAGTATATGAAACTTTTATTGATGGCGTTAAGGAAGGATTTTCAACTGTATATAGCATTGCCCCCTATCTTTTAACAATGCTTTTTGCAATAGATGTCTTTAAAAAATCTGGTGCAATGGATTATTTTATATATATATTAAAACCTTTATCAGCGTTTTTAAATATTCCAGAGGGAGTAATGCCTATGATACTTATAAAGCCCCTTTCAGGGAGTGGAGCCCTTGGAGTTATGACGGATATAATAAAGCAATATGGAGTTGATTCAATAGAAGGTAGAATTGCTGCAGTTATGATGGGCTCGACAGAAACAATATTTTATACTATTTCAATATACTTTGGTGCCTTAAATATAAAAGATATAAGATATAGCCTGAAAGTATCATTAATAGCCCATGTAATAGGCAGTCTTGCAGCAGTTTACGTATGTAACTATTTTTTTAGATAATAACAAAAGGCAAACTGGGAAAACTATAAAAGCGAGGTGATAGGGTGCGCTATATTTTTATAGTTTCGAGGTTTGCCGCCTTTATAGTTGACTATATAATATTTTATATTTTATACTATTTCATTGCTCCCTTTGGAATTGTTGGGTACATTTTTCTTATTATAGCTTTTTTCCTCTATAGAGTCCTTTTATCCACATATTTTGGCTCTACCATAGGAATGATGCTTTTAAAATTAAAACTATTGAAGCATGATTTAAAAACCTGTATCAAAAGGGAGGTATATAGATTTGCTTCCGCTTTATTTTATATTGGCTATATGTATGCACTAATTGATAGGCATGGAAGAACTATTCATGATATAGCTTCAGATACAATTGTTGTATATAACGGCTCAAAAAAATCAATGCCAGAGTCAAAAGGATATGTTAAAATATTGTCAATCATTCTTCTTGTAATATCCTCAATAAGGTGGATATCTTTTTTTATATTAAACGATATAGGACTTTTAGGGTTAAAAAAGATATGTACTTCAGATACATATTATCAAAGCTTTGAGGGAGATAAGCTTCTTAGCCTCTCACAGGATGAGCTTTATTTAAAAACATTAGGGAGAAAATATACTACATTGATTGAGATTAATAAAAAACCTTGTATTATAAGAATATCAAATAAATTAAAATATACTGAAGTTTATAGTCTTAATATACAAGGCAGTAGCATTACAGGAGAATATGTTTATACAGTAAATCTTCCTCTTCAGTTTATATGTAGCGGGAAGTTTATAAGAAACAGAGATTTATGCGGTATAAGCCCAAATAATTATATAGTTATTGTAGATGATAGAGGTAAAGTATATGGGAAAAATGAGGTAAAAATATCGAGCATAATATCTTTAAAGTGTGGAGATATAGATAACGATGATTATGATGAATCAATTGTACTTGGGATGGATGGAAAGGTTGAAATATATAAAATGAAGGGGAATGTTTTAGAAAGGATATATTCTGGCAAATTCGGGGAAGATATAATTCCTATAGCATTTTATATTGATGATGGTGTAAGGGTATTGGTGAAGGGGGATGGCAAAAGTATACTATATCATTACAAATATGTCAATAAAAAATTTGTATTCGAAAGTAAAAAATATATTAAAACTAAAGATGTAGGGAATATACAAAAATATAATCATTATATAATTCTTTCACATATAATAAGAAACAATATGATATTTAAAAGAGGAACGATACAAAACTTAGAGGTCTATAACCTTAATGATAAAATTACAAGGCTTTATAATTTTGGTAAAAGGCCAGGAAGAAGATATGATTATAGTGTAAGGTGCCTTGAAGATGTATACGATATAGATGGTGATGAGGAGGATGAAATGATATTAAAATCCGTAAAAAAGGATGATGTTATGGGCCAAATGTATAAAATTGAGATTTATAAGCCTTTAAAGGAGCTATTATATATAAATAGAATATTATCCTTTTTTGAGGATATACTATATTAAAAGCGGCGGATTTAACATAATCAGAGATAGAAGTTGCCCACTTCTATAAGTGGGTAGTTCACTCTACACTACAAAGTTAGAGCTTTCTAAATCAAATCTGCCGCTTTCCCTCTTGACAGCATTTTATATTTTATATATTATCTTTAATAAGATGCTGTGAAGGAAAGAGTAACATGCAGTGACATTAAAAGAGAGCCGGGTAAGGTGAGAGCCGGTAATGAAGCTGTATGTGAAGATGGCTCTGGAGCAGTGCAGCTGAAGCAAAGTAGGCTGCAACGGGTGCGACCGTTATATCGTAGGGTGATGATAGTCACCTATTAAGGCTCATGCTGCAAGGTATGAGTGAATTAGGGTGGTACAGCGGTGCCCCGCCCCTACATTGTAGGAGCGGGGTTTTTTATATCAAAGAAAGGAGTGCTTTTATGGAAAAGAAAACCTACTATATTACAACCCCAATATACTATCCAAGCGATAAACTACATATAGGGAATACCTATACAACTGTTGCTGCTGATGCTATGGCAAGATTTAAAAGGCTAACAGGCTATGACGTAATGTTTTTAACTGGAACCGATGAGCACGGACAGAAAATACAAAGAATAGCAGAAGGAAAAGGCACTACTCCAAAGGAATATGTTGACAAAATAGTTGCAGGAATAAAGGATTTATGGAAATTAATGAACATATCCTACGACAGGTTCATAAGGACGACAGATAACTACCATGAAAAAGCAGTTCAGAAGATATTTAAAAAGCTCTATGACCAAGGTGATATATATAAGGGGTATTATGAAGGCTGGTACTGTACTCCCTGTGAATCCTTCTTTACAGAAACCCAGCTAATTGACGGAAAATGCCCTGACTGTGGAAGAAGCGTTGAATGGACAAAGGAAGAAGCATACTTTTTCAAACTTTCAAAGTATCAGGACAAACTCCTTAAATATATAGAGGAGCATCCTGAGTTTATTCAACCTGAATCAAGAAAAAATGAGATGATAAATAACTTTTTAAAGCCGGGGCTTGATGATCTTTGTGTTTCAAGAACTTCATTTACTTGGGGAATTCCTGTTGAGTTTGATCCAAAGCATGTTGTATACGTTTGGGTTGATGCCCTCTCAAACTACATAACTGCAATGGGTTATGGAAGTGATAACGAATCTGATTATAAAAAATACTGGCCAGCTGATGTACACCTTGTTGGAAAAGACATAGTAAGATTCCATACTATAATATGGCCAATAATGCTAATGGCTCTTGGGGAACCTCTTCCAAAACAGGTTTTTGGCCACGGATGGCTTCTTGTTGATGGAGGAAAAATGTCAAAGTCAAAAGGAAATGTTGTTGATCCTGTAGTGCTTTCAGAGCATTTTGGGGTTGATGCAGTAAGGTATTATCTTTTAAGAGAAATACCCTTTGGAGCCGATGGTCTTTTTAATAACGAGATGTTCATAAAGAAGATTAACTCAGATCTTGCAAATGACCTTGGAAACCTTGTTTCAAGAACTTTAACAATGGTTGAAAAGTACTTTGATGGAGTTTTAGTTAAAGGAACATTTGAAGGATCCTTTGATGAAGACTTAAAGAAAACTGCCCTTAATGTTGTAGTTAAAGTTGAAGATTTAATGAACAGCCTTAGAATTAGCGATGCAATGGATGAGATATGGCATCTTATAGGAAGGGCAAATAAATATATTGATGAGACAATGCCCTGGGTGCTTTCAAAGGATGAAACAAAGAAGGATAGGCTTGCAGGGGTTTTATACAATCTTGTAGAGAGCATTAGAATAACATCAGTACTTATATCATCCTTCCTTCCAGAAACAAGCTTAAAAATAAACAGCCAATTTAACTTTACTGATGACATATTAACTTGGCAGTCAGCTTTAGAGTTTGGAAAAGCAAAAGAAGGGGTAAAAGTTAAAAGAGGTGAAATACTCTTCCCAAGGATTGATGTTGAAAAGAAGCTTTTAGAGCTTGAAAGTTTAAAAGATAAACCAAAGGAAGAGAAAAAATTTGAGATGGAGAGCATAAAAAGTGAAATCACAATAGATGATTTTGATAAAATTGACCTTAGGGTTGTTAAGGTAGTTGAATGTGAAAAGATTAAAGGCTCAAATAAGCTTTTAAAATTAAAGGTTGAGATGAACGGAGAAATACGCCAGGTAGTATCAGGAATTTCCAAATTCTATGAACCAGAAAGTTTAATAGGCAAAAAAGTAATACTTGTTGCAAACTTAAAGCCTGTAAAATTAAAGGGAGTTGATTCCTTTGGAATGATACTTGCAGCTTCAACTCCTGATGATTCAAAGCTTTATGTTGCAACAGTTGATGGCGATATAGAAACAGGAAGCAGGGTGAGATAGTTGATATTTGATTCCCATGCTCACTATGATGATGAAGCTTTTGATGAAGATAGGGATGAGGTAATAGAAAAAATAAAGAATTCAGGAGTTAAAGCTGTTATAAACTGCTCATCAAGCATTGAATCTGTTGAAAAGGTCTATGAGCTTTCTTTAAAATACGATTTTATATATGGTGCCCTTGGAATTCACCCTGAGTTTCCTAAGGACTTAAAGGGGAACATTAACAAAATAGGGGATTTATCACAAAATAAAAAAATAGTTGCAATAGGCGAGATTGGTCTTGATTATCACTATGAAGGCTATGATAGGGATGAGCAGATAAGAATATTTAAAGAGCAGATGGATCTTGCAAGATGCCTTAATCTTCCTGTTGTAGTACACAGCAGGGATGCAATGGAGGATACTTTAAAGGTACTTTCAGAATTTAAAACAGTAACGGGCGTTCTTCACTGCTTTTCAGGAAGTTTAGAAAGTGCTAAAATGGCTATAAAGCTTGGATATTATATAGGCTTTACAGGGGTTATAACCTTTAAAAATGCTAAAAAATCAATTGAAGTTTTAAAAGGTATTCCAGAGGATAGAATACTTGTTGAAACTGACTGCCCCTATATGGCACCAACCCCATTTAGAGGTGAGAGGAACGATTCTTCATATCTTACCTATATATTAGATAAGGTTGCACAGGTTAGGGAAATAAGTTTTGATAAGGCTTGTAATTTAACCTATAAAAACGCAGAAAATCTTTTTAGAATTAATAAGGTGCAGTAATGCACCTTAATTTTTTGTATTAGAAAGCTATGGTAAGTATAAAAAAGATAATTTACTAAAATGAGGAAATATGAACAAATTTGAGTTATTATCATTATTTATGAGACTAATAAAAAAATGATATTTGTTATATAATAGTTATGATTTTACACTCCTTGGCTGGCAAGAATAAAGGACTCATTTTTGGTTATAATTTATTATAGGTATATATGCCAATTTGGGCATTTTTATATATTTAAACCAGCACAGATTGGTATTCCAATCTGGGAAGGAGGTAAAATTTTGGAATTAAGTAGGAAGTTTGCTCAGCTAAAGATAAGAAAGTTCTTGGCAGACCCTGCGCTAATTGCCTCTGTCCTTTTATCCTTTGCTATTCTTTTTGTTTGTGCAGAGAGAATAAAAAAAGATGTTTATATTGAAGCAGATGGTAATATAACAAAAATTACAACTTCAAGTTCAAAGGTAAAGGATGTTTTAGAATCAGCTAATATTAAAGTTGGTCAATGGGACAAAGTAGTGCCAGGGCTTGACAGTTCAGTTAAGAAAGACATGACAATTACTATAAAACGTGCAGTGCCTATAACATTAAGATATGATGGAAAGATTGAGAATGTATATTCTGCAGAGGATACAGTATCTGAGATTTTAAAGAGCAAAGGAATTTCGCTAAATGAAAAGGACAAAGTTGTTCCAACATTAGCTTCTAACATCATTGAAGGATTGGATATTAAAATAACAAGAGTAAAAGAAGAAACAATAGTAACTACAGAGCAAATTCCATTTAAGACAGTTAAAAGAAACGATGACAACCTTGCAAAGGGTACAGTTAAGGTGCTGCAGGAAGGTGCAGAAGGAGAAAAAGACGTTATAACAAAGGTTGTCTATGAAGATGGTAAGGAAGTTTCAAGGACTAAAGTTGGTGAGAAGATTAAAAAGTCTCCGGTAAATAAATTGGTGGCTGTTGGAACGCTGTCTTGGTTTATTCCTTACCGTGGTGCAGATAGGGTTTACTATACAAGAAAGCTTGTAATGAAGGCAACATCCTATACTGCTGACTATGCTTCAACAGGGAAGAACCCTGGAGATCCTGGATATGGCATAACAAGGACTGGAACGGTGGTCAGAAGGAACCCTGACGGTTATAGCACCGTTGCAGTAGATCCTAATGTAATTCCTCTTGGTACAAGGCTTTATGTTGAAGGTTATGGATTTGCAATTGCAGAGGATACTGGAGGAGCAGTAAAAGGAAAAATAATAGATCTTTATTTTAATCCAGGAACTGCAGAATACAGAAGATGGAGTACCCGGTATGTAAATGTATACGTTATAAGATAAGGTGGATTCCACCTTATCTTTTTTCGTATAATGTATTTATATTAAATTATAATTGGAGGATAATATGATAAAGGAGATAATAGTTGTTGAAGGAAAGGACGATGTTGCAGCTGTAAAGCGTGCTGTTGATGCAGAGCTTATTACAACATCTGGCCTTGGAATTACAGATAAGACTATAGAGAAAATAAAGACAGCAGCAAAAAATAGAGGAGTAATAGTCTTTACTGATCCAGACTATGCTGGAGAAAAAATAAGAAAGATTATAAGCCAAAAGGTTCCAGGATGTAAGCATGCATTCCTTCCAAGGGAACTTGCAATGAAGGATAAAGATATTGGAATTGAGAATGCTTCGGTTGAGGCAATAAGGGATGCATTATCAAAGGTTAAGACAGAAGTTTTTGGAAGAAATGAGTTTACTATGGATGACCTTTATAAATACGGCCTTTTAGGGGAAGAAAATTCATCGATTTTAAGGGATAAGGTTGGAGCAATCCTTGGAATAGGATATGGTAATGGCAAGCAGTTTTTAAACAGGTTAAATAGATATGGAATAACAAGGGAAGAATATGAAAGTGCAATAAAAAAATCAAAGGAGAATTAAAATGAGCCTTACATCCAAAACTTTAGATATAATAAAGCACTTTGAATTTAAATTCAACAAAAATCTTGGACAAAACTTTTTAATAGATGAAAACATATTAAATAAGATTATAGACGGGGCAGAGCTTGATCATGATGACTGTGCTTTAGAGATAGGCCCAGGAATTGGAACTTTGACGCAGGCTATGGCAAAGCGCTGCAAGAGGGTTATAGCTATTGAAATAGATGATTCTTTAATTGATATTTTAAATGAAACATTAGGAAATTATGAAAACATAAAGATAATCCATGGTGATGCCCTTAAAATGGATTTTAAAAAGTTAATAGAAGATGAAGGATTAGATAACGTTAAAATAGTAGCCAATCTTCCATATTATCTTACAACTCCTTTTATAACAAATATTTTAAGCCAAAAAACTAATATAAAAAGCCTTACATTAATGATACAAAAAGAGGTTGCAGACAGAATAACTGCAAAATGTGGAAGCAGCGATTATAGTTCGCTTTCCCTTCTTTGCACCTACTTTTGCGATATACATAAAATAGCAAGAGTTTCAAAAAACTGCTTTATACCAAAGCCTAAAGTTGAGTCAGCAGTAATAAGGATGGATGTAAAGAAAGAACCTTCAATTAAAGTTATAGATGAAGATTTACTATTTAGAGTAATAAGGTTTGCATTTAATATGAGAAGGAAAACTCTTTGGAATGCACTAAAACCTTTAGGACTTGGAGAAGACAAATTAAAATGTGCCTTTGAAAAATCAGGAATTGACCCTGTAAGAAGAGGTGAAACATTAAGCCTTGAGGAGTTTGGAAGGCTTAGCGACGAGATTAAAGGTTTAATTTAAAAAAGTAGTTCACATTCCTGCCTATTCTACATATATTATAATGATAAGGTAGAATAGGAGGGGAAATAGTGGCAAGCAAAAAATACAACCGCTATTTTATAATATTTCAGGAAGAAGATAAGGGGTTTGGGATTGCAATTGACAAGCAGCCTACAGGATACACAAAAATAGAAACAAGAAATGGCAAATGTAAAATAACGGTATATGTTCAGAACCTTATAAAAGGTAAAGGTCCATATATCTGCTGTATGATAGACAGTAGCAAAAACCCAGCAGTTGTTGCAAGGCTTGGAGAGATAAGCGTTGATGAAACTGGAAGAGGAGAGACGTGGTGGGAATATGATGAAGAGGACATTGCAGGAACAAAAAGCAGCATAGAAAAATTTATTGTTGCAGCGGTTATAGTAGAAGGAGAGAAGATATTATCCCCCCTTGCAGGATATGCAAGTAAGGAAAAGATAGAATGGAGAGATAAGCTAATTGTTAAAGAGGATAAAAAAGAAACTGAAGAAAAAGAAGAAATAAAGGAAGAAGTAAGAGAAGAGATAAGCGATGAGGCAAGAAAGTTTAAAGAATATGAGGAAAAAATAAGGCTTGATATAGAAATACAAGATTCCAATAAAGATTATGAAGATAAAAATAAAGAGGAAAAAAATGATACAAAAGAAGAGGATAGGGATGAAGAAAATGATATAAAGAACGTAGAAAGCGATTATGATATATATGATTATGCAAAGGGAGATTTTGTAAGGAATAAGAAAACCCATGCTAAAGTATTTAATAGAATTTTAGATGAATTTGAAGAAAAAGAGGATCTTTGTCAAGAGATTAAAGGCTGTAGATGGTGGAAGATTCCTTTTAAAGAGAATTATAATATTCCTCAGGATGATAATTATCCTTACTATTGTACTATATATCATCCTTTAATGGCTTATCCTTATATAAACTATATAAAATACATCAAAAAGAAAGGGTACTACTATTTTGGGCTAAAATATGATGACAAAGGTGAAGTTAAGGCTATAATATATGGAATTGAAGGGGCTTTAACTCTCAAGATCAGCCCTATATGGGTATGACAGGATTTGCAAAGTGGTTTAAGATAACGGATAAGGATTCGGGGATGTGGGTTATGTTCTATAATCCTTATACAGGGTGTATTATGATACCAAAGCGTTAAGGCGGGATTCCGCCTTTTATTTTTTATTTGAAGTATTTATTTAAATATAATATAATAAAATAGAAGTAGATTTTTACTCTTATGCTTTGGAGGAACTATGAGAAAAAATAAAATAAAATATATTTTAAATGGAATAAAATCCTCCTTTATTTATTCGCTTATAGGAGCAATTATACTTGCCTTAATAGGTGTATTGTTATGTTTTCTAAAAGGTGGTAACTATTTAAGATATATATATATGTCCTTTTATTATGGTGGAGGGTTTATATTGATTTTTTCCCTTCCTTTACTTTTAAAAAGGAATGAGGATCCAAAGTTTAGAAAGATAAAGCGTTTAAACCCACTATATGGGTTTTACGACATGTTTGACAACCCATACATTGAGGAAGCAATGGCTGAAAGCTATAATGAGTTTAAATCAGATGGCTTTTGGCTTGGAATTTTTATTGTATTTATATCTTTATTTCTATTCTTTTATGCTTTCCTCCTTGAAAACCTTTATTTTATACTTTTTATAGGGAGGTAGTATAATGTATCCAGTGTTATTTAAAATAGGCAATTTAACTATATATACTTATGGTGCTTTAATGGCTACTGCAATACTTTGCGGGTTGCTTCTTGCACTGTACAGGGGTAAAAAAAGAGGATTTAATACCGATAATATAATAGACATTGCATTATATGGTATAATAGGTGGGCTTATAGGTGCAAAGCTTTTATTTTTTATTGCAGAAGCACCAACCATACTTAAAAATCCATCATCAATACTTGAAATGATTAAAGAAGGCTTTGTGGTTTATGGTGCAATAATTGGGGGAGTACTTGCAGGGTATATATACTGCAAAATAAAAAATATAAACTTTCTAAAATATTTTGACCTTGTTGCCCCATCAATAGCCTTTGCCCAGGGGATAGGAAGGATAGGTTGTTTTAGTGCAGGTTGCTGCTATGGTAAAGAGGTTCACAATTTCCCATTAGCAGTTACGTTTAAAATTTCAGAGTATGCACCAAACAACATTCCCCTTTATCCAACACAGCTTATGTCAAGCTTTGGTAACTTTTTAATTGCTGCAGCTTTATTAATCTTTGCTTCAAAGGAGCGGAAGGATGGAAAGGTTGCCGGGCTTTATATGATATTATACAGTATTGGAAGATTTATAATAGAATTTTTTAGAGATGATCCAAGAGGAAATGTTGGTATTCTGTCAACCTCCCAATTTATTTGCATTTTTGTATTAATTGGGGGTATAATAATATATAATTTTGATAGAATAAAAAAGTCTCCTGCCTCTCATGACTAAAGTACAGCATAGCCTGTACTTTTTTGTTTTTTATTATAAAATATTTATGGGGGGATATTATGCAGTATATTTTAAAAAACGGAAAGACATTACTCATAAGAAAAGCACAGGAAGATGACGCAAGGGAGATTGTAAAGATTTCAGATAAAATAGGCGGGGAAAGTGATAACCTGACCTTTGGGGTAGATGACTATTATTTTGATGAGGAAGAGGAAAGAATAATTATAAGAAATATTAAAAAAAGAAATAACTGTCTTTTTATTGTAGGAATTGTTGATGAAAGGATAGTTGGAATATTAACCTTTATAGCCTCCCAAAGGAAAAGGCTGATGCACAGGGGAGATGTTAGTATATATATATTAAAGGATTATTGGGGTCTTGGAATAGGTTCATATATGATGGATTACTTTTTAAATTGGGCAAAGGAGGCTAAAACGATTAAAAAAGTATCCTTGGAGGTTAGGGCTGATAATCAAAGGGCAATTAATCTATATAAAAAATTTGGCTTTGAGATTGAAGGTACAATAAAAGATGCACTATGTATTAACGGAACACTATATGATACTTATTTTATGGCAAAGAAAATAGGCAGGTGATATTTTGAAAAGATTTGCTGTTTTACTAATTATAATTCCATTTTTATTAACTTCCTGTATGGGGAAGAAAAAGAATCAGAATATAATTGAAATGGGATTAGTTAATAAAAACATAGAAAGAGTAACGGTTACAAACAATAAATATGCTGGAAAGTATACAATAATAGATAAAAAAACAATAGAAAGGTTTACTAACATAATACTTGAGGCAACTGATGTAAAAAAATCCCTAAACATTGATAGCGATTTTACCTTTGACTTTTATGATGAGACAAAGAACATAGCAAGCTTTAAATATATTGCAGGAATTGATGAAAAGGATACTGCAAACCTTATTGATAGCAAAGGAAGGCTTTATCATATCGATACTTCCATTGAAGATGAATTTATAAACCGTCTTATGAAAAAAAACAGCTATAAGCACGTTAGGGAATATTATGAATCTTTGCTTTCAAGGATATTTGAAAAGATTAATGCTAAAAAAGGAGACGTTGTTATTGTTGATATTACAAAGGATTATATAGTTACAAGATCCATAACATCTATTGAGCAAAAAAAGATAATAGAAAGTATAGATAAAGAAGGAATAAATATAAAAACTCCCAAGGAAAATGAAGAATATGATTACTTTATAAAAATAGATACAAGAAAGTATAATGATACCTCCTGTAAAACATACATTACTGTAACGGATAAATTTAAAGCTAAAGTAACTTATGTAATAGAAGGGAACTATACCAATTCAGGCTGGAGTTATTATATAAAATTCAAATGATTCATTTTATTGTTTATGGCTTCATATATTTTATATGGAGCTTTTTTAATTTAGGTGATAATTTGAAAAACTTTAAAGCCTTTTTAATCTTTATTGTATTTTTATTTTCTTTTCTATCCCTTCTTTATCTTTCCTTTATTGCCCTTAGAATACAAAGATATTCTTTTTCAAATAGCGTATATAACATTAATTTTATTTTATATTCAAAAACAAAATCATATAAAATAAATTCTGCACTAAAATATGCAAAGGATAAAATGGATAAGAGCTATTGCCTATTAACAGTTTTAAATTCAGATAAAGATGAGGAAATTGAAAGTGAAATATTAAGTAAAATAAGATATTATGATAACTATATAGTATTAGAATTTAATGAAAGCAGTATACTTGATAAGGATACTATTTTAATCAGTGTTGATAAAGAAAATGTTAAAGAACTTCAAAGAGCTCAAAAGCTCAAAAAAAATCTTTTAGATAAAAAGGTAAATATCCTTAATAATATGGTGAATAAAAAGGCTTATAGTGTTATAAAATTAGAGATATCAAAAAACAATAATTTAGGCGAAACAGAGGATATTTTATTAAAGGCACTCTATTCTTTAATAGAATAATTTAATACATTAATTTTACCTTATAAGGAAAAAATATAACTACATGAAATTAAAATTAAAAGGAGTTGATAATGTGAAGGCCCATGTTGATCAGGATACCTGTATAGGATGCGGGCTTTGCCCCTCAATTGCTCCTGATGTTTTTGAAATGAAGGATGACGGTAAAGCTCATGTTATTTCAGACACTATCCCAAAGGATTCAGAGGATAGCGCAAAGGAGGCAGAAGGAAGCTGTCCGGTTAATGCAATAAGCATTTTATAAGGCGGGAAACCGCCTTTTAATTTTTCAAAAAAATTTTTTTTATTTTTTTTGTTTTTGATGAAACTTTTTTATAAAATCCATCGTCATAAATAATGACTGAATTCCATATATTCTTTATAGAGTCTGTACATTGGAATTTGTGGATAATGTGAATAAATAAATGAAAATTTTAATAAAAAAATAAAAGTTAAAAGAAGGAATTTAGATAAATTTGAAGTATAATATAATTTAGAGCATTCTTTGGAAATTTTATCTACATTTACAAAAAGCTTTAGGTAATTGACATCAATTAATATATTTACAAAGGTTAAGACTATATGCTAAAATATGAATTACGATGAAGAATATATATTAATTATCTAAAATAATTAAAATAGGTAAGATTATGATTTAATGCATAACAATAAACTATATGGAAATAATTACAAATAGCATTCTAATATTTTCTAATTTACATATATGCTTCTTGAAAAAGCATAATTGTTATTGTATTATGTATACTAGGTATTTACATTAAGCCCATAATTAACTAACTTTGCAGATGATTTATTCATCTATATAAATTAAAACAAAATTTTTAAAATTCGAGAGGAGGAGAAAAATTATGGCAAAAGCCAAGAAAGTGCTCAGCACTGTATTAGTTGCTTTATTTACAGTATTCACAGTGCTAAGCTATGTACCTGCACAGTCAGCTAAAGCTGCAACAGCAGGACCAAAAATCAACATGGTTGCCCAGCCAAACGCTGAATACAAGGTTGGCGACAGAGTACTTGTTAAATTCAATTCAGGTTCTTACAAGGGAATAGTTCAGTACAGAGCATTCCTTTGGAAAGTAGGTTATGGTAAGGTTAAAGAACTTTACCCAGATTATGCAAAGGACAGCTATTTCTATAAACCAGTATGCGTAGGAACATCAACATTTACAATCGATGTATTCTATGCAACAGAACCAGGTGTATATGAAATAGTTGTAGGTGTTAAAGCTAAGGGAGCTAAGGCTTCAACAGCAAGCTATGTTACAACAAGCAGATTTACTGTAAAAGCTAAAGAAGAAGCTACAATAAAGGAAATTGCTCCATTATCGGATGTTAGAGTTGAGCAAGGAAATACAGCACTTCTTCCAGCTACTGTAAAGGCCACTTACAGCGATGGAACAACAAAAGAAGTTGCAGTTACTTGGCCAGCAGTTGATACAACTAAGACAGGTTTTGTAAAAGTAGAGGGAACTATAGCAGGAACAACATTAAAGCCAGTAGTTAATGTTCTTGTAGTTGCGAAGGCTTTAAATGTTGAATCAGTTAGTGTTGTTGATGCATCAACACTCAAGGTTGTTGGAGATGCATTAGACCAGCTTAAGACTGAAAACATAACAATAGCTGATAATGCTGTAACAGCTGTAAAGCCAGCTGCAGATCTTAAATCAGCTGAGGTTACTTTAGAAAACAAATTAGCTCCAAATTCAGAAACTGTTATAAAAATTGGAGATAAGGAATTTAAAGTAACTTATGGTTTTGTAGTTAGCACAGTATCAGTTGTAAGTGCAACATTTGATGATGATACTGCAGGTCAGAAAGTTGGCTTAAAAGTTAATGGAGCCGATGTTGACTATGATTATCTGGCGGCTGCTGGATACACAGTAGAGTTTAATGCATTTGACAGCGATGGTATTAATGCAAATGATAGTTTATTTGATGATACAACAAATGGAACACTCCTTGACGATTTATCAGCTGTAACTGGTAAAGATTTTAAAGTTCAGGTAACAATAACTAAAGGTTCAACTGTATTAGTTTCTGATTATGCAACAATTAAAATTAGAAACTTGGATAATACAGCATCATCAATATCAGAATATACAATTCATAATAATACTTTAGGAGCTGATCAAAACAGCACAACATTAGTTGTAGATGAAACAGCTACTATTTCAAAAATTAAAGTAACATCTGGTTCATCAAAAACAAGTGTAACAAGTGGTATTGAAGTTAAATCATCAAATCCAGGAGTAGTATCAGTTGATTCTACAACTTATGAAATGACTGCAGAAGCTCCAGGGACTGCAACAATAACTATTACTTATGGAGATTTAACAAAAACTTTCACAATGACAGTATCAGCTAAGGCTCGTAAAGTTGCAAAGGTTGCTCCAGATAAATCAACATTAAAGATGGTAACAGGTAAGTCTGCTACTATGGATTTAACTGTTACAGACCAGTACGGAGATCCATTCGCAGCAGATGGCACAGATGATGTGAAAGTTGTATTCCCATCTAAGTTTACTGACTATGTTCCATCTGTATCTGGAACAAACAGTCATGATATAATTGCAAATCCATATCTTGCATCAGATAGTGATGGTTCTGAAACTTTAACTTTTGATGCAAGTGGTGCAACTGCTGATCATGGTTCAGGAACTATTTATTTCAAAGATGCTGATGGTAAGATTATTGGAAGCCTTGTTGTAAGTGTAACAGAAATTGATAATGTAGCTAAGAAAGTTATTGAAATCTACAGTGATTCTGAGTCAGATGATAATAATCTTGACAAAAATGATGCTGATGATGATACAGTAACTTACAGAATAGCTCAGTACAATAGTAATGGTGTTTATAATGGAAATCTTGATTTAACAGGTTTTACTGCAAAATATAATTCAGATGTTGTTAACGTAACATTTGATGACCCAAGTGATGATTTAATAACTGTAACAGCAGTAGATGAAGGAACAACAGATGTAGCAATATATAATGCTGAAGGAGATTATGTTGGAAAAGTTACTGTTAAAGTAGTAAATGGATCAGTTAAGATAACTGGAGTACAATGGAAGAATCCAGGATTAATCAACTATGCAACAACAGTTAAAGCAACTAAAGTACTTGATATTGTTGATTATGCAACAGATGATGTTGTAAAAGGTATAACATTATCAGAATCAACAGTTCACAAGATTCGTATAACTAGTGATGCAAAAATTTATATTGACAAAAATGACGATGGTTCGTATGCAAGTGATGCTGATACATTGCTTGGTACATTAATTATTAAGAAATCAAAAGATTCAACAATAGCAAGCGACTCAACAGATCCATTAGCAGGTATATCTGTAATAAAAGGAGAGAAAGGAACTATTATATTTAGTATTCTCAATAATGATGGTGAAGTAATTTCATCAACAAGTGTTAAAGTTGACGTTAAATAATAAGCAAATAATTAGGAAATAATAATTAATTGGCTGACTTTCCAGTGATATTTAATTCATTGGAAGGTCAGCCATTATTTTGGATTTTTTATTCCTAATTCATTTGGTATTTATTAGCTCTATGTCAATATAAAAGGCAGGTATTACAGATAATACTTGCCTTTTTCTATTATATTGAAGTAATGTTTGTCTTTACATTATAAGGATTAAAAATATTTAAAATAAGATTATGTCGAAGGAAGGAAATTATTTAGTTTTATAGAATAAAATATTTGATGTCTATACAGTGTAGAAATCAAATTTATCTTTAAAGGAGGACGTTGAATGAAAAGAGCATTTATTTCGCTTTTAATTTTAACAATGTTTTTGCCTTTTTTATTAGTTAGAGCTGAATCTGTAGATAATACTAATAAAATTTTAAGCAAAAACACGAAGTTAATAAATAGTACATTAAATATTACAGATGAGATAATTAATAATAAAAGAGGAATTGGAATTATAAATACTCAAAAAATAAAAGCTATAAGAGAAAAATATAAAAAATTAAGCTCTGATTTACTTCAATTAACAGATACAGGAATATCAGATACAAAAAAATCAGAAGTAAAAAATAAGCTAAAAAAACTCAATGCTTATGTAAATAAGGATAGTGCAGGTTCTAAGGGCTTAAAAAGTTCTTCTGATGATTTAGTATATGTATATATTAATTTAAACAAAGAAGCAAAAATAAATTCATTAAAATCATATATAAATACAATAAAAACTTTCGATGAAAACAATGGAGTTATTGCAGCATGGGTTGAGATTAAAAAATTAAAGGAGCTTTCCTTAAAAGAAGAAGTAAGTTCTATTAAAACAGTGCTGCCTCCAAAGGTCTATTCAGGATCTTTAATTAGTGAAGGTGATTCAATACATAAAGCAGATACATTCCGTAACTTAACAGATATAAATGGTTCAGGGATAAAAATAGGAATAATATCTGATGGAGTTGATAGCTGGACAATTGCGAGGGATAGAGGAGATCTACCGGAAAATGTAAATATACTAAGTAATTCTGTAGGTGGCGATGAAGGGACGGCAATGCTTGAGATAGTCCATGATCTTGCTCCCGGTGCAGAACTTTATTTCCATGATTGCGGTACAAATGTTTTGGAGTTTAATGATGCAGTTGATTCTTTGGTGGATGCTGGTTGTAATGTTATTTGTGATGATATAGGGTGGCTTTCAGAGCCAAATTTTGAAGATGGAATTGTTGCAAATCATATAAAGTCAGTTTTAGCAAACAATAATATTGTATATATTTCATCTGCAGGCAATTCAGCACAAGACCACTATCAAGGTCTTTTTAAAAATGATGGATATGGATTTCATGATTTTGACTCAAATACAGGCATAACTCCGCTGCCAGTACTGATTCCAGCATATTCAACCATTATAGTTACACTTCAATGGGATGATCAGTTTGGATTATCAAAGAATAACTATGATCTTTTTCTTGAAGATATGGACTATAATCTTTTAGATTATAGTATAAACCTACAGAATGGGAATGATTATCCTTTAGAGTATGTTATATATAGCAATACAAGCAGTAATGATATTATTGCTTATATTGATGTTTATAAATACTCCGGAGTATCCAAAACTTTAGAGCTATATATATATGGAGGATATGTACTTGACAATGGTACAGCAGCAGATTCAATATTTGGTCATCCTGCTGTTCCAGATGTTATAGCCGTTGGAGCAATTAATGCATCTTCGCCTGATAAAATAGCAGATTATTCTTCACAGGGACCTGTTACGATAATTTATCCGTCAAAGCAATTAAGAAAAAAACCTGATGTATGCGGAATTGATGGAGTAATGGTTACTGGTGCAGGAGGTTTTTATTCTCCTTTTTATGGAACCAGTGCAGCTGCACCTCATGTTGCAGCAATTGCAGCACTTATCTGGTCACAAAATCCTTCAAAAAAAGCATCAGAAATTAGAAACATGATAAGAAGTGGGTGTGTCGATTTAGGCTCAAAGGGATATGACTATATTTATGGGAATGGATTGTTAAATGCTGTAATTGCCGGTGCTCCATCAAAGCCAAAAGGCTTAATAGCATATCCAAGTGATAAAAAGATTATATTAACCTGGGAAGGAAATGAAGAAAATGATTTAGCTTCTTATCAGCTGGAATATAAAAAATCCACATCAAATACATGGACAAGTATAGCTGTTCCTAAAACAGAAACTTCATACACGATTAATAATCTGAAAAATGATATTCAATATGACTTTAGGATTAAGGCAAAGGATTCACTTGGAAATTGGTCATTATATTCGGATTTGTTGACACAAACTCCTTTTGACAATGTGCCTCCTCCTGTACCAAAAGGTTTTAAAATAATTTCAGTAAATGATGGACAGGTAGCCTTAAGCTGGTTAGCTGCTTACGCTCAAGATCTGTCAGGATATGAACTTGAGTATAAGCAATCGGATGAAGATACATGGACAAATATACAATTAGGCAAAGTTATAAAATATACAGTAAGTGGACTTGTAAATGATAAGGAATATGATTTCCGTATAAGGTCAAGGGATATTAGTGGGAATAAATCAGATAGTAGTACTGTAATCACTGGGATACCTACCGATAAAACACCTCCTGCGGTACCTAAAGGCTTAAAAATCGATTCAATAAATTATGATTGCAGCGTAGATTTATTATGGACTGCTAATACAGAAAGTGATATTGGAGGATATGAGATAGCTTATGCAAGAAATGGAACAAGTTTATGGAAGACTATCTTTGTTGATGCATCCTCAACAAGTCAGAAAATAAGTGGTCTTACAGGAAATGTTCAGTATCTTTTTAAAATACGTTCAAGAGATTTAAAAGGCAATTGGTCTAATTATTCTTCTATAGTTAAAGCATATTCAAAGGATGGAATAGCTCCAGCTAGTCCAACAGAGTTTATAGGAATTGTAGGGGATAAAAGGGTAACGCTAACATGGGATAAGAATACAGAGGAAGATTTAGCTGGGTATCAGATTGAATATAAAAAATCAAGTTCAAATATATGGGCTAAGGTATCACTTACAAGAAATGTAACAACCTATACAGTTTTAAATTTAATAAATGGTACAGAGTATAATTTCCGTATAAAAGCAAAGGATACTTCAAATAATTGGTCAGAATATAGCTATATTGATATATTTGTTAAATAGTAAAAAATATATAGGTAAAGTCATATATGACAATACCTGTATATTTTTTAAATTTATAACTTTTAATAGAAATATTTCATTTACAGAAAATTCACAATGTGTTAATATGTAAATATATGGAAAGGAGGGATATGTTTATGCCAAAACCAAAATTTAAAATTATTAGCATTTTGGTAGTGGTAATGCTAATTTTCTCATTGGTAAGCTCTTCAGCAAATGGTGCATCATTGGGAAAATCAGCAGAACAAAGTACAAAGTATAACACAAGCAAAAAGTTAAACTATACAAAAGCAATAGAACAGCTTAAGGTTTCTTATAAAAAACTTCTTCAAAATAATTCTGGTAATCAAGAAAAGAATACAAAGGATAAGTTCAATGACAATATTACATATTCAGCATATAAACAAAGTATTAAAAAGGAAAGTGCAGATGATACAGTAAGAGTGATTGTACAGCTTGAGGAAAAATCTCTAAAAGATTATGCAGAAGGTAAGCCATTAAAAGTTTTAGCTTCAAATTCAGTACTAAAAAGCAAGGTTCTTAATTCACAGGCACAGTATAAAAAAGAGATTTTAAAAATTAATAAGAACGTTAAATTCAGGCAGACATACTATGGTCTAATAAATGGATTCAGTATGATTGCAAAAAGAAGTGATGTTGATAAGATAAGGCAGATACCAGGTGTAAAACATATTGAAATAGCAAAAGAGTATTATGTAGATATGAATTATGCTAATTATATTACTAATGTACCTGATGTTTGGCAAAATTCTGATTATGGCTACAAAGGAGAAGGGCTTGTTGTTGCTGTTATTGACTCTGGTATAGATGTGAATCATAAGGATATGAAAATAATAACAGATACTTCAAAGGTAAAATATAACAAGGATACAATAGAAAGACTTATTGGAAATAACAATTTAAAAGGAAAATATTATAATATTAAAGTGCCTTATGCCTATAACTATGCTGATGATAATAACGATGTTATTGATAAAAATTCATTAACAGGAATGCATGGTATGCATGTATCAGGAATTATTGCAGCAAATGGTTTGGATTCCGAAGTAGAAGAGAAAAAGGCTATAAAGGGTGTTGCTCCTGAAGCACAGCTTTTTATGATGAAAGTATTTTCTAATAATCCAAATTTTGGATCTGCCTTTGATGATGATATAGTAAAGGCAATTGATGATGCTGTACTTCTTGATGCAGATGTTATTAATATGAGCCTTGGCTCACCAGCAGGATTTCAAAATGCTGATGATGCAATGCAAGTTGCAATAAAAGAGGCTACTGATCTTGGCACCGTTGTAGTTGCATCAGCTGGAAATGAACAATATTCAACAGCTCCTTATAAGATTCCAGGGGTAAATGATACAAGTGTTATAGGAACGCCAGGAATAGCCAAGGATGCTCTTCAGGTTGCATCCTATGAAAATACAGACGTTACAGGGTATGCTTTAGAATATGAAGTTAAGGATAAAAAAATGGGGGATATTATTTATACAACTTCAGAAATTGATCCTGTAACAAAGCTAACCAATTCATTAGGCTATGAAATAGTAGACTGTGGAGTAGGGTCTGAGGAAGATTTTCAGGGTAAAGACTTAAATGGCAAAATAGCTCTCATTCAAAGGGGAGGCGGGCTCTATTTTTATCAGAAAAAGCTTAATGCACAGTCAGCAGGTGCAATAGGTGCTATTATGTATGGATATGACGGGGATGATAGCTATATTAATATGGCTCCGTGGCCTGGGGTTAAAATACCTGCAGTATTTATTAAAAATTCAAATGGTGTATTATTAAAGAGCTTAATAAATGATGGGCTTAAAGTAAAATTTGTAAAAGATAATATTGTAAGTGAGCCAAATGCAATAGCTTACGATATGTCTGATTTTACATCCTGGGGGCCAGCTCCAAACCTTGAATTTAAACCTGAGGTAACAGCACCAGGTGGGAATATATGGTCAACTGTTAATAATAATAAATATGAGAATATGTCAGGTACGTCAATGGCATCACCTCATGCAGCTGGAATTATGGCATTAGTGCTTCAACATGTAAAAAATCTTGAAAATAAAGGAAACTTAAAATTTGCATCAGATAGAGAAAGAGTTGAGTTTGCAAAGACTTTGATTATTAATACAGCTATACCACAAAAGGATCCATTAAGCAATCTTCCTTTCTCCCCAAGAAGGCAGGGTGCAGGACTTGTTAATGCTTATGCTGCTGTGAAAAATAAAGTAACTGCAACAGTGTATGGAAAACCTACAGCTGCATTAAAAGAAATTTCAGGTACAAAAACCTTTACAATAACTTTAAAGAACTATGGTGATAATGATGTAACTTATGATGTTTCATGCTATCCTGAAGAGAATGAAGTTTTAACAGAACAACCAGGCTTTCTTGAAACAATGTCCTATGAAACTGTAATAAGTGGTGCACAAGTTACATTTGACAAAACATCAGTTACAGTTCCAAAAGGAAAACAGGCAACAGTTAACGTTACAATAAATATACCAGAAAACACAGAAAGAAATATATTTGCTGAAGGGTTTATAAGGTTTATTCCAAAAGAAGATAACGTTTCAACAATAGGAGTACCGTTTATGGGATTTTACGGCAAGTGGGATGAACCTTATATAGTTGACAGGCCATTTTGGGATAGAAATACGCAGATAGGTTACACTGGACTTGCATTAGGATTTTTTGAAAATGGGGAACCTTACTATGCAGGATATGACTGGGATGGATCCTTTGATGAAAATAATATTGCAATATCTACTGCTTATTATTCCCTTGGCTTATACTATGTTATTCCAGTTGCAACTTATTTAAGGAATGCGAAAGTGAATTATGTAAATGTAATCGATGATGATGGGAAAACAATTACTACTCTCAATACTGATAATGAGGTAACAAAATCTATATTTGCAGAAGGACAATGGTTTAATGTATATTCCTTATGGGATGGGTATGTGTATAATGCTTCTTTAAGAAGGTTTATGCCTGTAAAAGATGGACAGTATTATATACAGATAAAGAGTAAAATTGATTATCCAGATGCAAATTATCAGATTATTAATATGCCTGTTAAGGTAGATTCTACTGAACCTGTAGCAGAAATTATATCGGATGATACTGCAAGTCCAGGAAGTTATGATTTAAAGATTAAAGCTTATGATGGACTATCTGGAGTTCAGGGATTTGCAATTGCTGTAAATGGTAAATTTGTAACAGTTGATGAATATGAAAATCCAGTATTTAAAAAAGTAGGTATGGATGAAAATGGAGATTACTGCTATACTTTGAATCTGCCAGGCGGTATAGACTATGTTGAAGTTTTTACAATAGATTATGCAGGAAACTATAGCTATGTAACTAAACAAATCAATGCATCACAATTAAATATAACTAATCCAGCCAGTGGAAGCGAGCTTGAATCTGGAGATTTTACTTTAACATATACTTATCCTGAAGAATTATTAAATGATGTATCAAAGTTTGAGATTGTTGTAGATGGATGTGATCCTTACAATAATGGCAAGAATTTATTATATGAGGTTAAAGGACTTCAACCAGGTTTGCATTGGATTGAAGTAGATGCTTATGATAACGATTATAATTTGATTGATTTTAATTATGTTGAGTTTAATGTAAAGCCCTCAGAATTTAATTTTTCATTTGATAACTTTGATACAGGGAATATATATAGTTATAAGGATTTAACTGTTACTGGAAGAGTAACAACAAAACCTAAAACATTTAAGATAATGGGTAATCCTGTAACTATAAATTCAGATTTAACATTTAGTGTTAAGTTATCATTAAAGGAAGGGTTAAATAAGGTTTCTATTTTCGCTGAAGATTATAATGGTGAATATTTTGATTATTCATATAATATCTATTGTGATACAACTGCACCAGAAATAACACTGTTAGTTCCAAAATCAACAAAAGACAATACTTCAGTATTTGTAAGCGAAGATGCAAAATCTTATAAAATTGAAGGAACTGTAAAGGATAATTTATTTGGATATAGGCTATATGTAAATGAAAGTGAAATTGAGAATGTATTTTTGCCAGTTCCAGATGGTAACAAAACAGAGAGGGCCTTTAGTACAGATATAGAACTTAAAGATGAAGTTACAATGGTTGAAATTGTTGCTTCTGATGTTGTTGGTAATCATACAGTAAAGAAAATAATTATAACAAAGGAAAATGACAGGTCACCAAAAATAACTATCAATCAGCCTCTTGCCAAAAAAGGAGAAACTTTAGCTACTATAGTTGGAAAGAAAGTTACTGTAAGTGGAAAAGTTGAAAATGTTGTAAAAGGATCTGTAAAGATATTTATAAATGGAGAGGTAATGGAGGTTAAAGCAAATTCAACATCATGCAGCTTTACAAAGACGATAACATTTGATTCTCTTGGAGATAAAACTATTGATGTAATAGCTGTTGACAGCTACGGCAGCCAGACATCTACAAAGATTCCTGTAAAACTTATTGAAAAAACTCCTCCAAAGATTAAATTAATTGAGCCATCAGCAAATAGCACCAATATAACCCAGGCTTATGATTCAAGAAACTATAGTATTAAATTTAATGTTGAAGATGAATCTGAAATTAAAAATATAAATGCAACATTAATAATTGGTAAAGAACAAACTAAGTTAGATTATGAAACTGTAAGTGATGGCTATGTATTGCAGATTCCAATATCAGAGAATATAAAACAGTATAAAGTTTTAATAAGTGCAACTGATGTATATGATAATACAGGAAGTGCTACTGTTACTATTAATAAAGTAATAGATAAAAAAGGACCAGTTATAACAATGATAAATCCAAAACAAACAAGCAGTACTACTACAAGCGATACATTAACTCTTAAATTTAAAGCAGCTGATGATTGGATGTTAGGATCTGTATCCATAAAAGTTAAATATAGTGATAACTCTGAGGAAATGATTAATGACATTCAATTGAACAGTCAGAAAACAATTGAAGTTGCAAGAGATATTAAACTTTCTATTGGACTTAATGTTATAACGATAATTGCAGAGGACAATGTTGGAAATAAAACAATAAAAGAAATAAAGATAACAAGGAAATAAAATTATAAAAAAACCAGCCGTTTTGGCTGGTTTTTTTACTGCAATGTAGAAATAATTCGCATTTTGTTGTAAAATATACTAAAATGACAAGTTGCAAAAGGGGTTGATAATATATTTAATTATATTTAAAACGTTGTTAAAATTATAAAAACAAAACTTTTGCATTATAGTTATAATGTACTTTATTTGGTATTATAACTATGAATTGAAAATAACAATTTTGTTAAAATGCAAAAGATGAGTAAATAATTTAAAGGAACGGGGGTATTTATGTGAAAATTAAAAAAATAATGCTTTGCATTTCAACAATGCTCATATCCTTATTTGCAGTTTTTCTATTTAATAATTCAGCTTTTGCAGCTGTAAGAACAAATTATTTTGATATATATAACAAATCAACTAGTTTGCCTATTAATAAAAATAATCTTAATAATAGAGTTACAAATTCTGAAAATCAAGGAGTAGTATATTTAACAATTGACGATGTAAATCATGTACAATTTTTTGATAAATATTCAATTTCTGTTCATTATAAGTATCCTCTTTATAATAATGATTATATTTATAATAAATATTGGGATGTACAAAAAAATATTGAACAAACACAAGATGGATGGAAAATAACTATAAGCGGATTAAATTGGGATTCAAATATATCTGAATACTACATACTTTTATCAACAAACAAATATTTTTATTATAAAAAGATATTAAAATCACAAAATGGCTCAACAATACCACTTTCTATTGATAGCAATTATTTTACTCCTAATGTATCACTTCCATTTACTAATGCTGATTTTAAAGAGAAGTGGCTAATTTTAACCATTGCCGATGAAAAAGGAAAAGGTATAGGTGAATGTAATATTTATAACGAAAGTCAAATAATGATTCCAAAGGCACAATATCATGCACAGTTTCTTGGAATAGACAAAAATAATTCAGGATATAATTTATTGAAAATGTATAATAACTTATCAAAGGATAACCCAAATATTGTATTCAATAAGAATGAAATAGCTGAAGTAAAAACTAATTTGGTTACTGACAAAAATTTAAGAGTTTCTGCTATGTGTCCATTATATTTTCATGGTGAATTTTCATCATTAACTCATTTATCACATTATGATAAAAGTATTGTATATAAAAATTTTTATATTACAAAATTAAACTATGATACCATTATCTTTACAGTTGAAACTGAAGATGATTGGGAATATGATTATGGAACACCAAAATTTAATGCAACAAATATAACTTCAAAAACGTTTAATATTAGTACTAATTTAACCTCTAAAGTAACACTTAAAAAACAATCTTATTTTTTAGGAGAATATTTAAGTGGGGATACTTTTGGGGTTTATGATGATTATCAGAATAAAGTTCGATATATATTAAGTCCGGAAGATAATTATATAAACGGAACTATTGAATTTGTTGATAATAAAGGACAATCTACAATATTTGAAGACATAAGTTTGAACTATCCAAGAATAGAAATACCAGATACTTTTTCAGGTACTTATGATGTAGCTTTTAAGGTTGAAGGTGGACCAATTGAAATAAAAAGCCTTTCAACAAAAATAAATATTGGAGAAGGAAGTTCAATTACTATACCAGTAAGCAGCATAACTTTAAATAAAACATCTATAAACATTGGATTGAACAAACCAATTAAGCTTGAATATAAGATTAATCCTACAAATGCTACAAATAAAAATGTAACATGGAGTTCATCAGATGAATCAATTGTAACTGTTGATGAAAATGGAAATGTTACAGGTTTAAGTGAAGGAACAGCAACGATTTTAGTTACAACAGAAGATGGAAATAAAACTGCAAGCTGCACTGTTAAAGTTGTTCCAGTAAACCAAATTAAACTTGATAAGTCAGATATAAGCATAAAGCCAGGTGCTAAAGCTTCATTAAAGGCAGTTATATCTCCAAATGAAGCAGTAAATAAAAATGTTATATGGAGCAGCAGTGATGAAAGCATTGTAACTGTTGACGATAAAGGAAACATAACAGCATTAAAAGAAGGGAAGGCTACTATTAAAGCAAGATCAGAAGAAAACGAAAGTATATTTGCTGAATGCAATGTAACTGTAGAAATACCAGTAAGCAGTATAAAATTAAATGCATCTAAGATAAATCTTTCTACAAGTGAAGGCTATAATACTTTTAAACTTGTGGCAAACTTTATGCCAGATAATGCAACAAACAAGAACATTACATGGGCATCAAGCGATGAAAATGTTGCAACAGTTGATGAAAGTGGAAATGTTACAGCATTAAAAGAAGGAACGGCAGTAATTAAGGCTACTACAGAAAGTGGAGCAAAAGCTGCACAATGCATTGTTACTGTTGCAACTGTAAAAGAAATAAAACTAAATAAAACTCAAATTGATATGAATGTTGGACAGGCATTTAGCTTAAATGTTAAAACAAATCCAGTAAACGCTCCTGTTAAAGATGTTGTTTTTGAATCAAGTGATGAAGAAAAAGTTATAGTAACGCCCTTTGGAAAGTTAATTGCAGTAGCAGCAACAGATTCTCCAGTTACAATTACTGTAACTTCAAAAGATAATCCTGAAGTTTTTGCAACCTGTACAGTAACTGTTAAACTAGCAAAGGAGGATGTAAAGGTAGCAGATATAATACTTACTAATGTAAAAACAGGGAAAATAGAAGGCTTACTTCAGGTTGGAAAAAGTGGAAATATAAAGGCAATGGTTATTGGTGAGAATAAAAAGACACCTACAAATAAGAATATTATCTGGGAATCCAGTGATACAAATGTTATTACTGTAGATGACAACGGAAAAGTTACTGCAAAAAGCCCTGGAACTGCTGAAATAATTGCAAAAGCTGTTGATGGAAGTGGAACTAGTAAAACTATAACAATAGAGGTAGTTCAGCCGATAACAAATTTAACAATAGAAAAGAAGATAACAATTTCTGCAGGAGAAGAAAAAGAAATAATTGCAACGTTATTGCCAGATAATGTTACAATAGATGGTATAAAGGTTGAATGGAATTGTAGCGATAAAAATGGAAAATTTATTACTTTTAATGGATATAATGATGTTTATTATGATGAAGAACTTGGAAGATATGTAGTAAAAGCAGATATAACTGGTGTTGCAAAAGGTATAGCTAATATTAATCTTAAAGTTACTACAAAAGACGGATCATCTAAAACAGTAAACAGCAGTATAGTTGTAACTCAGTAACATAAGAAGTTAAATATAAAAAATCTCCACTCTATTGGTGGAGATTTTTTATGGGTTAAATCTGGTTAATTAATAAAATATTCCATATTTATATTCAATTTTTCAGATTTAGAATGTATAATTTATTATAGAAAGAGTGGTGAAAGTTATTGATAAGTTACTCAGATACAAATAATAAACTGAAGTGGGGGATATAACAAATGAATAAAAAAAATAACAAGCTATTAAATATATCTTATTTTGTTATATTATTGATATTTTCATTTACATTTTTGGTTTATGCAAATACTACAAATCAAAGTGCTAATTTGAAAGTATCAAGTTCAAATTTAAGCAGTAACTTTTCGGTTGATGGAGCTATCCAGATATATTTTAATAAGGATATACAAGAAGGAGAAAAATATAACGATATTGAACTGGATTTAAATTTAGCAGATTCAAAAACAAAGATAGAAATTTCCAAAAAAATATCAGGGAAAATTTTAATCGTACAGCCTATTAATAAACTTGAATATGAAAAACAATATTCTTTAATATTACCATCGGGTTCTATAAAGGATAAGGATGGAAATATATTTAGCGATGATGTGGTATTAAATTTTGCAACACAAAAGGATAATATATCTCCTGTTATTAAAGGAATAAGCCCTGCTAATAATAGTACTAATGTAAATGTATATACTAACATTATAATGACATTTAGTGAACCAATTTTAATTACAGATTCAAGTAAGTTCGATGATATTATTCTAAAAAATAGCAGTGGGGACGATGTTGCTATTAATATTGATGTAAATAATGATACGATTGTAATAAAACCTACTAATCCTTTGAAATATAATACAAGTTATACCATTTTTATTAAATCAGGGGCCATTAAGGATAAGAATGGGAATGTTTTAAAAACATCCATAACATCAAAATTTACAACAACAGAACATACTCCGCCTAAAATAGTAAATACAACCCCTAAGGATGGAGAAAAAGGTATACAGACAAATGCTGTAATTAAAGTGATTTTTGATGAAAACATAAGAAAAAGTAGTAGATATGATGCTATAACGCTAAAAACAACGAAGGTGTCGGGAGGTAAATATATTGATATTAATGTTCCCATAGATAAAACAATATCAGGGAATACATTAATAATTAAACCTTTAAACGATTTGAGCCAATACAGCAAATATTATTATACAATACCTGCTGGAGCTGTAGAAGATTTAAATGGTAATACCTATGAAGGAACAAGAAACTATAAGTTTACGACTACTAAGGATAATATTTCTCCCGTTTTAAAATCAATTCTTCCAGTAAATGCAGCGAAGAATGTATCTGTGACTTCAAATATTACAATATCGTATAATGAAAATATTTATAAAAGCAGCAGATTTAGCGATATTGTATTAAAAACTTCAAATAATAAAGTTGTATCTACAAAGATACAGATAATAAATAATTCTCTTGTTATTGTACCTGTAAATAAACTTGATTATAATACAACATACTTTATTATAATCCCCTCTAAAGCTTTAAAGGATGCAGCAAATAATCAAGTAATAACAAGTTATAAATATAGTTTTACTACTGAAAAAGATACGGAAAAACCTTTTGTTAAGTCTGTTACAATAGATAAATATAACAATATATTAAGTATTGTATTTAATGAAAATATAGTTAAGAGTACAAATTTTAATAAGTTATTATTAAAAGATAGTACAGGTAATATTATTAAATTTGAATATAAAATAAGTGGGGATATACTTAATTTGAAGTTTATTGAAAAGAATATAAGTCAGGATAATATTTCTGTATTTATTCCTTCAAGTTCAGTAAAGGATTCAGTAGGTAATGAGATTGAAAAAGATTTTAATGCTATGTTTTTTATAAATTAATAATAAAATTATAAACTAGACTGTAAATAATTTTGTATAAATTAATTATAAACCTACTCCTTGGTAATAATTAGAAATACAATCAAGAAGGAGGCTTTTAAAATATTTTTAATGATAAAAGAACAATTATGATTGTTTATTAAAGAAAATAATATTCAGTATGTTTCTGTACTTTATAGCTTTTTTATAAATTTATTTCAAGATGCTCTTCAAGAACTACCTGAAGTGGAGCTTTCAGCAGAACTTGGTTATGATAAGAATGACAAAAAGAATTCTGAAACTACTAATTAAAGAAATGATTACTCACAAAAAACTGTTAAGACTCAATTCGAAGAAATGGATATTGATGTTCCGAGAGATAGAGAAGTTGAATTTCAGCTAAAGATTTTTCCAAAATATAAAAGAGACATATCTAGTATCGAAGAAAAAGTTATTATTCTTTATACAAGAGGTATGTCAACAAGAGAGATTCATGATCAAATAAAGGATTTATATGTCATTGAATTATTTGCTGAAATGGTAAGTAAAATTATTGAAAAGATAGTTCCTGAAATTAAAGAATGGTAATCAAGCCTCCTTAAAAAGGTTTATCCCTTTATTTTCATGGATATTATACATTATAATGTTAAAACCGAAGGGCATATTATTAATATGGCTGTAGTTCTCGGTATGAGCTTAGACGGTATTAAAGATGTATTAGGGATTTTGATAGGAGAGAATAAAAGTGTAAGGTTTTGGCTTGGAGTATTAAATGAATTAAAAAATAGAATAGTAGAAGATGTATTAATATTTTCTGTAGATGGTCTTACATGAATGAAAGAAGCTATTAAAGATGCCTTTCCTAATTCAAAAATACAAATGTGAGTAATAATCAGCTTAGAAACTGCTTTAAATATGTATCATATAAACATTAAAAAGAATTTAGAAAAGATTTTAAACCTATATATCAAGCTGCAAATAAAGAAATAGCAAAATACATATCACTATGTTATAAAGAATTGGGGAAACAATTAGGATGTATTAAGTTCATTTTACAACTTCCCTAACTTTGTTTAAAAAATTATGTATACTTAAATATCATCGAAGGATTTCATAGGCAATTAAGAAAAGTAACAAAATCAAAGACTGTATTTACTTCTGACGAAGCTTTAGAAAAAATACTTTATTTATTAATATAAATGTAATAAAGAAATGAAGATTAACATACAAAAACTGGGATATGATATTAAATCAACTAAATATATTATATGCAGGAATATTGGAAAAATATGTTAAATAATTAGATTATCAAAAAGATCAAAAAAATTTTAATTTGGGAGTGTAAATAAATCTGTGTATTTAGTTGAGGAGCAACTCCTTCAAGACAAGTTTTAGACTAAATCCAAAAAGATATTTTATTTACTTTCACTACTAATTGTTACCATAAATTAGGTTTTTATGCATAATGTTGATTAATTTTGGTTAAAATTTTTATAATGAGTGGGTCTATGTCTATGCATAACAAACTCGCGATTAGAGCATTGTTATAATTTTTGAAGCGAAAGGAGACCTAGGTCGACTGAAGCTTCAAAAATTTTTTGTTTTTTGTAAATTATATTTAGTATTAGCTATATTCTTCCCGGATATATTATCATAAGCTGATTGATTACCATATCCCAGTTTCTATACCTTTGAGTCCACTTCTTATCTATATTTTTAACCGATAGATAAAGCATTTTTTCTAATGACAAATCTGTGGGGAATATAGTTTTTGTCTTAGTTACTTTTCTAAACTGCCTGTGTAGACTTTCTATTATGTTTGTAGTATACATGATTTTTCTTATTTCATCAGGGAATTTAAAGAAAGGTGATATTACATCCCAGTTGTTTTCCCAACTCTTAATTGCATATGGATATTGAGAGCCCCATTTCTGTTCTACTTCCTTAAGTTTTTCTTTAGCTACCTCCTCATTCAATGCGTTATATACATTTTTAAAGTCTTTTGTAAACTCTTTAAGATGTTTGTATGAAACATATTTAAATGAATTTCTCAATTGATGTATTATGCACCTTTGTATTTCTGACTTTGGATAAGCTGCTTGTATAGCTTCTTTCATTCCAGTGAGACCATCAACACAGAAAACCAGAACATCTTCTACACCCCTGCCCTTAAGGTCGTTAAGGACTCCAAGCCAGAATCTTGATGATTCATTTTCTCCTATCCATATACCAAGAACTTCTTTATATCCCTCAATGTTAACCCCAAGAACAACATAAGCTGCACGATTAAGAATACGTCCTTCTTCTCTTACTTTATAGTGTATAGCATCCATAAATATAAAGGAATAAATTTTTTCTAAAGGTCTACTTTGCCATTCCTTAACTTCTGGAATAATACGATCTGTAATTTTACTAACAAGCTCTGGTGATATATCTATGCCATAGAGATCTTTAATTTGATCCTGTATATCTCTTGTGCTCATTCCTCTAGCATAAAGGGATATTATCTTATCTTCAATTCCAGAGATATCTGTTTTATTTTTAGGAACAATTTTAGGCTCAAATTCGCCATTTCTGTCTCTTGGGACATCGATTTCCATTTCACCAAATTCAGTTTTAATTGTTTTTTTAGAAAATCCATTTCTGCTGTTATCGGTTTGCTTATTTTTTACATCATATTTTTCATAGCCTAAAGTTGTATCAAGCTCCGCTTGAAGCATTTCTTCTAAGACATCTTTAAATAATTCTTTAAGGGTAGATTGGATTCCAGCTACACTTGTGATGTTATTTTCTTTAATAAATTCTTTTAGTTGTGCTTTTGATAAAAGTGACATTAAAAATCTCCTCCTTGTCCTTTTCTCTTAATTCTTGCCAAGAAGGAGATACTTAAATCACTTTACACAAAATTTTTTACATACTCTTTAATTTAGAACCTTTAAAGATCAAGGTCTTTAAAGGTTCTAAATTAATTTCATACTACTCCTAGTTAGATCTTTTAACCAATTTCATACAGATGCATGCATAAATATTTTTCATTGTATATTAACTCCTTATCAATTATTGATGAGGGGTTTAATTTGTTTTATTTTATCTTATACGATATCATTTAACTCATTTTCAAATTCCTCTTTGCTAATCATATAAGAATTAATTGATCTTTGATAAGAAATTTTTTGTTTTTCCATAGCAATACGAATATCTTCTAAATCTAATGCATTAATTTGTCCGTTTAAATATTGGATTTTAGAAATATTATAATTATTTATGTAGTTTTCATAATTAATTTTTTCTATATAAACGTTATTTTCTAAATTCTTTAAATTATAATATAATGTCCATAACTCAATTTCTCTTGATGGTTTAGCATCTGATAAATTAACTTCTGCTTGTTTAACTGCAATTAAATCAGAATTTATGTCTGATTCATTATATTTTTTTAATTCAAGGTTATATAAATTTTGTTTATATGATAAATCATAACTTTTTTCAACTGAATTTTTGATTTTATTTTCTATATCATTATCATCAAAGGGTTCAAAAGTAATTTGTATTTGTGAAATATCAATATCTTGATTGATATCTATATAACATATCTTTTTAATATTAAGTAAATTTTGTTGAAGTTGATTATTCAAATCATATAAAGTTGCTTCAATTTGTGATTTTTGCAATATATATGTAGACAAATCATTATCTTTTGCAAGGCCAAGGTCAATTTTCTTTTTGAGCATGTCTATTTTTTTATTCAAATTATTTAAACTATCATTTGTTAATGCAATTTCATCTTTTAATGCATTACATTCATAATATGATTTTTTAACTTCGAGTTCTAATGATTGCATTTTAGCTTTTTTCTGATGCTGTAAATCTGCAGCTTTATATTGATAATCTAATTCTGTAGTATCATCAATAGCATCAGAACTTTTTTTAAGGTATATAGAAGATTGTTCATCTAGTAATTTAATATCCATATTTTTATTTTTAATATTTGAAATAAGTGTCTCTAAATTTATATCATTATTTTGCGTTATCGAATAGGCTACAGATTGAGGAAAGAAATAAATTATCATTGTTGTCAGAATAATAATCAAATATTTATATTTTTTCATTTTGGACCTCCTATACTTATTTAATTTATATTTAAACCTTCATGTGATAGGAATTCTAATTTTTTAATTTTTAACCATATATCTCTCTTAACATTATTTATTTGTATTTCTGCTTGCTTTAATAATAATTCTAGAGATTTTAAATCTGTATTAGAAATTTTATTTAATTTATATTGCATTAATCCTTCATTATACTTTTTTAGTGAATTATTATAAGAATCTTGTGCTGTTTTATAGTCGAGAAATTTTTTCTGTATATCCTGATAAGCCATTTTAATATTAATTTGTTTGCTTATTTTTTGGTTATATAAATCATGTTCTGCCTGATTTTTTTCGTATAATGCATTTTGAATATTGTAATTATTTTCATCAGAAAAAGAATCATAAACTATATCATAAATATAGTTTTTGTTTTTTAATTTTTCTAAAGCATTTTTTATATCCATGTTATTTATAAGAGTTTCTTCTATGTATTTATCTATAGAATCTATTTTAGAATCAAATTCTATATCTACAATAGATGTAATATTATTAATAGGTATACCTAATTGCCTATTAAATGATTTTAATTGTAAATTATAATTATTATTTAATATATCTAATGTTAATTTTGCCTTTGTATATTCACCTTCAATTTTTTTAAATTCAGTACTTGAAATAAGATTATATTTATATTTTAGCTGAGCTATTTTATAATTTTCTTCTTTTATCTTATAATTCATATTATTAATTTCTATTGAATCTTTTAAATTTAATAAATTGCAATAACTCTGCATAATTGAATATTTTATTGTATTTTCATTAATTTTAATATTATTTTGAGCCGAATAAACAGAATATTTTGCTTCTAAAGGAGTTATTGTTTTCATTTGAATAAATTGAAACTTCTGATCTTCACCAATTAAGGGCTTCCCATACATTGAAACATAGCTGTTATATTCTTGAATATCACTCGGATCAGTAAGTTCATTTTTTTGCTTTTTGTAATATAATTCTAAAAATCTATCATTGATTTTTAATCTCTGATCTGCTAATTTAGAAGCTTCATTAGCTTGATCAACGATTAGTTGTAAATGTTCAATATTTAATTGGAGAATTTTTAATGCTGAAGAATTTTGCAAAGCTAAATCACATGCCTCATTAATATTTAATACTTGTTCTTTGGCATTTATTATATTAAAATTTCCAAGAACTATAATTGTTATTATAATTATTGTCAATATTTTTTTGTGATATTTGTATTTATTATTCATAATTTAACACCTCTATTGGATAATTCTTCTGATAAAACATAAAAAAATTTTTCAATACCTTTATATTCAAGATTTAAAGATATAAATATTATTTCAAATATCTTATTTCCTCCATTTATTATTCTATATTATTATACATTAAAAATCTCCGCTAAACTGTGGCAAAACTCAAATTTATAAGAAAGAATACAGATTTTTATAAATTATAAAATTTGTTTTTTAAAACAATTGTATGTTTCAATTTATAAATAAAATATGAAAAAGGGTTTAAGCTTTATTCATATCTTAGTGCTTCAATCGGGTCAAGCTTTGCTGCTTTATCAGCAGGGTATAGTCCAAAGAATATTCCAACGGCTGAGGAGAAAAGGAATGCTATTAAAACCACTTGAACTGATATTACTGCCGTTACATGTATAAGGCTTCCTGCAATCCTTCCAAATAAAACCCCAAGTATCATTCCTATAATTCCTCCCATAAGGCATAGGATGAGAGATTCTGTTAAAAACTGTATCCTTATATCCTTTTGCTTTGCACCTATTGCTTTCCTTATGCCAATCTCCCTTGTCCTTTCCGTAACAGATACAAGCATTATGTTCATAACGCCAATACCGCCGACAATTAACGATATAGCAGCTATTGCACCTATTACAAGTGTCAAGGTATTTAATATGTTATTAATCATATCAAGCTCTTTAAACCCTTCTGATGCTGCATATTTCCCAGTGCTTCTGTGTCTTATTTCAAGAAGCCTTGTTATTTGGGATGCAGTTTCAGTTGAATTTGTCATATCCTTAAGCATTACAGACATTTGACTAATATCCGTATTAACCATTATCCTGTCAGATATTGTTATTGGTAAAAACACAAACCCTGGGAAGTTATCTCCAAAGGCTGCTGCCATGTTACCGCTTGGATTTTTTACAACGCCTATTATTGTTACATTGAGACTGTTATTTTGTATATTTATTTTAATCTGCTTTCCAACAGGGTTTTGGGTTTTAAATAGTTTTTTTACAGATAAATCGTCAATAACTGCAACATTTTTCTGAGTCTGTATGTCGTGGTCGTTTAAAAATCTTCCGTAAAGTATTTCAAGATTTGAAATTTTTGGGTAATATTCATTGGTTCCAATTATTTGGGCCTGTTTTGATTTACTTTCAGACTTTAGCCTTCCAAAACCTTCGGTAAAGGGTACAACAAAATCAATATTTGAAATTTTTTCTTTTAATATTTTTGCATCATCAAGGGTGAAATAGTCGCTTGATTCAACATCTTTATCCATTGACTTTACTTGAACATTTATAACGTTTGTACCAATACTTTCAAACTGGCCTGTAATATACTTTTTTGCTCCTTGCCCTAATGAAACTATTGTTATAACTGATGAAATACCAATTATTATCCCAAGCATAGTTAAAAGAGAGCGCATCTTGTTTGTTTTGATATTTCTTAGTGCAGATATTGTACTTTCCATTAAGTTCATTTTTGATGCCCTCCTATTATAGTTCTATTTAAAACCTCTTTATCAGAAATAACACTTCCATCCCTAAACAAAACAATACGCTTAGTATGGGCTGCTATGTCTGGTTCGTGGGTTACCATAACGATTGTAACTCCTTCATTATTTAAAGTTTCAAATATCCCCATTATTTCTTCGCTGGATTTTGTATCAAGGTTTCCGGTTGGCTCATCGGCAAGTATTATTGCAGGGTCATTAACAAGAGCCCTTGCAATAGCAACCCTTTGTTTTTGACCACCGGAGAGCTCATTTGGCCTATGATGCATTCTGTCTTCAAGACCTACTTTCATTAAAGCTGATTTTGCTCTTTTTACTCTCACGTGGGAGGGGATACCGGCATATACCATAGGAAGCTCTACGTTTTCAAGAGCAGTAAGCCTTGGTAGAAGATTAAAAGCCTGAAAAACAAAACCTATTTTTTTATTTCGTATTTCTGCAAGTTTATTATTATCAAGGGAAGATACATCTTCACCATCAAGATAATATTTTCCTTCTGTTAATCTATCAAGGCATCCTAAAATATTCATAAATGTTGACTTGCCTGAACCAGATGGCCCCATTATTGCAACATATTCTTTTTCATTAATACTAAGGTTAATGCCTTTTAGTGCTTCAACTTGAATTTTACCGGTATCATAAACTTTTTTCAAATTTTGAATATCTATTATCATTATTATTTGCCCCCTAATACTTTAACTATATCGTTTTCTTTTAATGTTTCAGGAGGATTTGGTATATATTTGTCTCCTTCTTTAAGTCCGTTTATAATCTCTACGTCAAAATCAGTTTCAACTCCTGTTTCAACATATTTTTTAACTACTTTTCCATTTTCAACTGTAAATACATATTTCTTGCCATTAGAATCTTCCTTTATTGCATCAAAGTTAACAGCTAAAACATCCTTCTTTTCATTAACTATTATTTCTGCATCGGCTTCGTAGCCAACTTTTATATTGCTGTCAGGGTTAGTTATGGTTATTTCAATTGATACTTTAGATTCATTGCTTGTTCCAGTGTTTACGATGTTGGCAAATTGTTCTATCTTTGTTACAGTTCCATTATATGTTTTATTTAATCCTTTTATTTTTACGTTAGCTTTTTGCCCTAAAGATATGTTAACAGCATCATATTGTGAAACTTCAATCTTAACTTTATATGATGATGTGTTGTAAATAACTATCTTATCATTAATTGAAGGGTATTGATTGAGTTTAGCATCAATCTTTATAATTTTCCCATCTATGTTAGATTTAATAATGCAGTCTGATATCTTCTTTTTATAATTTTCAATATCTGCTTTTATTGATTCCAGTTGTTTTGATGATGATGAATTTGCATTATCAAGTTGTATTTGTGCAAGGTTTAACTGATTTAGAGCATCATCTAATGCCTTTTTTGATGTCTCATACTCATCCTTTGATATAAACCCATTGTCATATAGCTCCTTACTTGAAGTAAATTTTCTGTTTACTTCTTCATAAGCCCTTTTAGCGTTGTCATAATTTATTTTTGCCTGTTCTATTGAATTTTTGCTTGATAGTAGATTCAAATTATAATTGAGTTCTGCTTTTTTTAGCTGATAATTAAGATCAGAGGTGTCGTATTTTATTAATGCATCACCTTTTTTTACTTCTTTTCCTTCAGTTACATATATTTCTGATACTTTTTGGGCGTTACTTAGGGTTATTTCCTGCTTATCCTTTGGTTCTATGTTTCCTGTTAGTGATATTGACTGAATCAAATCTTTTTTAGATATGCTGCTTAGTGTAACTGAAGTTGTTTTTGTTTTGTTTGATGACTTTACTGCAAATAGTACTGATGCAGCAAATAAAATAAGCACCAATACCGATATTACTATTTTTTTTGATTTCATAGTTATTCTCCTTTCAAATTAAACTTGCCACTAATTTAGACGAAACATATTAATAAAACCCATAAATTATTTTATTTTTTCATACCTTATATTAGTAATTAAAATATATAATGTCAATATATGGGTAAAGGAAATAAAAAATAAAATAATTGTTAATTAATCTATAAAAATATAAAAGTTTTGTTAATTTAATAATAATGATATATAATATCTTTAATAGCTTTGGTGATTATAAAGGGGTGTTATTATGGAGAAAAACAAAATTACAAGGGCTAAGGTTATAAAAAGTATATTTTCCCTTATATTAATAATCGGTCTTTTTTCTTCAACTGTCTATGCTTATGATGTGCTTGAAGAGGCAAGATACTTAATAAAAAATTTTTATATTGAAAATGTTAGCAATGAGACTCTAAACAAAACAACAGTTAAAGAAATGGTTGAATCTCTTAATGATCCTTATTCAGTATATTTTTCAAATAATGAATACAAAAATTTTGTTAATAGCGTGGATATGAAATTTTCAGGAATAGGTGTTAGGTTTGAAGTAATATCTGAAGGAGTTAGAGTTGTATCTGTTTTAAAGGGGTCAGGAGCAGAGGATGCAGGGTTAAAAGAAGGAGATATCATAATTGAAGCAGACGGGAAAAGCCTTGTAGGATTAAGTGAAGATAAGATTCCACTTTATTTAAGGGGAGATGAAGGAACAACTGTAAAGGTTAAAGTTAAAAGAGGAAGTGCTACTCTTGATTTTACAATAACAAGAAAGCTAATCCAAACTCCAACAGTGGAAGGAGAAATTATAAATAACCATACAGCATACATAAAAATATCTTCCTTTGGAGAAGATACGGCAGATAAGTTTGGAAGCATTTTAGATGATTTGAATAAAAAAAGTCCAAGCAATTACATAATAGATTTAAGGGATAATCCTGGAGGATTTTTGGATGCAGCTCTTAACATAGCAGGGTATTTTATTGGGAATAATACTGTTGTTAAAGTAAGGGATAGAGATGGAGATGAAGCAGAATATAAAGGGTATACTCATAGAACAAAAATAGATAAGCCAGTAATATTTTTAACCAATGAAAATAGTGCCAGTGCTTCTGAAGTTTTAACAGGAGCAATAAAAGATTATGGTGCAGCCTATATAATTGGAAACAGAACCTTTGGCAAGGGGCTTGTTCAAACTATGTTCAGCTTATCAGATGGAAGTTATATAAAACTTACGGTTTTAAAGTTCTTTTCACCAAAGGGAAATGAGATAAATAAGGTTGGAATTACTCCGGATTTTAATGCTGAGTATAATAATTCAATGCTTGTTGCAGAGCTTTTATCTGGAGACTCTAAAGATGCTTGTAATAAGACAGGATTTTTAAAGGTTAAAATAGATGGAAGATATTTTGAAATAGATTTAAAATTAGCAAGGCAGGAAAAATACTATAAAGCATATAATCTTATACTTGAAAAGGCAAGGGAAAGTGGAAACGAAATAAAGATAGGTACAAGCCTTGGATGGACAGATATTCCTTCTGAATATAAGAATAAGGCATACTTTATGTATTATCCAGAATATAAAGAGCTTCAGGAGCTTTTAAATGTTCCCGTTGATAAGAAATTTACTGTAACTTTCAGTTCTAATGTAGATAAGAGCACGGTAGAAAAAAGCATAGAGCTTTGGGATTCAAAGACTGGAGAGAGAATACCTTTAAGCTTTGAATTTGTTGATAGTAAAACTGTTAAAGCAATACCAAAAAATAATTTAAAAAATTCAGGGGAGTACTACTTTGTAGTTAACCCAACGGTAAAAGGAGAGAACGGAGCATATTTAAAAGAAGGAACTGTAAGCTATGTTAAAGTTATAGGGAATTAAAATAGGCTCTTTCTTAATGGGGCTCTTTGTCAATAGTTGGGCTGGTATTTATTCAAAATGCCTGCCCTTTATTTATACAGGATTTTAAAGGGAGGCGTAAATAAAGTTGCCTCCCTACTTGATTTTTTCCCAGTTTTCAAATGAGCTGTCTATTAAAGATTTCAAAGGTTCATCAATATTTTCATCTAAAGGTATGTAAAGACCTTTATACTCTTTTATTATATTCCCGTTTACATCTATCATCTGTGGGAAATATTTTACAACCTCATTTTTAGTGAATATATAGTGCCCCTGTATGTTTTTGTATTTATCAAGATATACGCATACAAGATAATCGAATTTCGATGGTGTTATCTTATCAAAAAAGCAAAGTAATCCTTTAGATTTTGATATTTTATTGTCTTTGTTGCAGCACCTTATTTGTATTTTTTTTCTTCCCTTTATCTCAATTTCTCCAAGAAAGCTAATATCCTTATAAGGGCTTAAAAGACGTTTTTCAACAAGCTTTTTTATAGTGCTAAAAACTCCAAGAAAGCGAATAGAGAGAGTATTTTTATTTTTTATCATGATTTCATTTATACAATCAAAATAATTTATAAAAATCCCCCCAACCATTTATTATTAAAATATATTTTTTATTTATTAATAATATGATAATTATGTATATATAAAGTTGAATGAAGCTTTTATTTGTTGTATCCTAAAAGGTAGGTTAAAAAAGACAGCTACTTTTCTCCGGTGCCTGGCACCGGAGAAAACACTGGAGAAAAAGATAGGAGGGTTAAAATGATAATAAAGGCAATAATACTTGGAATTATTGAAGGTCTTACAGAATTTTTGCCAATATCATCAACAGGGCATCTTATTATTGCAAACAAATTTATAAAGTTCACAGGTAGTTTTGCAAATGCTTTTGATGTTGTTATTCAGGTTGGGGCAATACTTGCTGTAATAATTTATTTTAAGGATAAGCTATTTCCAAAGCTGGGGCACAGTAAGCAGTCAAAAAAGGTATATAGGCTATGGGCAAAGGTAGTGGTTGGTTTTTTGCCGGCAATGGTTTTAGGGCTTTTATTTAAAGATTTCCTTGAGGAACATCTTTTCTATCCAAAGCCTGTTGCTTTGGCTCTTATAGTTGGTGCGCTGCTTCTTTTATATGCAGAGAGTAGGCTAAAGAGGGTAAGGGTTTATAATACAGATGAGATATCCTATAAAGATGCTTTTGTAATTGGGCTAATTCAATGCCTTGCGATGTGGCCAGGGATGTCCCGTTCTGCCTCAACTATTATAGGAGGTCTTTTAATTGGGCTTTCACGTGAGGTTGCAGCAGAGTTTTCATTCTTTTTAGCTATTCCAACTTTAATTGGAGCTGCAGTATTGATGGTGGTTAAAGGAGGACTTGCTTTTAGCCTATATCAGTGGATTGTAATGCTTGTTGGAACAGTAGTTTCATTTATAGTTGCTTATATTGTAATTGCTTTCTTTATGAGCTATATAAAGAAGAGAAAGCTTGCTCCTTTTGCATACTATAGGATAATACTTGGAATTATAGTTTTATTGTTCATATAAAAATAGGGTGCATGAGCACCCTATTTGTTATTTCTTTCTATTATCTTTAACACATCTTTGTTTTGTGAAAAATCATAATCGTCTAAGCTGTTTATGTTATATATATTAATATTTAGATGAAGCATCTTTGAAATTTCAAATATATCTTGCAGTAATATATCGGATTTTTCAGTCCATGGTATTTTTACTGTAATTATCATATCATAATTGTTCCTGTCACTAAATTCCTTAAAGGTTTGTAGGTTTGATAGCAGTATGTTTTTATTAAGTTTTAGTGATGTTTTGTATCCTGCTGCATACCCCGGGTATGACATGCCTTTAAAGTAAACTACTCCATTTAAAGTAACGTTGCTAAGCTTAGGTACTAAAATATTTTGAAAGTTGTTTTCAAAGGAAAGCGGATAAAGGCTGAGCAGTATTTTTACATCGGGATAGTTTTTTTGAACTTTTTCAATTATATATTTTGTAGTATTATAGTAGTTTTCTTCAAGTACATTTGTATTTTCCAAGTCTAACATTATTCCTTTAAAATACTTGCTATTGCTATGCCTTTTTATTATTTCACAAAGCATCTTTGAAAAATATAAAGCTTCGGTATCGTTTGTAAAGATACTTGAAATATTTCCATCAGAAGAAAACCCAGGCCCAGAAGTAACATCGATTATATAATTCATATTAACCTTTTCAATTTCTTTAATGTTTTTTTCAAGGGATTTTAAAGCTTTATAATCTGTTTTATAAGGAGACGAAGGTATTCTAACTCCTGCATTTTTTAGTATTATAAGATTAAATTCCAAATCTTTAACCTTTGATACATCAAATGGGAATGATCCATCTACACTAACAGCTTTAATTTTGTTATCAACTTTTGCTTCTAAAACTTCAGCATCTATTATTTTTTTAGTATTTTTTATATCTGAAATTATTTTAGAATCTTTCTTTGAAGAACTCTTTATAAGGGCAAAGGATGATAGAAGTATAACAGGCAGAATTATTAATAAAAATCTTTTCATTTTCAGCCCTCCTGCATAGTATTATATCACATAATTTAAATTTAAAAATAACCAATTTTTTATTATGTTCAATTGTTTAGTAATATTAATAAATAAGTAACAGGTCATGATTAAGTAATAGCCACAACGAATGCATGAAAAAGTTTGTCACTTGTCAACTGGGTGGCACTTTTTCCCTATTTTCTCCATCTCCGGTGCCAGGCACCAAGTTATCGTTATCGGGGACGGTTACTTATTATAGATACTTTCGTAAATTTTTTTAAGCAAAAGAATAGAAATAAGTATTATGGCTTTAATGAACTTTTTTGCTTTAAAACACTAATTGGAATAATATTCTTGTTATAAAATATTAAACCTCTATAGAAAATAAAATAGAGGTGATATTTATGAAGAAAAAGATTTTTATATTTTTATTTCTTTTTACATTAGTTTGTTTTCCAGCTAATGCTAAGCAAAGCAATGTTTATGTAGTACAGCCTGGAGACAGCTTATGGAAAATAGCTGTAAAGTATCAGGTAGGCGTAAAAGAGATAATTGATGCTAATAAACAAATACCAAATCCAAACCTTATATACCCTGGACAAAAGATAAACATACCATCTATAGATCAGACTATAGTAGGTATGGAGGATGAAGTTATAAGACTTGTAAATGTTGAAAGGGCAAAAGCTGGGCTTCAGGCATTAAGTAAAAATTGGCAGCTTTGCAGAGTTGCAAGGTATAAGTCACAGGATATGATTGATAAGAAATATTTCTCTCATACATCTCCAACTTACGGCTCTCCTTTTACTATGATGCAAAACTTTGGGATAAGATTTTCATCTGCTGGAGAAAACATAGCTTATGGGCAGAGAACCCCCCAAGAGGTTATGAACGCTTGGATGAATTCTTCAGGGCACAGGGCTAATATACTAAGCCCATCTTATACTCAAATAGGAGTAGGTCTTGCAAAAGATGCAAATGGAGTATGCTATTGGACACAGATGTTCATAAAGCCGTATTAAATTTAAGGTGACAGATATTCTGTCACCTTAAATTTTGTATCCCTATCTTTTTTTTATTAATATTATAATATAAAGCATTTTTTTTGGTGACAATTATGTTTAATTTTACATTGCTTGTTGTTGGAATTATTATCTCAGGAATAATAATCCTTTTAGAAACTTTGTTTGAGTTTATTTTTAGGGGAATAGTTTTGATATTTAAGGATTTTTTTAGAATAAGAAGGAGATGACTTAATTGCCGTTTATAAGATGTCTATCTTATAAACGGCTGATTTACTTTTTAGTATTAACATATATATAGTTTATGTAGATTTTGATATAAATAAGTAACCGTGCCCGTAGTTTCAATAAGTAACAGGGCATGACTAATAAATAGCCACAACGACGGCATGAAAAAGTTTGTCACTTATTAACTGGTGGCACTTTTTTCATCTTTTCTCCATTTCCGGTGCCAGGCACCAAGGATGGAGAAAACTTTTTCACACTAACAGGTCATGACTAAAAGTAGCCACAACGACGGCATGAAAAAGTTTGTGGTTTTTCAAAGGTAACAGAAGGGACGGTTACTTATTATATTAGATAATAGACATAATATTTTATGCATGTCCCCCTGATTTTGCAGATATTGTGTATAAAATAAGTAACCGTCCCTTGGCTTGTACTTTTTCCTTTTTTGTAAATGAACATTTTCACACTAACCGTCCCAGCAGTTTGCCATGTATTAAATGTAACCAAAATAATCCCTTTGCATACTATGATTATACGGAGGGATTTTTATGGTTTATGCTGTTATAATGTCAGGAGGATTAGGATCAAGGTTTTGGCCAAAATCACGAAAAAGTCTTCCTAAGCAGTTTTTAAAAACTGTTGGAGAAAAAAGCATGATTGAGTGTACTGTTGACAGAATAAGAAATGTTATTGAACCTTCAAAAATATGTGTTGTGACTAATAAAGTCTATGTTCCAATTATTCAAAACCTTCTTGATATAAATGAAGAAAACATATTTAAAGAGCCCCTTAATAAAGAAACTGCTTCTTGTATAGGGCTTGCTGCAATAAAACTTTTAAAGAGGGACTTTGAGGCTATTATGGTTGTGCTTCCTTCGGATCATATTATCATAGGGCAGGAGGAGTTTGAGAAAACGCTAAAAAAGGCAATAGATATAGCGTATGATGGAGATTATCTTGTAACTATGGGAATAAACCCAACAAGGCCTGAGTCGGGATATGGATATATAGAAAAAGGTGAACAAATTGAAAATGGAATTTTTAAAGTAAAAAGATTTGTAGAAAAACCTAATGTTGATGTTGCAAAGAGCTTTCTTGAAAAGGGAAATTATCTTTGGAACAGCGGTATGTTCGTATGGAGAGCAGATAGACTCCTTAGGGAGATAAAAAAGTATCTTCCTGACCTTTATAAAAACCTTATGAAGATGTATGAATATATAGGAACAGAAAAAGAAGAAGAAATAATAGATGAGGAATATTCAAAGATTGATGGGATTTCAATTGACTTTGGAGTTATGCAAAGAACTCATAGGGCTGTTGTGCTTGAAACATCATTTGATTGGGATGATATTGGAAGTTTTGTATCCCTTGAAAGATTTTTAAACCATGATGAAAACAACAATATAATATCAGGGTGTCATGTGGGGCTTTTGGATGTTTCCAATACAATGATACTTGGAGAAAAAAGGCTAATCTCTGCAATTGGATTAAAGGATATGCTTATAGTAGATACTGAGGATGCTCTTTTAATATGCCCAAAGGATAGGTGTCAGCAGATAAAGGAGCTTGTAAAGAATATGTGCAGCAAAGATGAATTGGAGAGGTTTATGTAAATAGTGCTTGCTAAAATAGCAGGATAAAAAAGCACTCCAACTTGGAATACATTTTTTAGTATTATTTACCAAGTTGGAGTTTTTTTTACTTGATGTCAATATATCTAAGATAAGTAACAGGTTATGGCTAATCAATAGCCACAACGACGGCATGAAAAAGTTTGTCACTTCAACTGGCGGCAGTTTTTCTCCATTTTCTCCATCTCCGGTGCCAGGCACCAATGATGGAGAAAATGGCATAAATAAGTAACCGTCCCCCTACCTCACCTATTTAAATCTTTCGTAGGTTTCTTTATATATGTTAAGGGTGTTTTTGGCGGTTTTAATCCATGAAAACTCCTTTGAACGCAAGAATCCTTTTTGGGCAATTTCATATCTTAAGTTTTCATTTTCAAGTAATCTTTCTATTGCACATTTTAGATCCTCTGTATCAAAGGGATTAATTAAAATAGCACCATCCCCTGTAACTTCAGGAATTGAAGATATGTTTGATGTTATAACAGGAACTTTACAGGACATAGCCTCAAGGGGAGGAAGGCCAAATCCCTCATATAAGGATGGATATACAAAAATAGTAGAGGCGTTGTAAAAATAGGGAAGGTGCTCATAAGGTACAAAGCCTGTAAATATTACATTGTCTTTTATTCCAAGGCTTGTGCAAAGCTCTATTAAATAGGAATGGTCGTCCTTTGATGGACCAAGTATAACTAATTTTATATCCCTTTGAATGTCTTTAAAAATTCTTGAATAGGCAACAATAAGGGATTTTACATTTTTTCTTGGGCTAAAGCCTCCAAGATAAAGTATATAATTATATTCTATAGAATAGTTGTTTTTAATAAATTCTTTAGCAGTATTTTTATCTATTGGCATAAAGCAGCTGTCTGCTGCAAGGGGAGTTACTTTTATTCTATATTCATCAACGTCAAATATTCTCATTATATCTTTCTTTGAAAACTCTGATACAGTTATTATCATATCTGAGTTTTGAATTATTTCAGGCATTTGGGCAATGAATCTTTTAAGGTATCCTCTTCCAACGGTTTCCGGCATTATATATGGTATAAGATCATGAATTGTTGATATATACAGGCAGTTTTTTTTATGGGGAAGACCGATACCGTTTTGAGGTACATGATATATATCTATAGATTTATTTTTTATATTTTCCGGTATAAAGTATTCCTCAAAAAACCTGTGGTGCTTTTTAGATGCTATGCTTATAGTAATATTTGGATTCAAATACATATCTTTATAATTAGTTCCACACCAATAAAGAATATACTCATTTTCAGTATCAAGTTTAAGAATATATTTTAAAACTTGCTGGGTATATGTCCCTATTCCTGTACCTGCATACCAGTTGGCACCCCTTGCATCTATAGCAATTTTCACCTGATTCACTCTCCAATTTAGCCTATATATTATTAATATTATAATTTTTATTATATTGTGCATAAAATCTCATTTCTTATCACATTTAGTTACTGCTTTCATATTATAAAATAGAATTTGTTTTACCCTGGAGATGATAGGATGGATGGAATAAAGGAGCTTATTCAAAATAATTATAAAATTGAAGTTTATGAGATTGAAAAAATTAAAAATGCTTTTAGGATTAAAACTGACAATGAATATATGTGCTTTAAATCCTCAAATTATGATATAGATCAGTTCAGGTTTATAGTAAGTGCAATAGATTATTTATATAAAAGAGGGTTTGAAGGGGTACTTCCACCCATTAAAACAAAAAATGGAGAAAATTTTATAAAAGTAAATGAAGGCTATGGATATTTGTGTAAGTGGATTGATTCCAGGGAAGCTGATTTTAAAAATCCTGTTGAGCTTAAAATGTGTGTTAATACTTTAAGCAATCTTCATATAGCATCGATGGGATTTAAGATAGATTTTTATATAAAGAACAGAAATTATTATGGGAAATGGATTAAAAGGTTTAAGAAAAGATGTGATGAGCTTTTATATTTTAAAGCACTTATTAAATCCAAGGATAAGCTTTCTGATTTTGATAACATATATTTAAAATATTTTGATTCTCATTATAGACAAGGGCTTAAGGCTATTAAGGATCTTGAAGAATCAAAATACTTTGAAATTATGGAAAGGCATAAGGAGTTATCTTATCTTTGCCATCACGATACTGCAAATCATAATTTTCTTATTACATCAAATCTTGATATGTACATGATAGATTTTGATTACTGTATATTAGATACTAACCTTCACGATCTATCAAGCATTATTATAAGAAACTTAAAATATGGTAATTGGGATTTTGAAATTTTGGATTTTATACTTTCAGTGTATTATGAAAAGATACCTATAAGTAATGATGAGATATATTTAATCTTTTGCTTTATGCAATTCCCACAGGATTTTTGGCAGGTAGGGCTTCAGTATTATGTTGAGAAACAGCCTTGGGAAGAGGAGTTTTTTTTAAGAAAGCTGAAAAGAATTGTAGAAGATAGTAAAGAAAGGATGAGCTTTTTAAGGGAATTTGAACAAAGACTAAAGGAGGGGCAATATGGAGATTTTAGTTGATGCAAAGGAATGGGAAATTCTATCGGCCAATGCAATTATAAATTATGCTGTATCAAATGGGTTTAAAAGTTTAATTAGAATTAATATTGTAGAAAATGGGAAGATATACACAAAAAATACTAATGGATTATTTATAAATATAAATGAGTATGGAAGCGAAAATTTTAGACTTGATAATAAGAAAAATATAATGATTATGGCAGCAATGCTTGCTCATTTTCATAACTGTGCTGAAGGGTTTGTTCAGCCTCAGGGGATAAAAGCAAAGGTTTACTGGGGAAAAAGAGCAGAAAAATACAGAGCACTCATCTCAAAACTTGAAAGATTTAAAAATGAAGTTTCAAATAAAGAAAATCTATCACAATTTGAAGAGTATGTAATGCCGTATCTTGATGAGCTTATAATAAGGGCAAAGGCTTGTCAGAAGATATTTAAATCAAAAGAATATTTAAAGGCCTTGGAAGATAGCATGAAGAAAAAGGAAGTATGTATAAATTCTGCATCAAGCTGCACTGCTGTTGTGAAAAATGGAAGGCCTTTAATAGTAAAGGTATTTGATATGGGATATAACCTGTGTATAGAAGATGTAGCACTGCTTATAAAACATTCGATTGAAGATTCAATGGATAAAAGGGTTTATAAAGATATTATTAAAAAATACAGCAGCATTAGGAAAATTGATAATGGCACAGATAAAATAATAAAATCCTATGTTTCTTTTCCATATTATACTTTAAAAACAATAAAGAAATATATGGAAAATAGTAAAGATGATGAAGAATATATAGATAAGTTTAAAAGAGTATATCAAATTGAGAAGATATCAAATTTAATGGAGGTGTAGGAATGGAGTACAGGTATAGGGACAAAGCATATCTGTCAAATTACATGCTTGATACAAAACTTTTTGATAAGTTTGATTTTTTGGTTGAAGATGCATCCCCTGTACGATCAATATATATTTTAAATACAAATGAAGGTTTTAAGATATTAAAAAAAGTTGAGTATAATACAGATACGCTAAATTTTATATATAATTCCTTAAATGCTGTAAGGAAGAAATACCCTTATATAATAAATTTCAGGTTGAGTACTGATGGAAAGCCTTATGTAGAATATGAAGGCGGAATCTATGTGGTTTTGGATTTAATAGAAGGAAGGGAATGTGTTTTTGAAAATCCAATAGATCTTTCAATGTCAGCTAAAGGACTTGCAAGGTTTCATAATGCAGGACTTGAAATTGAATTTAAAAATAATGTAAGAAACCAGCTTGGAAGAATAATTGATAAATTTAAAAGCAGGATAGAAGATATGAAAAAATATAAGGATATAGCTTTAATGCATGTTAATAAAAGCGAATTTGACATATTATATCTTCAGTATACAGATTATTATATAAGCTGTGCTAACGATGCATTAGTTCATCTTGAATCCTCATGTTATAATAATTTATGCCAAAGTATTTATACTCTTTGCCATCATGATCTTGCTCATCACAATATAATTATAGGAAACGATAACAATGTATATTTTATTGATTTTGATTACTGCATAATCGATATTCCTTGCCATGATATTTGTAATATGATTACAAGAGCTATAAAACATAATGGATGGAATATTGAAATGGCTTATAATATAATTGATGCATACACATCAGAAAGAAAAATAAGCAGTGAAGAACTTAATGTACTTTATGGATATTTACTTTTCCCGCAGGATTTTTATGATATTTCATCAAGCTATTATATGAGAACTAAAAATTGGGAAGAAAGTGAGTTTGTAGATAAGCTAATTAGAAGAGCTGGATACAAGGAAGAGAGGGAATATTTTTTAAAAAATAGTAGAGCATATTTATGTAATTAAATTGTAGTTTTTAAATATATACTTAAATCAATAGATAGCAATACTTGATTGTATAAGCTTCAAAGTTCATTATTTGGTGATTTATAATATAGGGGCTTATAATTATGGCTTTTTAAATGGTTGAAAATAATACCAATTTATTATATAATTATATACGAATAAAGCCACGAAGGCTTAATAATTTGAATTATACCACGAAGGTAGCTTTTGCTGCCTTTTTATTTTTTGGAGGTGTTTTTATGCATATACCTGATAATTACCTTAGCCCGTCAACCTGTGCTGTCTTTGGGGCGGCTATGATTCCAGCATGGAGAAGAGCTGTAAAAAAGATTAAAGACGAAATCCCAAGAAAAAAGATACCAATGCTTGGCATAGGAGCTGCCTTTTCATTTTTGATTATGATGTTTAATCTTCCCCTTCCTGGAGGGACAACAGGTCATGCGGTAGGTGCAGTTTTAGTTGCAATACTTTTAGGGCCCTATAGTGCATGTATTGCAGTTACTGCATCACTTTTAGTTCAGGCGCTGTTCTTTGGAGACGGAGGAGTACTTGCCTTTGGAGCAAACTGCTTTAATATGGCCTTTATAATGCCCTTTAGTGGATATTATACATTTTCTATTTTAAAGAAATATTTTAAAAAGGAAAAAGGAGAGTATATAGCATCCTTTATTGCAGCATATATTGGTCTTAACTTAGCAGCATTCTTTGCAGCAGTTGAATTTGGCATTCAGCCTGCTTTATTTAAGGATGCAGCAGGACTTCCTCTATACTGCCCATATCCTCTTTCAGTTTCAATACCTGCTATGATGATACCTCACCTTTTGGTTGCAGGAGTTGTTGAAGGCCTTGTAACATCACTTGCTTATGCTTATGTTAAAAAGGTATCTCCAGATACAGTATATGATGGAAGTGTATCCTATAAGCCTTTATATATACTCCTTATAGCTATGGTTATACTTTGCCCCCTTGGGCTTTTAGCCCAGGGTACAGCTTGGGGAGAATGGGGAACTGAAGAAGTTGTAAGCCTTTTAGGATATGTTCCAAAGGGAATGGAAAAAGGGATAAGCTTTAACTCTTTAATGCCAGATTACACTGTTTCTGGACTTTCAGAGACTTTAGGGTATATAATATCAGCAGCAGCAGGTATAGCAATTATATTTTTAATATTTAAGCTTATAAATATGAAATATTTAAAACATGAAAAATAGGAGGATTTATGGATTGGCTTTTTAAAGAGGATGATTTTACCCCAAAGGAAGATAAAGATACATTTACAGATAAGACTGTTAAAGCACTTTTGAGTGTAGCGTCTAATATAAGAAGGCAGGATTTTATAGAAAGACATGGATTTTTATATAGTATTAATCCTGCTTTAAAGCTCCTTTCGGTTTTTGTATTGATAATTTTTATTTCATTATCAAAAAATATATTTTTCCTATTATCTTTAGATTTGCTTTTAATATTTTGTACACTGCTTCTTAAAAATAGCAGCGGCAAAGTTCTTTACTTTAGCTTTGCCGCTTTTGCCTTTTCTTTTTTAATGATTTTTCCATCGATATTTATCTATAAAAGTTTTAACAGCTTAATTATTCCTGTAAAGGTTTTTGGAGATATTGTTATAGTAAATATTTTTAGCATTACTACAAAGTGGAAGGATATAACTAATTCCCTGAAGCTTATCTATGTTCCTGATATTTTTATTTTCATATTGGATATTGCAATAATTTATATATATATACTTGGCGATTTGGCACTAAATATGCTTTATGCACTAAAAATCAGGACTGTTGGAAAGTTAGATAAAAAATATTCTTCACTATCTAATATAATTGGAAATGTTTTTATACAATCAAAGCTTATGTCTGATGAAATGTACAGTGCTATGGAGTTAAGAGGATTTACAGGGGAATACAAAAGGGAAATAAATCTTAAACTTAATATATATGATTTTATTTTTATATTAGTTATAATATTTTTGATATCCGCTTATTTTTTCTTTTAAAAATAGTTTTCTTTGGAGGTCTAAATGATAGAGCTTAAAAATATATGTTTTAGCTATAAAGATGTAACTGCACTAAAAAATATAAATTTAAAAATAGAAAAGGGAGAATCTGTTGCATTAATTGGGCCTAATGGCTGCGGCAAGTCTACCCTCTTAAAGCTCCTTAGCGGAATAATATTTAAAAGTGAGGGACAGTTCTTTTTTAATGGCACTTTAATCGATGAAAAGAGAATGCAGGATGGAGTATTTTCAAAAACCTTTCATAAGAATATAGGATTTTTATTTCAAAACCCTCAGCTTCAGCTTTTTTGCCCTACGGTTTACGATGAGGTCTCCTTTGGGCCGTATCAGATGGGATTTTCAAAGGATGAGGTGCAAAAAAGGGTTTTTGACTGCTTAAATCTTCTTGGTATATGGGATTTAAGGGACAGAGCTCCCTATAACCTTAGCGGAGGGGAGATGAAAAAAACTGCTTTAGCTGCAGTTTTATCTGTAAACCCTCAGGTAATACTCCTCGATGAGCCTATGAACGGGCTTGACCCAAAGAATAAGAAATTTTTAGGGGAGCTTTTATTAAGACTTAGTGAAAGCGGAAAAACTATAATATGTGCAACCCATGATTTTGACTATGTAAAGGGACTTTTTAAAAGAGCAATAGTTTTTTCAAAGGAGCACACTATTATAGAGGACGCTCCCTTTGAGAGCGTTGTAAACAATAAAGAACTTTTGGAGAGGAATAATATAATCTAATAAAACATATATCCTTTATATACCATGAATAATTTTTTAGGCTAAATTAGGACAAGCCTATTATATTTAAGATAATACATATTACACATAATAAGTAACCGTCCCCTAAAATGAAAAGACGAAAAAGGACGGTTACTTATTATATTATATTTGATCTAAATTTTTGCAGTCTTATAAAGTACTTCAATTGTTTCAACTGCAGTTTTCTTCCATGAAAACATAGAGCTCCTTTTAAGAGCTTTAAGGGTAAGCTGGGTATAAAGGGTGTTATCGTTAATAAGCATTAAAATTTTTTCAGCTATATCCTTAGCATCCTTTGGGTTTATATATAGGGCGTCCTCCTGTAACACTTCAGGTATTGATGTAACATTTGATGCAATAGTTGGTATGCCGCAGGCCATAGCTTCAAGGGGAGGAAGGCCAAAACCTTCATAGAAGGAAGGGTAGCAGAAAATATAGGCGGCATTATAAAAATAAGGTAGATCCTCTACAGGTACATATCCTGTAAAAATAACATCTTCCTTAAGGCCTAAAGAGTAGGCTAAATCTCTATAGTCGTAGTAGGAACGGCCCTTTTTGCCAAGTATTACAAGCTTAATTTTTTCATCTAATTTAGGCTTTATTATGCTAAAAGCTTGTATCAGACCTTTAATGTTTTTCCTTGGACTGAATCCTCCAACATAAAGTATAAACTTATCCTCAATTCCATATTTTTCTTTTATATAATCTTTGCAAAGTTTTTTGTTTCTTGGATAGTATATATCCTCTGCAGCAAGATGGGTTACAAATATCTTTTCTTTGGGATAGGATAAAGCTTTTGCAATATCCTCCCTCGAATATTCTGATACGGTTATTATAGCATCGCAAAGAGGAATGATTTTTGGTATTTCTCTCATATAAATCTCATAATATTGAGGGCCAACGGTTTCAGGCATCCTATAAGGTATAACATCGTGAAGGGTAATTACGAAGGGACAGCTTTTTATAATTGGAAGTCCTATTCCATTTTGAGGCACATGGTAAACATCTATTCCTGTGTCTGTTAAAATGTTTGGGATGTCTATTTCTTCCCAAAAGTTTTCTTTTCTATCCTCTGATATAAGCTTTATGTCTATGTTATCCCCAGGGTTTAAATCAGAAACGTTCTCATCGGGTAAAAAAAGAAGATAGCGGTTTATCTTATCCATAAGGTTTATGTTGTATATAAGCTGATAGGTATAGGTTCCTATTCCTGTTCCCCTGTACCACCTTGCAGCTCTTGCGTCTATCCCTATATTCATAAAAAACCTTTCCTAAAATTAATTACACTACATAATATGGATTATCAAAGAATAATGTGAAAAAGGAAGGATAAAATCCTTCCATTGAGGTTATTTGAATTCTTATATTTATAGGAAATAAAATTCTTTTTAATAAATTATATTTATTTCTTCATAAGATCTTCATAAATATGTGCTATATTAACCCTGTCAAATAAAAAGAATTAAACACAATGATAAGGAAAAGTAGGCTATATGAATCAGACAGAGAGAAGCTCCATTGGCTGAGAGAGCTTTATGAAGGATTATGGCCCAAGTGCCCCTTTGAGTGTTAGGCCGAATTTAAGTAGGCTGTTACGTATCCTCACGTTACAGAGGTAAGGTATGATTGTACCTGATATGAGATGGGCATTTTATGCCTAATCAGAGTGGAACCGCGGAAGTAACCTTCTGCCTCTGTACAAAGGGGTAGAAGGTTTTTGTTTTGCATAGACAAATGCGCGCTATGTCTTATGTAGAAAAGTGAATTAATTTAAGGAGGTTTAAAATGAGTTCATCATATATTAGTTTAGTATTTTCGATAATAATATTATTCTTTCTTTATTTTCTAAAGACTAAGAAAATCAGCTTTGGCATAAGAGTTTTAATAGCAATGTTTTTAGGTATAGTCATTGGGGCATTTTTTAAAAAAAATGCTTTGATCATTGAGCCTGTTGGAAAAATATTTGTAGGTTTGATTAAAATGATTGTAATACCTTTAATAATTACATCTATAATTTCAAGCATTACATCATTAAACTCTACAAATCAAATAAAAAAAATAGGATTAAAGACAATTATGCTTCTTTTGTTTACCACAGCGATAGCTACAGCAATTGGAATTTTAGTTGCTCTGCCCTTTAATTTAGGTACAGGATTAAAGTTTGTACAAGATTCATCGTTTAAAGCAAGAGAAATACCAACATTTTCAAAGGTATTAACTGACATGATTCCATCAAATCCTATAGCTGCAATGGCTGATGGTAAGACAATACCTGTGATTATTTTCTCAATAATTATTTCAATTGCAATAATTATTGAAGAAGACAAAAACCCAATTTATGTAAAGCCAGTAAAAGATTTTATTAATGCCTTTGCTAAAATAATGTTTAGAATTACAAAAATTATTATTAAGCTTGCCCCATATGGAGTATTCAGCCTTATGGCTTCTATTTCAGCAGCCTATGGACTATCAACATTGATTCCGCTTGGGAAGTTTATAATTGCAGTATATTTGGCATGTTTATTACAAATAGTTATAGTTCACGGAGGACTTGTTGCATTTGTTGTTAAAATTAATCCTTTACGTTTTTTTAAAAGTATATATCCAGCACAGCTTGTGGCATTTACAACTCAAAGCAGCTATGGAACTCTTCCTATAACTATAAAATCATTAACTGGGAGAACAAAAATCTCTGAACAAATAGCAAGTTTTGCTGCCCCAATTGGAGCAACTATTGGCATGAATGCCTGCGGAGGTCTGTATCCTGCAATTGCAGCCATATTTGTTGCAAATGTATTTAATATTCCTCTTAATATAAATGATTATTTGTTATTGATTGCAACAACTACTTTTGCATCAATTGGAATTGCAGGTGTTCCAGGAACAGCATCAATTGCAACAACAGTTGTGCTTTCGGTACTTGGACTTCCAATTGAAGGTCTAGCGATGCTTCTTGGTATAGATGTAATAATCGATATGATAAGAACAGCAACCAATGTAACTGGAGCATCAGTTACAGCACTTATTGTAGCTAATTCTGAAAATCAATTTGACAGAGAAGCCTTTAACAAGGATATTGACGAACTCGAATTGAATACAGTTTAAACAGATTAAGAAAACTCAGTCTGCTTAAAATTTTGCATTCTGAGTTTTCTTAATTTTTTAATGAGTGCCCTATAGGTTCAAATTAAAAATAAGTTTTTTATTATCCTGAGAAATCTTACGATATAAAATCTTTTTCAAGTATGAAAATATTTTTAAACATAGATATTTAAGAATATTCAAGTTTGTAGACAAATACAGCTTTAAAAGAAAAGAACTGTATTTTTTATTTTTCACTATTCTCAAATTATACAAGACTTATAAACTTTTCTATATCCTCTTTTATAACGTTAAGGGAGCTTCTCCAAAAATCTATTGAGTGAATGTCTATTCCCATAATCAGAGCAACATCTCTAACCTTCATTTTGCCTGTAACTTTAAGAAGATTATCATATTCTTCTACAAAGCTTTTACCTCTCTTTACATATTCAGCATAAAGTCCCTTTGCAAAGAGTTCTCCAAAGGCGTAGGGGAAGTTGTAGAAGTTGCAGTCTGCGTAGTAATAATGGGGTTTGCAAACCCACATATATGGGTGAAGATAATTTTCATCAAGTCCATCGCTGTATGTCTGTCTTTGTGCATCGAGCATTATTTCCTTTAATTCCTCAACTGAAAGGGAGCTCTCTTCTCTTCTTTTAAAAAGCTCTGTTTCAAATATGTATCTGCTTAAAATATCTACAATAACCTGTGTTGAGCCCTGAAGGCTGTTTTCGAGTATTGAAATTGCCTCTTCTTTAGAAGCCTCTTTAAGTGCTGCATTTGTTATAATAGTTTCATTAAATATTGAAGCTGTTTCTGCAAGGGGCATTGGGTAATCACTGTTTAGATAGCTTTCGCTTATAAGGCAATGCCCGTGATATGCATGGCCAAGTTCATGGGCAAGGGTTGTAACATCACTAAAGCTTCCTGTAAAGTTTGTCATAATCCTCGACTGCCCTATACAGTGAAGATTTGCACAAAAGGCGCCACTTTGTTTCCCTTTTCGTGGCTCTGCATCTATCCATCTTTTTTCAAAGGCGTTATCTACAAAATTTGAAAGCTTTGGGCTAAAACTTTTGAAATTTTTTACTATAAATTCCCTTGCCTTATCATAGGTAAATTTCATATCGGCATTTCCAACAGGTGCAAACAAATCATAGAAAGGAAGACCGTTTTTATGACCTAATATTTCGGCTTTTTTCCTTAAGTATTTTCTAAAATAAGGAAGGCTCTCCTTCATAGCCTCAAGCATAGCCTCAAGAGTTTGTCTATCAAGTCTTGAATCCTCTAAAGTCTTATCAAGAGGTGATTTATAGCCTCTTAATTTGCAAAGTGTTATAACTTCCCCTTTTATTCCGTTAAGGCAGGCTGCTGAGGATTTTGCTATTTTTTCGTAGGATTTTAATTCTGCTTGATATGCATTTTTTCTTAAAGAGGCATCCTTTTCATTTGCCATGTTTCTTACAACAGGAAGGGGCAGAGACTTTTCAGTGCCATCTATTGTAATTTCAACAGTATGATTTGAAATTAAATTTTCCTGAAGTTTAGCCCATGCCATAGAGCCTGTTGTTTTCATCTTTGATATTATTATTTCTTCTTGTGTACTTAAAAGATACTGTGATTTTTCCTGGTTTTCTCTAATAAAAAATTCATGTTCTTTAAGAATAGGTGACGATGAAATTATATCTGCTATATTATCTATACCCTTAAGCCATCTTTGAAACTCAACTTGAGGCTTTGTAAGTTTAGTTGATTTATCTTCAAGCTTTTCAAGATAGTTTAATGCTTTATTATCGTTAACGTCAACGCTTAGAATAAGTGAAAGGTAATTATAAAGCCTTGAAAATATATGACCAAATTCCTGTGACATTTTTATGTACTCTTCTATAGTTTGAGCAGGATTTTTATCAGTTAATTTCACTTGTGCCCATTTTATAATTTTTTCGATTTCTTCATCACAGCGTTTTAAATCCTTTTGAAATTCATCAGAATCATAAGATGTATAGAGCTCATTAAGGCTCCAGCGCATATCCATTATATAACCCCCTTTATAAAAAATACTATATATCTACTTTAATTATAATTGATAGTATATTCAAGATATAAGAATTATATAAATTATCTATTTAACAAATTAAATTTATTTATGAAAATGTTAAGTTATTGATACTAAAAAATAAAAGTTTTGTTGTATTTTAAGTCTTGCCATAATTTTTATCATATATAATAAATCACTAACATATAAAATAGATAAGGGGGCGATTGTATGGTACGTGAAACCGAAATATCAAATCAATTCGGATTTCGAATATATGAATTAGTGCCAATGAAGGGAGTATATTTGATAAAAACAGACAAAGGTAATAAGTGCTTAAAGAAGGTCAATTATGGTATTCAAAAGATTATGTATCTTTATAAAGCAAAAGAACATATCATACAAAATGGTTATGAAAGAGTAGATAGATACGTATTAACGCCGGATGGATGCCCCTATGCGCTGGTTAATGATGACATATATGTTGTTACTGAATGGATTGAGGGCAGAGAGTGTGATTTTAAGAAGATTGAAGAGCTGAAAAAGGCTGCTTTAAACCTTGCAAATTTTCATTTATCAGCGAGAGGATTTATACCAGATGAAAATCTTAAGGTAAGAAATGATATTGGAAAACTGCCAACAACCCTTGAAAAACGGGTTGCAACTTTAAACAAGATGTACGACATTGCAAGGAAGAATAAGAAAAAAAGTGAGTTTGATGAAATATATATGTCTAATGTAAATTTTTATATAAACCTTGCAAAGGATGCAATGAATTTTTTAGACATGAATATGTACTTTAAAGTATGTAATGATTCTATAAAAGAAAGTGTTCTTTGTCATCATGATTACACATACCATAACATAATATTTGATAATGATGGTAATACTTATATTGTTGACTTTGATTACTGTAAAGCTGAGGTACAAATTTATGATGTTGCAACTCTTATGATAAAAGCTTTAAAAAGGCTAAATTGGAATTCGGACTATGCTAAAATAATACTTGATTCCTATAATAGTGTAAGGCAAATAACTAAAGAAGAGTATAATATATTAAAAACTCTTTTAATATTCCCTCAAAGGTTCTGGAGGCTTGCTAATAGGTATTACTATAAAGAAGCAGGCTGGAATGAGCAGTCCTTTATTAGGAAACTTAAAGAAATTATTGATGAGAGAGAAAACTATATGAATTTCCTTGAGAAGATGCATGAAATAATGTAAATTGTAAAAAGCCTATAAATCTCAAGAGATAATTAGAGATTTATAGGCTTTAATTTTAATGTTAACAAAATGATGAAACATCCCATATTATGTAATATATGCAATATATGGGGTGTTTATATGGATGAATTTAAAGTTGGAGATATAGTTGTACGGAAATCCTATGGAGGGGATGTATATTTTAAAATAATTCAGATAATAAAAAAGCAGGATGGACAAAAAGTTTATTTATTAAAAGGTACTGAACTTAGGATATTAGCAGATGCCTTTGAAGGGGATCTTGAAAAACCAAGTTTTGATAGGATAAACGATTATAGTGAAGGCTATAAGAAAAAAATAACAACTTCAATGAAAAAAATAATACTTCAAAGGAAGGCAAATATATCAAATTCAAGAGGGAAGCTTTCTCCAAGATCCTCTGAATCTGTATTAGGTAAATCAGGGAAAGTACTTCATATAGATGGAGATGAAGAATATCTTAATATATGTCTTCGGGGATACAGACAACTTGAAATAACTGCTATCGGGAAATTGGTTCCTGAAGCATCACAGCCTGAGGTTGTCATACCTCTTTTAAAACAGTATAGGCCAGATCTTTTAGTTCTGACAGGTCATGATGCTATGATTAAAGGAGCTTTGGATTATAAAAATCTTGATAGTTACCGTAATTCAAGGTATTTTGTAGAAGCTGTAAAAAATGCAAGGGAATACGAACCTTCCTATGATGATCTTGTTATATTTGCAGGAGCCTGCCAGTCATGCTATGAGGCTCTTATGGATGCAGGAGCAAATTTTGCCAGTTCACCTCACAGGGTATTGATACATGCTCTTGATCCGGTGTTTATATGTGAAAAAATAGCTTATGCGAGTATATCTAAGTTTGTGTCTCCTATAGAAGTTTTAGAAAATACTATAACAGGGGAAAAGGGTATAGGAGGACTTCAGACAAGAGGAAAATACCGTGAGCTTTCTCCAAAATCTCCTTATGAGTAGGAGGGTTTTTTATGAGCAATATATTAATTGATGTGTGCTTTAAAAATAATACAATAAAGATGGATATAGAGAGGGTTTTATTATATGAACTTTTAAAACTTAGCTTGGATACAAATGATTATGAAATTGAAGTCTTAAAGGCTTTTGCAGTATTAAAAAGAAGTTATCTATCTGGTTATATAAAAAATTCAAGATATTGCTTTAAAAATAAAAAACCCATTGTGATTGACGATTTAAACTTTGAAGTAGAAGATGGATTGCTTAAAAAAGCAATAAATGAAACAGAGGGGATTATAGCTTTGTATAAGGACTCTACTGTGGATCTTTATTATACTGAGTGTTGCGGAGGAGGAACTTCAAATTCAGAGGATGTATTAGGATATCAAATCAATTATTTAAGAAAAGTACTTTGCCATTTTTGCAATGATAATTATTCTAAAAGAATAGTTGATGCAGAGAGTATAGCTAAAAAGCTAGATAAGAATCTAAATTATAAAGAAGAATTAGGAAATATAATAAAAAAAGTATTAAGGGATGATACAGGAAGGATAATAAGGTTAAATGTAATGGGAAAGGATATGGATGCAGAGGAGTTTATAAAGCTATTTGAAGTTGAAGGAAGCAGGGCTTATTTTCTTGAACAAAATATTGCTATAAAGGTAGTAGGAAAAGGACTTGGTCTTGGAATATGCCTTGAAGGTGCTAATAATATGGCTAAAAAAGGATATGGCTATAAAGATATAATTAATTATTATTATACAGGAATTGAATATGAGAAACTCTGTGATGATGAAATATTAAACTCTTTAAAAGGTAGGAAGATAGTTATAGATCCAGGCCATGGAGGAGAAGACAAAGGCAATGAGGTAAATGGAATATTAGAGAAAGATGTGAACCTTATTATATCAAAATATATAAAGGAGATGCTTGAAAAAAGGGACGCCAATGTTATTTTAACAAGGGATACAGACAAGGACGTACCTTTATCCGAAAGGGTAAGGATTATAAATAACGTGAGGCCAGATTTTTATATAAGTATACATCAAAATAGTTTTTTCTTAAAAGGTGTAAATGGAGTTGAGGCATATTGCTTTAGTGAAAATGACTATGATTCTAAATATCTTGGGGATTTGATATGTGGCAGCATAAGTAAAGAAGTAGGTACTGTAAAAAGGGGAGTAAGGTTTGGAAATTATTATATTTTAAGAGAAGCTAAAGTAAATGGGGTTATAGTAGAGTGCCTATATATGTCTGGGGATAGGGATAGTATGAAATACAATAATGAAAATTATTTAATAATTGCAAAATGTGTATATGAAAGTTTATGTAATTTTTATAATGTGATACCCTAAAAAGCTGAATAAATTAAGGTTTTTATTAGAATATAGAGATTAATAAATTTATATTTTTTATGTCAAGCTCTAATAGTATGCATAAAGAACAGAAAAATAGTGATATATTTAAATTTTTATGTGATATATAATTTGTTAACAATAAATAAACATTTTTTTAATATTGACACCTTCAAAAATTGCTGATAAAATATTATAATTTATATTGACGGAATTTTTTTTGCGTTGTAAAATATATGGTGAAAGAGGGTGTTTTTATGAAGGGTAAAGAAGTATTAAGTGCCATTAAAAAGAATATGGATGAGCACATTGGCGAAAAGGTTCTTTTGAAGGCAAATAGTGGGAGAAGAAAAATAATTGTGAAAGAAGGAATCCTCGAAAAAACATACCCAAACATATTTGTGATAAGAGTAGATGGAGATGACAATTCTTCAAGAATGATATCATATAGCTATTCAGATATATTGACACAAACAGTACAGTTGATATTTAAAAGCAATAATGCTGCCATTGGATAAACCGATTAAAATCGGTTTATTTTATTTTTTGCTTAAAATTTGTAATAAGTAGTATATAGGAGGCATATTTTAAATTAGATAAATATATACTATAATAGTAAATTTTGGGTGGGAGGGATATAATGTCCGTAGAGCTTATAAGGGATATAATAAATTACGAAGAACTTATTGGAGAAGGCTCAAGTCAAACTATGGTTAATGGTGACATATTAATAAATGACAGAAGTCCGGAAATATCAAGAGTACTTAATATGGATGGGAAGGTTTTGATATTAAGCAGTGAGGTTGTTGAGGACAAGATAATAATTGAAGGCAAGATGAACTTTGATATTCTCTATGCTTCTTATGATGAAAATAGAGGAATATACAAAACAGGGGCATCAACAACTTTTACCCATAACATACAGGTTGCAGGGGCAATGCCTAACATGTACTGCAAAATTATACCAAGTATTGAACACACAGAATATGAAGTTTTAACAAACAAGAAGGTAAAGGTTAATGCAGTAATTAATTTAAAAGGGATAGTCTATGATAGAAAAACAACAGAAGCAATAGTGGACATAAAAGGTCAAGATGTTCAATTGCTCAAAAATGCTGTTGAAGTTGATGAATGCTTAATTGGAGATAATGCTCAAATTGTAATAAAAGGAAGCATGGATATAGCTGAAGATAGACCACAGGCTGATTCTATACTTAAAACTGATGTGAATATTCATAAAAAAGATATATTCCTTCAGGATGGAAAAGCAATAATTAATGGCTGTGCTCATGTTAGGGTATTATATGATTCTAACAGTGGAAACGACATATATTTAAACGAGCAGGATTTAGTATTTACTCATGAAATAGCAATGGCAGAGATTAAGCCTAATATGAGGTGTGATGTATACTTTAAGGTTGAGGATGTAAATACTCAGATTAAAGAAAATGAAAATGGTGAAAAAAGGATAATTGAATCTGAGGTAGTCCTTGGAATATCCATGAAAGGATACTTAAAAAGAGAGCTTCAGATTATTGATGACGCTTACTCATCAGAGGAGAGATATGAGCTTGAAAAACAGAGCCTTAAAGCAAATAGCTTCTTTGGCGAAGGAAGTGATAGCCAGACTATAAAGGAAAGAATAGTACTTCCATCTGATGCTGAAGCAATTGCCCAGATAAAGCATATATCGGCAAAGCCTATTATAACTGATGTAAAGGTTTTTGAAGATAAGGTAGCTATAGAAGGAATTGTAAGCTGCTGCATAATGTATATGATGGCAAGTGAAGAAGGAGGAATGTCAAGTTACGAAGAAGAAATACCTTTTAAATCTGTTATAGATATTCCTAACATAAAAATAGATATGATTCCAGAAGTATACGTTGATGTTGATCATATATCCTGTGAAAGGATATCTCCAAGGGAAATTGATGTTAAAATAATACTTGAATCTAGTGCAAAGGTCTTTTATAAAATCAGCGTAGAATTTGTAAAAGCAGTAGTTGAATCTGAAATACCAGAAAGTATTTTAAATATGCCAAGTATTGTTATATATGTTGTTCAAAAGAATGATACTCTTTGGAAAATAGCTAAAAAATATGGAACCACTATAGAGGATATTGTAAAGATAAATGATCTTCAGGATGCTGATAATATAATGCCGGGAATGAAACTTTTAGTTCCTAAAAAGACGTTTATGAAGTAAAAAATATTAAGGGAGCTTATTACAGGCTCCCTATTTTTGTGTGTTTGAAGTAAATTTTTGCATAAAGATATCTATAATGGAAAAACTATTTAATATATTAGAAAGTTTATACTGGTGATGATATGGGAATGTATTATGGGAATCTTATAATAATTGGAGGAAATGAGGATAAAGAGGGGAAGTGTGAAATACTAAGGGAAGTAATAAAAAAATCAAGAAAAAAAGAAGGTCCTTTAATTATACTTACAGCTGCTACCGATTATCCTGAGAGGGTAGGAAAAGAGTATACAAGAGTTTTCAAAAAGCTTGGGTGTGGTGATATTAAAGTTATTGATATAGAAGATAGGAAAAATGCTTTTGATGCTGTATACAGGATGGAAATAGAAAGAAGCAGCTGTATATTTTTTACAGGAGGAGATCAGCTTAAAATAACCAGTTTAATAGGAGGTACCTTTTTGTTTGATAGCCTTAAAAAAGCTTTTAAAGAAGGTACTTTGATTGTTGGAACAAGTGCAGGGGCGTCTTGTCTTTGCTCAACTATGATAGTTTCAGGAAAAGCTGAAGACTCCCCAAGGAAATGTACTATAAAAATGGCTCCAGGGCTTGATATTATAAAAGGAGTTTTAATAGACCAGCACTTTGCCCAAAGAGGGCGTTATGGAAGGCTCTTTAATGCAGTTGCTCAAAACCCTCAGATAATAGGAATAGGTATAGATGAGAATACAGCCCTGGTTATTGAGGGGAGCAGTGTATTTAGGGTTATAGGATCAGGAGCAGTTACTATTGTCGATGGTTATACAATTAAATATACAAATGTATCTGAACTTTCTTCTGATGAAACTCTTGCTATTACTGATATGAAACTTCATGTACTTCCAAGGGGATATAAATATGATATAAAGCAGAGAAAACCCATACTTAAGAATGTATCTAAGGAGGAAAAAAATGAAACTTATCGATGAAAGAGTTTATACAGGCCGAAATATCTACAGCCATAAGCCCTGTATAAGGATTACAATTGATGTTGAAGATATGGCTGATATACCTACAAAGGATATTGAAAATTTTAATAACAGGCTTAAAGAGGCCTTCCCTGGACTTAAAAACCATAAATGTTCTCTTGGGTATGTTGGGGGATTTTTGCAACGGCTTAAGGAAGGGACCTATCTTCCGCATGTATTTGAGCATGTTTTAATTGAGATGCAAAATATGCTCGGATTTGACAAGGTTAAGTTTGGGAAGGCACGACTTGTTGAAAATAGTATTTATAACATAATATTTCAGTATGAACTTGAAGAGGCTGGAGCACTTTGTGTTAAATATGGAATGGAATGCCTTAATGCTTTTATAAATAATAAGGATTATGATATTAAAAGAGCTATTGAAGAAATAGAAAAAAGTATTGAGAAAGTAAGGCTTGGTCAAAGTACCCTTGCAATTTATAATGAGGCATTGAAAAGAGGGATACCGGTAATTAGAATAGGTAAAAACAGTATATTACAGCTTGGATATGGGAAATATCAAAGGAGGATTGAAGCTGCAATTAGTGATGCTACATCTACTGTATCTGTTGACATTGCCTGTGATAAATTAATGACAAAAAATCTTTTAAAGAGTGCATGTATTCCTGTTGCAGAGGGGGATGTTGCAAATAATATAGAAGATGTAATTAAAATCTGCAAAGATATAGGTTATCCAGTTGTAATAAAGCCTGTTGATGGGAATCAAGGCAGGGGAGTTACTGTTAAAATAGCAAATGATGAAGATGCAGCCAAAGCTTATGATATAGCTTCAAAAATAAACAAAAAGGTTATTGTTGAAAAATATATAGAAGGTAAAGATTATAGAGTTCTTGTGGTAAATGGTAAAGTTTGTGCTGTATCTTTAAGGATACCTCCATTTGTTGTAGGTGATGGAGTCCACAGCATAAAAGAGCTAATTGATATTGAAAATTTAAATCCTCAAAGAGGATATGGCCATGAAAAACCATTAACTAAGATTGTTGTTGATGATGTTGTGATTAATAATCTAAAATCTATGGGATTAAACCTTGATTATATACCTATAAAGGATGAAACTGTTTATTTAAGGCAAAATGCTAACCTTTCAACTGGTGGAACTTCAAAGGATTGTACTGATATAATTCATCCTGATAATATAAATTATGCTATAAGGGCTGCAGAGGCTATAGGCCTTGATATTGCAGGGGTTGATATATGTACTAATGATATATCAAAGTCTATTTCTTTAAATAAAGGGGCTGTAATTGAAGTGAATGCATCACCTGGGCTTAGAATGCATATTAACCCTACTCATGGTAAAGGAAGAAATGTTGCAGCAGATATAATAGACTACCTTTTTCCTAATTTAGAGAAGACATCAATACCTGTTATTTCAGTAACAGGAACTAATGGTAAGACAACTACAACAAGAATGATAGGCCATATTTTCTCTATGAAGGGTATGTATGTTGGTATGACTACAACAGGTGGTATTTATCTAAATAATAAATGCGTATTAAAGGGTGATACAACAGGACCTGAAAGTGCCTATACAGTTTTAATGGATAAAAGAGTTGAAGTGGCAGTGCTTGAAACAGCAAGAGGAGGAATAGTAAAAAGAGGTCTTGGATACGATCTTGCTGATGTTGGGGTTATTACTAATATTTCAGATGACCATTTAGGAATTGATGGAATTGAAACAATAGAGGATTTGATAGATGTAAAATCTCTTGTCGCAGAAGCTGTAAAGGATTATGGCTATGTGGTTTTAAATGCAGATGATAACAGTGTAAACATATTAAAACAAAGGGTTAAAAGCAACATAGTTTATTTTTCTAAGAATGCTGAGAATATAATAATAAAAAAGCATATATTAAATGGAGGTCTTGCTGTATTTTTAAAAGATAATTTTATATATTTCGCAGATGGGGAAAGAATTCAACCAGTTGTAGATGTTAGAGAGATACCTTCAACTTTAGATGGAAAACTTGAATATAATATAGAAAACGCTATGGCAGCTTGTGGTGCTTGTGCTGCGCTTAATATAGATATTGAGCTTATATCAAAGGGGTTAAAGACCTTTTTTCTTGATGCTACACAAAACCCAGGGCGTTTTAATGTGTATAATGTTAATAATTTCAAGATAATTGTGGACTATGGGCATAATGCTGAAGCTTTTAAAGCAGTATTAAACTCAATGAAAAAGATGGAGGCTAAAAGGCTTATTGGAATTATAGGGGTTCCAGGTGATAGAATGGATGAGAGCATAATACGATGCGGATATATTTGCGGGTGTGGTTTTGACTTTATTTATATTAAAGAAGATGTTGATAAAAGAGGGAGAAATGAGTATGAAGTTGCAAAACTTTTAGAGCATGGGGTTATTCAATCGGGAAAAAAGCCTGATGATTATAAAATAATATTAGATGAAGGTGAGGCCCTCTACGAAGCAATGGTAAATGCAAAGGAAGGAGATATTATTGCAGTTTTTTACGAGGATTATGGAGCTGTTATTGGGGCAATTGAAAAATATAAAAATAAGGCTAAAGGAGACTTTGATTTAAAAAACATAAAGGTCGTTTAAAAGATTTTTAAAATTAACTTCAATTGTTTGCAGGAATTTACCAATTAATATATAATATATTATTACACACAGATAATATTGAGAGGTGGGATAAATATGGACGAAATTAAAATTGTATGTCCCGCTAAGATAAATCTTTCCCTTGATGTTTTAGGAAAGAGAGAAGATGGATATCATTTTGTTAAAATGCTAATGCAAAGTATAAGCCTTGAGGATTTAATTACCGTAAGAAAAAGTAATAATGAGATTAAAATTTATTGTGATACTAAAGATGTTCCTTGTAATGAAACTAATTCTGCATATAAAGCAGCAAAACTTATGTTTGAAAAATTTAATATTTCTGGAGGGGTTGAAATCCTCATTGATAAAAAAATACCTGTTGCAGCAGGGCTTGCAGGGGGAAGTACTGATGCAGCAGGTGTTATAAAGGCAGTAAATGAACTTTATGACTTGAAATTGTCACTTGATGAGATGATGAAAATAGGAGTTAATATAGGAGCTGATGTTCCATTTTGCATTTTAGGCGGGACAGCACTTGCAGAAGGAATAGGAGAAATATTAACCCCCATAAAGCCTTTAGGTGGACTTTGGTGTGTACTTGCAAAACCTCAATTTTCAGTATCGACAAGGGAGGTTTATAGCAAACTTAAAATAGATGAAATACCAAAGCATCCTGATATTGAAAGATTGATAGGCTATATTGAAAAAGGCGATTACGTAAACCTTGCAGAAAACATGGTAAATGTTTTAGAAAATGTTACTATAAAGGAATATCCTATTATATTTGAAATAAAAAATATAATGATGGAATTTAATGCTTTAGGGAGTCTTATGAGTGGAAGTGGGCCAACGGTTTTTGGGATGTTTGAAAGTAAAAATGCTGCGGAGAAATGCTATAATAGATTAAGGGATTACCTTAAAGAAGTTTTCCTTGTTAAAACTTGCAATTAGGAGGGATATACATGGTAAATGCTCTGATTTTAGCAGGAGATGAGGACTCTAATGGACAGCCTAAGGCTCTTTTAAAGATAAAATCCATGTATATGATTGAATACGTGATTAAAGCTTTAAGAGAATCAGGGGTAATCTCAAAAATATATGTAACAGGAAATGAAGCTTTAAATGAAAAGATTAGCGATATAGTAGATGGATTTATTAAAAGTAATGGCAGTATTATGAATAATATTAGAAATAGTATAAAACAAATAGGAGATTATAATAATCCTATTTTGATTTGCACTTCAGATATACCTATGGTAAAGGGGGAGGCCATAAGGGATTTTGTAAAAAGATGTGAAGAAATGGGGCTTGATGTTGGATACCCTATTATTGATAAGAGGCTAAATGATGATAAATATCCTGAAGTTAAAAGAACTTATGTTAAAATGAAGGAAGGAGTATATACAGGAGGAAATATTGTATATATAAATCCTAAAGTTGCAGAAAACTGTACTAAAAAGGCAGAGCAACTTATTGAGTATAGAAAAAAGCCTTTGAAAATGGGACAGGTTCTTGGGTTTTCCTTCCTCTTAAGGCTTGCATTTGGCATACTTCCGGTTAAGGATGTAGAAAAAAAAATATGTAGCATGTTTCAGGTAAAAGGAGCTGCTATTGCAACGCCTTACCCTGAAATTGGAAATGATGTTGATAAAGAGGCAGATATTGATTTTGTAAATAAGTACATATCTTAAATAGGGATTTAGGGCAGCATTGCTGCCTTTTTTGTTTTGTTTAGAATAAATTAGAATATATTAGCACAAATTATATAAGAAGGTGAGAGAAATGTATAATATATTAAGTTTTATAGTAAATACCTTTGATTTAACAGTATATATTCTTTTTTTAATTTCAGGGGCTATTTTGATATTTATAGATTCAAAGGATTATAAGAAAAATAATTTGACAAAAGAATATAAATTTACAAGGGTTACTGGTATTCTATACATAATTTTTGGAACGGTGTTATTTATTGCAGCAAGATATATAAGGATATAGAGGTGGTTTAAATGACATTTTGGAATAAAGGCAGGTTTAAATCTCCAAAGCCTATAATTGAATATAAGCCACAAAGCAGTACGGATATAAGTGAAAAGATAGATGATAATATATCTAAAATTAAGGAAACATTTAAAGGATGTGATGATGTTGTCTTTAGGGAGTTTTATGTAGGCAGCAGCAATGGAAGGAAAATGTTTTTGACCTACATAGATGGAATGAGTGATAAGGATCTTTTGAATGATTTTGTGCTGATGCCTCTTATGCTTATAAGTAGAGCAGTAAAGCCTGAGCTTGAAGATATAAAAGATAATATTGCTGAATCTATAAAAAAATCTTCTATGGCTGTTACTGATTTTAGGGAAGTTAAAAAAATTGAGGATGCTTATGTTGCTATTTTATCTGGTGAAACAGCTCTTTTTATAGATGGGTATAATAAGGCTATTATTATTGCAACAAGGCTTTGGCCTGCAAGAAATACAAGTGAACCTACAGCAGAAACTGTAATTAGAGGGCCAAGGGATGGATTTGTTGAAACAATACGTTTTAATACAGCACTTATTAGGAGAAGAATAAGAGATACAAGGCTTAAAGTTAAGCAATTACAAGTTGGAGAAAGATCAAAAACCGATATTGCAATAATATATATAGATGATATAGCAGACAAAAGAGTACTTGAGGAAGTTGAAAGGAGAATAAATAAAATTAGCATAGATGCAATTATTGATAGCGGTTATATACAACAGTTTATAGAAGATAGACAGTTCACCCCTTTTCCTCAGATTCAGACAACAGAGAGACCTGATGTTGTTGCAGGAGCTATTTACGAGGGAAGAATTGCTATAATCGTTGATAATTCACCCTTTGCATTAATTGTTCCTGTTACATTAAATGCCTTTTTGCAATCTTCAGAGGATTATTATTCTCGCTCAAGTATTACAACTTTTGTAAGGTTTTTAAGGCTTTTATCAGGGGCAATATCCATTATTGCACCTGGAACTTATATAGGGCTTATTTCTTTTAATCCTGGTGTAATTCCTACAAAGCTGCTTTTTTCAATTGCAGCATCCAGAGAGGGCGTTCCTTTCCCGGCTTATATAGAGGCCTTTGTTATGGAATTTACTATTGAGTTTTTAAGGGAAGCAGGAGTTAGACTTCCAAGGCCTATTGGTTCAACTATTGGAATAGTTGGAGGTCTTGTAATAGGGCAGGCTGCAGTTCAAGCAGGAATAGTAAGCCCGATAATGGTTATTGTAGTTGCAGTTACTGCAATAGCCTCCTTTTCAATTCCTAACTATGAACTTGCTGCTGGATTTAGGCTAATAAGATTCTTGCTTATGATACTGGCATCAATATATGGCCTTTATGGTGTCATGCTTGGGATGATAGCAACTTTAATACACCTTGTTAATATTAAAAGCTTTGGAACGCCCTTTATGGCTCCTCTTGCACCTTTTGAAAGTGAAGATATTAAAGATAGCGTGTTTTTAAGGCTTTCATGGAAATACATGAAAAAAAGGCCAAAGCATTATGATCCTCAGGATGAAATAAGGCAGGGGAGTGGAGAAAATGACACCAAATGATGATAAGATATCAACTTTCCAGCTTGGAGTTTTTATATTTAATACAGTTTTTGGCATAGGAATACTGTCTCTACCATCAAGCCTTACAAAGGTAGCAGAAAATGATGGATGGATACTTTGTATACTATCTGGTTTATTGTGTATATTATTTATCTATTTAATGTGTTATGTTGGGCAAAAATACTCCCAATACGGCCTTGTTGGTACTTTAAAAAAACTATTTGGAAGATTTATAGGGAGTATAATGGCTCTGCCAGTAATAGTATATTTAATATTTTTTGCTGGAGTAGAGATAAGGCTCTTTGCTGAAACTGCGAAGCTTTATCTTTTGCCCAATACTCCACTTGAATTTATCATATTACCTCTTATTTTTCTAATGGTTATCCTTGTAAGAGCTGGAGTTGAAGCTATAGCAAGGTTTTATGAAACTATAATGCCTGTCATTATTTTTTTAATATTTATCTTGCTTTTAGTGACTATTCCCAATAGTGATTATTCAAATATAAGGCCTTTTCTTGGTACGCCTTTGATTAAAATCATAAAAGGAGTTGGTGTGGCTGCTTTTTCATACGCTGGGTTTGAAGTTCTGCTTGTTCTATTTCCTTACTTGAGAAGCCCAAAAAAGGCCTTTAAATCTTCGAGTATGGCTTTGATTGTTATAATAGTATGTTATGCATTAGTTGAAATCCAATGTATTGCAAAATTTGGGGTGAAAGAAACTCAAGCTTTAATTTACCCAACTGTTTCACTGGTTAGGGCATCACAGGTTCCAGGAGGGTTTGTTGAAAGGCTTGAAGGACTTCTTGTTGCACTTTGGGTAATCTCAGTATTTACTACCCTGGTAGGATTAACATTTTCGTTTTCAATTGTTGCAGCAGATTTTTTAAATCATAAAAAACAAAAGCATATAGTGACAATGTCTATACCAATTATATATATAATTGCCCTTATTGGTGACAGTATTGTTGAGATTTTTAATATAAGCGATAGAATTACAAATACATTTGGGTTTTATGTAATTGCACTGTTGCCTTTACTTATGTTTATATTTTCTCTTTTTAAAAAGGATGTGAAAAAGGGTGAAAATTAAAAAAGGGATTTTATTCTTATTGATAATTGAACTAATATTTACTACAGGATGCTGGGACAGGGTTGAAATTGAGCAAAGAGGGATTGTAGGTGCAGCTTCTTTAGATGTTACTGATGATGCAGAAGAAACATTAAATATAACAAAACAAATGAGTGCTAATAGCAAAATAAACGAGAATTTGGAAGGGCCATTAAAATCTGTTTTTGGCGTCATAATTCCTTCAAAAATTCAGGTAGGTGAAAAGGCTTACGAAACAATTGAAGTTAAAGCTGCAAATATGCCTGATTCTTTAGAAAAACTTGGTCAAAAAATGTCGAGAACTCCTTATTTTGCACAAATGAGAATGATGTATTTTTCGGAAAAGTTTATTAAAAATCAAAAGGTTTTTATAGAAGCTTTAGATCGTTTGGACAAAAGCCCAAAAATAAATGAAACAGCTTATGTAGTAGTTGTAAAAGGGGATATTGACATATTAGCTAAAGTTGAGCCTAAGATTGAAAGCACATTAGCAGCATATATATTAGGGATTACAGAAAACTCAAAAATAACATCAAATACTTCGGCTTTGCCTCTTTATAAGTTAATTTCAAATTTAAGAAATAATAATGGCTCTTGTGCAATACCTGTACTGGAAGTAAAAGAAAAAGGAGACGATTATGATCTAATTATAAATAAACTTGCATTAATTAAAGATTATAAATTTTTATCATATCTTGATACTAAATATGTTAAAGTATTTAGAATTATGAATAATAACTTTAAAAAAGGAAGGATTCTTGTAAATTATGAAGATACAATAATCCCTTATTATATATACACTTTAAATAAAAGGATTTGGATTGAAGAAAATGAAAATAAGCTTAAATTCAATGTTAAGATTGAATTTGAGGGTGATGCAGAAGAATACAAATTTGGCAAAGAGGTATTTAATGAAGAGATAATAGAAAAAATGAGCAAAGCAATAGAAGAATATGCTAAAAAGGAGTTTGAAGAAACTACAGAATATTTTCAAAAGGTTATAGGAAGTGATTATTTAGGGTTTGGAGACTATACACATAAATATAATAATAAAATTTATCAAAAGTATAAAGATAATTGGGATGAAGTTTTTAGAAATTCTGAAATAAAATATGAAGTTAAAGCTTTTATAAGAAGGATAGGTATAGCAAAAGAGTAAATTTTAATGTTTAAAATCTGAAATTTTGGAAATACTTAAAGATAACATATAAATTCAGGGTGATTAATTATGAAAAAACTTATTTGTTATATTGTGTTGCCAATTATAATAATTTCTTTGTTTTTTATATCAAATAAAGCTGAAAATACAAAGGGAATTAATCAAAAACTTCTAAGATTCCATGTAATTGCCAACAGCGATTCAATTGATGATCAAAATGTAAAACTAAAGGTTAGGGATGCAATCTTAAAGAGCATTGGTCCTGAAATGGCAAAATGCTCTAATGTAAATGAATCTATAAAAGTGATAGAGGCAAATAAGGATAAAATAGAAAAGATATCAAACGATGTTTTGAAAGAAGAAGGTAAAAACTATACTGCAAAGGTAATGCTTGGGGAGTTTAGTTTTCCTGTAAAAACTTATGGTTTTATAACTCTTCCAGCAGGTAATTATAAGGCTGTTAGAGTTGTTTTAGGAAACGGTGATGGTAAAAATTGGTGGTGCGTTATGTTTCCTCCTCTGTGCTTTATTGATATTACAAAAGGTGTTACATCAAAGGAAACTGATGAAGAGCTTAGAAAAGTTTTAGATGAAGATGAGATAGAAAGCATAACTGCCTTTAAGCAGATTGATGAAAAGGTAGAAGTAGTATCAAAGGTAAAAAATGAAGGTATTAGTAAGAATAATAATTATAAAAATAATAAAGGTATTGAAATTAGACTTAAAAGTGTTGAGATATTTGACAAATTAAAAGAAATGATAAAAAATAACCTGTAATTCAGGTTATTTTTTTGCCTTTTCTATTAAAAGCTCACATATATCTTTTGCTGCAGTTGGTTTTGCCTTTTCAAAAGCCATTTTACTCATTTGCTCAAGACGTGATTTGTTTTTTATAAGCTGCCTTACAACGCAAGTTATATCTTTACTATCTTTAATTGTTGCGGCTATTCCGCTGTTTATAAGATAGTTTGCATTTTTTTCTTCATGCCCAGGGATTGTTGAGTTTATTATTATAGGAAGTCCCTTTACTAAAGATTCTGCTATTGTAAGACCTCCTGGTTTTGTTATTAGTATGTCAGTAGCACACATGATTGTATTTATATTTTCTGTATAGCTTAAAATTAAAGATTTTTTCTGGGTGAATCTATGTATATCTTCAATTTTTTCCTTAAGCCTATAATTCCTTCCTGTACATACTATTATCTGTATATCAAGAGGGCTTGAAGATAAGGTTTCATATATTTTTTTTATATTTCCAATACCAAGGCTTCCACCCATTAAAAGAATTGATGGTTTGTTTATATCAAAGCCTAACTGTTGTTTTGCTTTATTTTTATCAATTGATATTAGAAATTTTTGTTCAACAGGAATTCCAAGAGGATATAAAGTATCTATTTCTGCACCTTTTTCAACTGCTTCATCAATGAAGTCTTCATTAGGAATGATATAGCCATCTATACATTCATAAAACCAAAATGAATGTATGGCATAGTCAGTTAAAACTCCCACAGCAGGGATAGATATTTTACCTTTTCGTTTCAAAATTGAAACCATCTCAAGAGGAAAAGGATGGGTACAAAGTATTATGTCTGGATTAGTATCTAAAATAAGGTTTTTAATTTTAATTGATAATATGTGGTTTGCTATTTCTGAAAAACTTGAAATAGTTTCATCTTCATCTGCATGCTCATATAGTTTTGCATATATTTTAGGAGTAACTTTTATGGATTTAAGATAGCTTCCAATAACGATTTTGTTAATCAAGGGATTAATGTATTTTAAAGTATCAATTATGTTCATTTCTACATTTTTGTAGTTTGATTCAAAATAATTTTTAATTGCTTTTGCCGCTTTAAAATGGCCTGTTCCTGCTGATACTGAAAGAGCTAAAACTTTCATATAACCACTCCTGACCTTGCTTAGCTTATGTAAGCATATTTTATTATATCAAAAAATATATTAATTTATAATTGTTATGTTTGTGAAAATTAATTATTAATTATTATGAAACAATTATAAGTATAAAAATCATATAAATGCAAAAAATACCTTTTAGAATGTATGAAAGTTTATTCTATCAAGGGGCGGTATAAATGTTTAAAAAAAGAGCTATATTTGCTTTGATAATTTGTTTTATAGTTGTAGGTTCGACAACTTTTGGAATTCTTATGTATCTTGACAGAAGGGATTATAGAAATTATCTTCAAAATCAGTATGAGAAGGATTTATATGATATAGTAAATGATGTTGAGGGATTATCTGTTTCACTTTCAAAAGTTCCGGTTGCTTCCTCTACAAAACAAAAGATACTTGTTTTTAGTGAGATTTGGAAAAATGCAAGTGATGCTCAACAGAAGCTAAATTCTCTTCCAGTATCACATACTTCAATAAGTCAGACGAGTAAATTTTTAGCCCAAGTTGCTGATTTTAGCTATTCTCTTTTAAAGGCAAGTAATAGTGGGCAAAAGCTTTCACAAACAGAACTAAATAACGTAGAAAAGTTAAGGGACTTTGCAGGTTATCTTAGTATTCAGCTTAGAAATTTTGAAGCATCATTAACAGAAGGTGATATAAAATGGGGTGAAATAAAAGAAGGAGGCAGTACATCTTTTAATAAAGCTGCAAGCAAAACTATAGATGCCCAGTTTAAAACCCTTTCTGATGAGATGCAACAATATCCAACACTTATTTATGACGGCCCCTTTGCTGAAAATGTACTTAATATAAAACCAAGGGTTTTATCTGAAAAAGAGATTAGTCAAAAGGAAGCTAAGGATATAGTTTCAAATATATTAAAAAATAAAAACATAGAAAGCATTAATTTATATAGCGATAAAAAGGGTGAGAAGATTCCAGCTTATTCTTTTACAGTAAAAATAAAAGACAAAAAGGATGAGCAAGTCAATATAGATATAAGCAAAAATGGTGGTAAAGTAGTTTATATGTTATATACAAGGGAAGTTCCAAAATCATCTATAGATATAAAATCAGCAATAAAAAAAGGCATGGAATTCTTGGAAAATAATGGATATAAAGATATGATTCCTACATATTCATTAAAATATGACAACGTTGCTGTTATAAATTATGTTTATGTAAAGGATAAAGTTGTGGTATATCCAGATCAGATAAAGCTTAAGGTCGCACTTGATAATGGGGAAATTATTGGTATAGAAGCAGCCCACTACCTTGTTGCTCATTACGAGAGAGAAATTAAAAAGCCGAGAATTACTGCAAAAGAAGCCAGAGTAAACGTAAGCCAAAACCTTAACGTTAAAAACATAAGGCTTACTATAATACCTATGGAATCCCAAAGAGAGATATTATGTTATGAGTTTTTCGGTGATTATAAAGGAGAGAAGTACCTTGTTTATATAAACGCTTTAGACGGAACAGAGGAAAAAATATTAAAGATTATTGATACAGAAAATGGCGAACTTACTATGTAAATATTGCATGGATACTTTAAATATAACGGGGGAAAATAATAATAGTAACAAGATTAGGGGGGATATTATGAGCAGGCATCACAGCTTAATGTCTGATGAGCTTAAGATGGAGCTTGCAAAGGAACTTGGGGTTTATGACATAGTCCAGCGAGAAGGATGGGGATCAGTACCATCAAGGGACTGTGGCAATCTTGTTACTGCTGCTATTCGCTTAGCTGAAAGAACAGTTCACAATAACTCAAAATAAAGAGCCGGTCTTCCGGCTCTTTTTTATGTTAAAAACTTCAAGATTAGATTTCAGGGACAGTTACTTATTTTAACTAATTTAATAAAAATTTCAAAACTTCAAGGGACGGTTACTTATTTTAGTTAATTTCATATCGATTTGTCAGAAGGGAGAACACTATCTATTTGATAAAAAATTCAAACAAATAAGTAACAGGTCATGACTAAAAGTAGCCACAACGACGGAATGAAAAAGTTTTAGGCTTGTCAAAGGCAACAGCAGGGACGGTTAATTATTATATTAAATAATAGATAAAATATTTTATACATGTCCCCCTGATTTTGCAGATATTGTGTATGAAATAAGTAACCGTCCCTTGGCTTGTACTTTTTTCCTTTTTTGTAAATGGACATTTTCACACTAACCGTCCCTGCTTAACCGCTTATCTTGCTTGTGATATTTACAAATTATTAAAGTTGTTTTATTATTATATGGATAAAATGTTGATTAAATAGTTAAAAATACAATATTGCAGTAATATAATATTATTATAGTATATAAGGCAGGGATATTATGGACAATAGAGCTGTTGGAGTGTTCGATTCAGGAATAGGTGGACTTACTGTAGTGAAAGAGATTATGAAAATACTTCCAAATGAAGATATTATATATTTTGGAGATACTGCAAGAGTTCCTTATGGTAGTAAATCTACTGAAACTATTACAAAATTTTCCTTTCAAAATACCAGATTTCTAATGAGTATGAATGTAAAGGCGATTGTTGTTGCATGTAATACTGCTTCTGCGTTAAGCCTTGAAAAACTTCAAGATGAGTTTAAAATACCGATAATAGGAGTTATTGAGCCTGGAGCCAATATGGCAGTTAAGGCTACTTTAACTAATAGAATAGGCATTATTGGGACAGAAGGGACTATTGGTAGTAGAGCTTATGAAAAAGCTATAAAAAAGTTAAAGCCGGAGGCGGAGCTTTTTGCATATCCATGCCCGTTGTTTGTACCAATAGTTGAAGAGGGATGGGCACAGACTGAAGTATCACTACTTGTTGCAAAAGAGTATTTAAAGCCATTAAGACAACTTAATATTGATACCCTTGTTATGGGATGTACCCACTATCCTCTTTTAACAAATGTTGTCAGTGAGGTTATGGGAAAAAGTGTAAAATTAATAAACCCAGCCGAAGCTACTGCTGCTAAACTAAAGGAAATATTATATGCAAATAATCTTCAAAATAATATAAACAAAGAAGGGAATTATAAGTATTATGTAAGCGATAATCCGGGAAGATTTTCAACAGTTGGAGGAAGGTTTCTAAATAGTGATATTACAGAAATCATAAAGATTGATATCGAAAAGTACTAAAAGAAAAAGGAGGGTAAAAAATGGAATACAAGGCTTTAATTTCAGTTAAGACTAAACAGGCAATAGATGGAGAGTATGAAACCATTGAACTCATTACTGAAGGAAAATTTTTTAAGGAAGATAATAGATATATGGCAGAATATGAAGAATCAGAAATATCTGGTATGGAAGGTACAAAGACAACTTTAAAAATTGAAGATAATTCCTTAACTATAATTAGAAGAGGAACTACTAATTCAAATCTTGTATTTAAAAAAGGAGTTAGTGACAGAAGTATTTATAGTACTCCATTTGGTTCACTGGAGGTTTTGATAAAACCAACTAAGGTAGATATTGATATTAATGAAAAAGGTGGAAAGGTTGAACTTGAATATAGGATGGAAGCTGCAGGGTTTGAGCCTATAGATAATTCTCTTGAGCTGAATATTAAGCCATTACAGTAATTTTTTACTGTAATGGCTTAATATTCAATAAATTTTTTTAAAATCTATTGAATATTATTTATAATAATGGTAAAACTATCTCAAGATTATATAATTAAATGGAGGGGTTTTATGAGAATTAAATGGCTTGGACATGCATGTTTTAAAATTACTTATAGTGATGGTGTAAGGGTTCTTACAGATCCGTTTGATGATAATGTTGGCTATAAAATTCCATCTGTCGAAGCGGATATTGTTACCGTAAGCCACAATCATTATGATCATAATTTTACTGATTGTATTAAAGGGAAATTTGAGCTTGTAAATAAGGTTGGAAATTTTTATATAAAGGATGTTGCTATAACAGGTATACATACATATCATGATGAAGTTAATGGAGCCAAAAGAGGAGATAATACAGTTTATGTATTTGAAAAAGAAGGAATAAGGGTTTGCCATCTTGGTGATTTGGGGCATGTTTTATCTGATGAGCAAATTAAAATGCTTGGTAAAGTTGATGTGCTTTTAATACCTGTTGGAGGAACATATACCGTAAATTCTGATGAAGCATTTGAAATAGTAAATAAAATTAAACCAGGTATAGTAATACCTATGCATTATAAAACACCTGCACTTAAAATGAATTTAGATGAAGTGGATAAATTCCTTAAATACTTTAATAGAGTTGAAAAATTGAAATCCCAAGTTGTTGAGATAAATAATGAAAACCTTAATAATACTGAAACTTTAGTTTATGTGTTAAATTATGAATAGACGGATACCCGTCTATTTATATTTTTTTGTTTTAAAAATTTTATATATGGTATACTAATTTATGTATAAATTTCAAGATTATTTTTGGTTGATTTAAGTAGATATTTGAAGTAAAATAATAAAGTTAATGTTTTGGATTAGGAGGGGAACTATGGCAACCAAATATATATTTGTTACGGGTGGAGTTACATCATCCCTTGGAAAAGGTATTACTTCCTCATCCCTTGGAAGGCTTTTAAAATCAAGGGGGCTTAAAGTATCTATACAGAAGTTCGATCCATATATAAACGTTGATCCTGGCACGATGAGTCCATACCAGCACGGAGAGGTATTTGTAACTGATGATGGTGCTGAAACTGATTTGGATCTTGGTCACTATGAAAGATTCATTGATGAAAACCTTTCAAAAAATAGCAATGTCACAACAGGAAAGATTTACTGGTCGGTTATTCAAAAGGAAAGAAAAGGCGAATATCTTGGTGGTACGGTTCAAGTAATCCCTCATATTACAAATGAGATAAAACAAAGAGTTTACAGAGTTGCAAAGGAAAGAGATGTTGATGTTGTAATTACGGAAATAGGTGGAACAGTTGGAGATATTGAAAGTCTTCCTTTTCTTGAAGCGATAAGACAAATAAAATATGAAGTAGGAAGAGAAAACGTTTGTTTTATACATGTAACCCTTGTACCCTATCTTTCAAAGGCAGGAGAGCTTAAAACAAAGCCAACCCAGCATTCAGTAAAAGATTTAAGAGGCATAGGTATACAACCTGATATTATAGTATGTAGATCTGAAAAACCTCTATCAGCAGAGTTAAAAGATAAGATTGGGCTATTTTGCAATATAGATGGAGAATCTGTAATACAAAATCTTGATGCTGAAACTTTATATGAAGTTCCACTTCTTTTAAAAGAAGAAGGTCTTGATGATCTTGTTGTTAAAAAGCTGCATTTAAACTGTGGCGAGGCACAGCTTGACGAATGGAAGGATATGGTTAACAGGCTTAAAAACCTAAAGGAGAATGTTAAAATTGCTCTTGTTGGTAAATATGTTGAACTTCATGATGCTTATCTTTCAGTTGTTGAAGCTTTAAAACATGCTGGAATTTCAAATGATGCTGAAGTTGAAATAGAGTGGATAAACTCCTGTGAAGTTGATGAAAATAACTATAAAGATATATTAAAAGGCTGCGATGGAATTTTAGTTCCAGGAGGCTTTGGAGATAGGGGAATAGAAGGTAAAATACTTGCTATAAGATATGCAAGGGAAAATAATGTTCCTTTCCTTGGAATATGCCTTGGCATGCAGTGTGCTGTTATTGAGTTTGCTAGAAATGTTTTAGGGTTAAGTGGTGCAAACAGCTCAGAGATAGATCCAGAAACAAAATATCCTGTTATTGATCTTATGCCGGAGCAAAAAGATATTGATGAAAAGGGAGGAACAATGAGGCTTGGGCTTTACCCATGCAAGTTAAAAGAAGGAACATTCTCTTATGAGGCATATAATGATAAAGTTATATATGAAAGGCACAGACATAGATATGAATTCAATAATGAATTTAGATCCCAGTTTGCTGCAGAAGGAATGATATTTGCTGGAACATCTCCTGACGACAGGCTTGTTGAAATAGTTGAGATTCAAAATCATAAATGGTTTGTAGGAGTTCAGTTCCATCCTGAATTTAAATCAAGACCAAACAGGTCACATCCTCTTTTTAGGGATTTTATAGCTGCAGCTTTAAAAAATAGAAAATGTAAATAAAAGGGCATAAGCCCTTTTTTTGTTTTGTGATATTTTTCGACATTAGGAGGATTTATAAAATAAATGGAGAATAAATATTATATGGAGGTGAATATATGATTATAAATACTTCCTGTAAGATTGCAGTGAGATGTAGTAATTGCGGGGAATATAATATAGCTGATGTAGATATATTTAAACTAAAGGAGCCAACAGGTATAAAATGTGAGTGCGGTCAAGTACCTTATAAGGTTAAGAAAATAAATAAAACGTTAATATTTGATATCAGTTGTATTGGTTGTGAAAATATTCATAGTTATAAGTTTAAAATTAGGGATTTAATGTCAAACCAAATAAATATAATTAGTTGCCCTAATTCAGGGATAGAAATAGCTTTTATAGGAAATGAAAGCTATGTAGAAGGCATTGTAGAAAAATATAGAAATGATATGATTGAACTTTTAAAAGCACTAGGCATTAAGTAAGATGAAAAAACATATTTTAATTCTAAAATATGTAAAAAATAGCTTAGTGCTATTTTTTTACACGAAATAGTATAGCACATTAAATTTAAATATATGCTATATTGACGTTTAAATTTTTATAAAATATAATATTTTATATATTATTTAGTGAAATTTGGGGGATTATTTATGAATATTGATCTAGCATTAGGACTGATTAGGGTTACTGAGGCTGCGGCCCTTGGAGGGGCAAAGTTTATGGGCAGAGGAGACAAGAATGCTGCTGATCAGGCAGCTGTTGACGGAATGAGAAAAATGTTTGATTCTCTTGATATTAGAGGTACTGTTGTTATAGGAGAAGGAGAAATGGATGAAGCTCCTATGCTATACATCGGTGAAAAAGTAGGATGTGGGGACGAGAATTCTTTAGAAGTTGACATTGCAGTTGACCCCCTTGATGGAACAAAATGCGTTGCAAGAGGACTTCCTAATGCTCTTGCTGTTGTTGCTTTGGCAACAAAAGGAGGATTGCTTCATGCACCTGATATGTATATGGAAAAGATAGCAGTAGGGCCTAAGGCAAAAGGATGCGTTAGTCTTGATGCTCCTCTTAGTGAAAACATTAAAAATGTAGCAAAAGCTCTTTCAAAATCTGTTGAAGATGTAACGGTTATAATGCTTGATAGAGAAAGACATAATTATCTTATGGATGAAGTAAGAAAGGTTGGAGCAAGAATGAAGCTTATTGGTGATGGAGATATTGCTGCAGCTATTGCAACGGGGTTTGAAGATACTGGCGTTGATATTATGGTAGGTATAGGAGGAGCACCAGAAGGAGTTATTGCTGCAGCAGCTTTAAAATGCCTTGGTGGAGATATGCAGGCAAGACTTTATCCAGAAACTGAAGAAGAAAGACAAAGATGCAAAGAAATGGGAATAGAAGATTTAAAAAAAATAATGATGCTTGATGATATAGTAAAGGGTGATGATGTATATTTTGCTGCAACTGGGGTATCCGATGGAGATCTTTTGAAAGGTGTAGTTTATTATCAAAATGAAAGAGCAAGGACTCAATCAGTTGTAATGAGAGCTCAAACTGGAACTGTAAGATTTGTTAATACAATTCATAATCTAAAAATGATGTCAACCGGACGATAACGTCCGGTTTTTTATTGTAAAAATAATATTACCTCTTTACTTTTTCTCATCTTTGACAGTTGCGAGAAGCAAAAAGCCTGTAGAACCATTGAATATCAAGGGCTCTCAGGCTTTTATACTTTTCAAAAAAGTGAACAATGTTTTTTATTTTTTCGTGTCTTTAAAAATTTTCTTCATTTGTTTCATATTAATTATTTGATAATCCGTTCTAAAGCCAAATTTGTCATGTAAATCATCTGTAAAATCAGTCCTTGTATATATTGGAATATAGCCCTCATTCTTAATCTCATAAAAATTCATTTCTCTAAGTCCTGATATAATATCGCTACACGTATATTTTTCTGAAAGCTTTTTTTCTAATAGCCTATATATCATCAGGGAAATGAAACAAGTTGTAAAATGCGCTTTTATTCTATCATCTCTTCTTAAATATACTGGTCTTGCCTTAAACTCTGATTTCATAATACGGAAGGACTCTTCTATTTCCCAACGCCTTCTATTAATTTTTATAATTGCGGCAGCATCATCACTTATATTTGTACATACTGCGTAAAAACCATCATACATTGCCTCTTGTGCTATTAAATCAGCATTAATGCTGTATAATTCTTTTTCAGCTACTTCACCGTCAGGTGTGTAGTGAGTCTTTGAAATAAAGCGTTTGTAATCATTAGCATTACATTTCTTCAATTTTGTAGGATTGGTATCAATAACCTCTTGAGCTCTCTCTATTTGGTTACCTCTTATAGTTCTTTGATAGTTTCTATATTTCAAGGAAAATGTTACAATAAGTTTTTGTTCAAGCCCGTCTTCTTTTATCCAGCGTTCCTTATAAAAAATTTTATTAATATCTGCTTCTTCGTTAATTTCGTTTAAATTATATACTTTGTCTGAATCGCTAAGATGCCATCCTTTGGGGTCTAACGCCCATTCTTTTAAATGTGATTTTAATTTTTTAATAGATTGTGTAGTAATAAAAGCTCGATTTTGTATATTATTAAATTTTCTATTAGCTGTAGATGCAAGCCCTGCATCTGTACAAATGATAAATTTTGAAAGCCCAAATTCGGATATAATTTTTTGCTCTAAAGGTTTTAAAGTTACTTGTTCATTAGTATTACCTTTGTTTATACAAAATGCAAGGGGGATGCCGTCTCCATCCATGAAAAGTCCCATTTGAACAATTGGATTGGGTCTATGTTCCTTCGATACTCCATACTGTTTTAATCCTTCTTCCTGTTCAATTTCAAAGAAATAGTTGGTGCAGTCATAATAGAGAACTCCTTTATTACGATTGCAAACTTTAAGACTGTTCTTATATAATTCTGACTGAATAAAATCTGTTTCTTCTGAAATTACTTCTAAAGCTCTATAAATATGCTGAAGCTCAAAATCAGGCTGCTCAATAAATTTTTTTGATAGTTCGTATGTAGCAAGCTTAGATGATGGATAAATAATTCTTGCATAAATTAATCTTGATAGTATTGAATTTAGATTAAAATTAAATTTATGTTTATCCGAAATATTTTTACAGATATTTTGCAGCCCAAGCTCGTTATATATTTTTTGTAAAAACAAGTAACTACCATTAAAAGTATGCTGTTCGTCTTTGTTAATTTGTTTAACAGGCGAGTATTTTACTAATATTTCTCTTTTCTCTTCTTTTTCTTTTCTATTTAACTCTTCAACGTACCTCTTCCCCCATTCTATAGGGTCTTGTCCGTTTAGTTTTTTTAAAAGTTCATCATAAGTGCCAAGCTTCTCAACTACTTTTGAAGTACGATTGCCTTTTTCATAAACAGATTTAACTACGTATAAGGATGCTGCATTTTTTGATTTAACAATTTGTAATCTCATTTTTTCACATCTCTTCATATATTTATATCTATATTATAACACATTGTTACACATTGTGCACTATAAAAATTTAAAATTTGACAAAAAAATAAGCCTATATCAAGGCTTTAAGGCACTTTTTTTGTCTTGCAACTGTCAAAGACCCGCGTCCGGTTTTTTATTGTAAAAATAATATTACCTCTTTACTTTTTTATCCAGAAGCTATATAATTAATGAGTTAGAATATAGCTATTTAATAGTTTTTGTTTTATAGCCAATTCTATTATCTTTTTAACTTTCGATTATACCTTCCTATATCATCTAATACAGATATTTTCCCCTATAGTTTTTACAGACTTAACAATTACATATTTTATTTGATTGTGTTAAGTAAATATGAAAAAATAGCGTAGCTACACGTATAATTACACAAAATTACACAGTTTTTTTATGTAATCTAAATTAATAAAATTTGATAATACTGGATTTATCAAAAAAAGGCATGCCGAAGGCACCTACTTAAAACTTAAAATGTAGGTGTGTTAAGAATATATGGTTTATTTGAGAATTAAGCAGACAGAAGCCAGTTATTAATATTTTTTTCATCAACTAAAATACCAGCAACTTGTGCAGGAGTTAGATTGTTTAAAGAATAGTGAGGTCTTAAAAAATTATAATGGAAAATAAACATTGCTATTAGAGTGTTTGCACTTTCAAATGATTTAAAACCTCTTTTACGTTTATACCAGTCTTTAAATGTATCATTAAAAGCTTCTAGCAAGTTGTTGGATATATCATCTTTAAATGATTGAACTTTTATGTGTTTTGAAGAATTAAAAATAGTTTTAGTAGCAAGATTATATGAGCCTAATCTATCGGTCACAATAGCCGATGGACATCCAAACTTACTTGCAGATTTAAACAAGGAAAAAGCTTGAGAAGCATCTCTTGAAGGAGATAAATTAAAACCAAGAACCATTCTGGTTTCTGAATCTATAATTAACCAAAGATAATGTTTTTTACCATTAATAAAAACGACAGTTTCGTCGGCATGCCATTCATCAGATGCACTTAAATCAAGATTTTCAGTAAGTTTATTAGCTATACTTAGAAAAATTGGAGCAAATTTTTTGCACCAAGATGCAATAGTTACATGAGAAACTTTGACATTGTAGGTTAGTTTAAAAAATTGAGATATTCTTCTTGTTGAAGAACCATTTAGATAATAGAGGTTAAGTGCAGTAAGAATTAAAAATAATGGAAATCTCATTCTTTTAAAATCTGTCTTTCCTTTAATTAATTCACAAGATGCAGAGGGTATATTAATAGGTTTTGCAACATAAATAGAATGACCACATTTTTTAGAGTTGCAAGTATAATGGGAATAGTACTCATAATCATGGTGCAAATAAGTACCACTACCACAAACAGGACAACGAGGATACCCTCTCAATACACGATTTTTCTTACCCTTATAATCTTCAAGAGTAAACTGACGTCTACAGTCTTTACATTGATATTTTTGATTACCTGCTTTGTCTTTCCCAAAGCGATAGAGATTTTGACTATGGCATCTTGGACATGAAATTTTATTCAATGACTTGCACATAATTTCATCTCTCCTTCGGAGGTATTTTGTTTTTCGCTATATATAAGATAACTCAAAGGAGAGATGAAATTCAAATATCATATAACTTAACAAAACTTTTTATTTACTTTGGAGGTGTGGTATGGATTTTGAAGATTTAAAGCATAAAACACTTGAAGAACTTAGAGAAATTGCAAAACAGTATGATATAAAATCTGTGACTAAATATAGAAAAAGTGAACTTATAGAAGAGATTTTAAAGGTTGATGAGGAAAAGAAAAAAGAAACAGAAGTAAAAAGTGAACCTGTTATTCCTGAAGTTGATAAGTTTGTTGAAGAAATAAAACTTAATGATATAGATGAAGATAAAAGAGGAAAAATGCAAGAGCTTATTGCTGATTCTGAAACAGTTGAAGGGATATTTGAGCTTGTTGAAAATCAGTCATACGGCTTTTTAAGGCTTGATAATTATCAACAAGGCCCAAGGGATATATATGTTTCTCCATCTCAGATAAGGAAGTTTAATATAAAAACAGGAGATAAAATAAAAGGTAAAGCAAGATATCCAAAGGAAACTGAAAAATATAAAGCACTTATATACCTTCAAGAAATAAATGGTGTAGCTCCGGAAAAAGTAATTAATAGAAAGCCTTTTGAAGCATTAACTCCTATATATCCAAATAGGAGGTTAAACCTTGAAACAACAGGGAATGATATTGCCACAAGGCTTATAGATATATTGGCACCAATTGGAAGAGGACAAAGGGGACTTATTGTTGCACCTCCTAAAGCGGGAAAGACAATACTTTTAAAGAAAATTGCAAACGCAATAACTCAAAATTATTCTGATATTGATCTTATTGTTCTTTTAATTGATGAAAGGCCGGAAGAAGTTACTGATATACAAAGATCTATAAAGGGCGAGATTGTATATTCAACCTTTGATGAAGAACCAGAAAATCATATTAGGGTTGCGGAGCTTGTTTTAGAGAGAGCTAAGAGGCTTGTTGAAATGAAAAGGGACGTTGTAATACTTCTTGATAGTATTACAAGGCTTGCAAGGGCATATAACCTTACCATTTCTCCTACAGGAAGAACATTATCAGGAGGGCTTGATCCAGGAGCACTAATTCAGCCTAAAAAATTCTTTGGAGCTGCAAGAAATATAGAAGAAGGAGGCAGTCTTACTATTATTTCAACAGCCCTTGTTGAAACTGGGAGCCGTATGGATGATGTTATATTTGAAGAGTTTAAAGGAACAGGTAATATGGAAGTTCATCTTGATAGAAAACTTCAGGAAAGAAGAATTTTCCCAGCAATAGATATAAACAAATCTGGAACAAGAAAAGAAGAACTTTTATTATCAAACGATGAGTATAATGCAGTTATGGCAATAAGAAGGCTTCTTGCTAATGAAACTACACAAGAGGCAACAGAAAAGCTTTTAACAGCTCTTCTTAGAACTAAAAATAACAAGGAGTTTGTACAGATATTTCCTAAAATAATAAAAGCTTAAATTGCAATAATAAATGCAACACTCTGTGAAAAATCATGTAGTATAAGGACTAAAAATAGTCAAAATAGCCTTAAATCCATCTTAATTATCAATCTATATGTCACGCAGGGGTATGTCAAGGGCTGCGTAGCAGGCGTAGCTTTACCCTTGACATACCACAAGTGGCATCTACAATATTCATAATATGATTTAGGCTATTTTTAATAATTCCTCGTAAAAAAATTTTTCAGGAGTTTTGTAATTTAGTAATTTTCGTGGGAGTGTATTCATCCAATTTTGAATTCTTTTAATGGTATCAATAGATATATCCTTTATACTCTTTCCCTTAGGGATAAAACGACGTATAAGACCATTATGTCGTTCGTTAGTTCCTCTTTCAAAAGAAGAAAAGGGATGGGTATAATATACCTCAACATCATATTTTTTAAGAATGAATTGTAAATTACTAAATTCAACTCCATTATCTGCCGTAATACTCTTGAAAATCTTTTTAAAATTATCCTTATATACTTCCATAAGTCTCTTTATAGAATCATCAACAGACTTAGCATCTTTATTATCTAAAAGCATTATTATTTCATAACGGGATTTACGTTCTGTTAAAGTTAAAAGAGCTTTATCGCCTGATTTTTTACCTATAACAGTATCTATTTCCCAATGTCCAAATTCTTGACGAGAATTAATTTGTTCAGGCCTTAAATCAATACTTTTACCTAAAAGGCGTTTGTTCTCCCTAATTCTTTTCTTTTTAGGTTTTAAATGTGTTTTTAAAGGTAAATCTATATTACGTATAGATAAAAATCCTCTATCAATATAGTTATATAAGGTCTTAGTTGAAACAATGAACTCATCTTTCCAAGAAGGATCAGTTTTGCAATAACCAACGACAGTATCAACAGACCAATTATTTTTACGGATTTTTTCTTCTGCAAATTTTATAAAGGTTTCTACTTTAGCCAATTTAATTTTTGCTCCGCAATTTGAGCGGTGATTTTTATAGACAGCTTGCCCAGTTTCAGGGAAATAACTTGAATAATAAGATAAATCACTTTTTAATTGTGATACAGTACCACGTTTAATTTCACGGCTTATAGTACTTGGACTTCGTCCTAATTTTTTAGCAATATAACGAATACTTTTACCTTCTTTAAGCAAGGCAAAAATTTCTCCACGTTCATAAGATTTCAGATGTTTAAAAGAACGTATAGGTGTGTTATAATTATTTTTATGAACCATAGTGAAAACCTCCTGTATGTTTGGATTTGTCACCTATATCATACATGATTTTCACTATGGTTTAAATATTTTTTACCTGTTGCATTTAATTATACAATGAATCAAAATAATAAAAGATTAGACTTATAGCAAAAACAGTTGATAATATAAATTTTATGTGATATAATTTTAAGAGTCAAAATGCTGGCTTGGTATGTGCATTGTAAGCAGAAATAATAACCATGAAAATGGATTTTTTAGAAATAATACAAGCAGAGAAAGAGGTGATATGGATGAAGGAGAATTTACATCCAAACTATACACATGAAGCAGTAGTTAAGTGCGCTTGTGGCAACACTTTTACAACTGGTTCTGTAAAGAAGGAATTAAAAGTTGAAATCTGCTCAAAGTGCCACCCATTCTTCACTGGAAAACACAAGATGGTTGATACTGGTGGTAGAGTAGAAAAATTCATGAAGAAGTACAACTTAAAGTCAGAAGAATAATAAGACCGGGAATCCGGTCTTTTTTTCTTTTTTGTTGAATATAAATTGTATTAGTGATTTTGTTGTGGAGGTTAGGTTGTGCCGGTATTAAAAAGTAAAACTATTTATTTTTTAATGTTTTTACTTATAACAGCACTGTTTAATATATATCATTATTTTCCAGATACTTTTGTACTCTCAATGAATTATCCTAAAGAGATAGAATCAGAAGTTACTAAAATGTATAATACAAGAAATTATGCACTTTTAAATGGGGACATAAAAGCTCTTATAGGGTTGTTTGATACTAATCAAAAATATGGACAATGGGCAATGGAACATGAGGTAAAGAGGGTAAAATATTTGAAGGATTGGGCTAAGGAGAGGGGGATAAAATTCATTAATATAGAATCAAAGATACGAATAAAAAGAATTTATGAGGTTAAAGATAAAATAAAACTTTCAATTGATGAGCTCAGCAGGTTTGATTATATTTATAGTGATGATGAAAATTCACATATTAATTCCTTTGGAATAGGGCTTAAACATTATTTAACACTTATTAAGGACAAAGGTAAATATGTTATATATAATGACTGGTATACTGATTGTTTTCAAGATGCAATGCAAAGATATTCTGGAGAGATTAACGATTATGAGGATATACAGTCAAGTACACAAACTGAAACTTTAACAGAAGCTATAGAATATAAAGTTTCTTATAATAGAAAAAAAGCAGTAGAGTATGCAGATAAATATTGTGGTGCTGCCTGGGGAAGTGATAACGAGTTTAAATATAATAAAAAATATAGTGACTATAATGGCCTTGGAGGAGATTGTACAAACTTTGTATCACAAGTCATTGGAGATGAAGAGGGGGGAGGACTTTTAAAGGATAAAATTTGGTTTTGTAGTAGCTCTAAAGGTGGAAGATGCTTTGGAAGCAAGGCTTGGGTAAATGCAGGAGCTTTTAAAGATTATATTATATATAGTGGGAAAGGTAGAATTATTAAAAAAGGTACTTATAAGGATTTAACAAAGCCAATAGAAGGATATAAAGGAGCTATTTATAAACTTGAGGCAGGAGATCTTATATGTTATGAAAAAAAGGGAAAGGCAGATCATTTTGCAGTGATTACATCCTTTGATAGCCATGGATATCCCCTTGTAAATTCCCATACAACAGATAGGTATCATGTACCTTGGGATCTTGGGTGGGGAGATAAGGATGTAAAGTTTATTTTAATTCATATAAATGGATAGGGCTTAAAAGCCCTTAAAAATTTTTTTTGGTGTGGTATATACCAATATTTCAAAATGGTATATACATATTTTAAATATTGTGATATAATAAATATAGAAAAACTTACTAATTGATGAAGGTAGAGGGTTGATCATGTCAATAAATAAAGAAGAGCCAGCTTATGTTAAAATCCAAAATGATATAATGGAGAGAATTAAAAAAGGAGAGCTTAAGATAGGAGAAAGGCTTGAAAGCGAAAGGGATATGGCTGTTAAATATAACCTTAGCAGAATGACTGTAAGGCAGGCAATAGGAAGCCTTGTAAATCAAGGAGTTTTAGAAAGAAGGAAGGGAATTGGAACTTATGTATGCTCTCCGAAAATTACTCAAAATAATATAATGAGTTTTACGGAAATAGTTATAAAATCAGGACTAAAATCTAAAACAGAAGTTTTGAATTTTAGAAAGTGTGATAAAGAGGAGATGTCTATACCAGAATTTAAGAATGACTGCTTATATGAAATTCAAAGAAGAAGAAAAATTGAAAATGAGGTTGTAGGTATTGAAAGCGTGTATATACCCTTTAAGTATATAGAAAATATAAAAATACAAGATTTGGAAAACTCTCTTTTTAATTATCTTAAAGAACAGGGACAAAATATTAAATTTTCATCTGCAAGTATACAGTCAATACTTATGACAACGTTACACCATAAGCTTTTTGAAACGGATAGAGTTCTTCCACTACTTATGGTTGAAAGTAAGTATTTTAATGAAAAAAATGAGCTTATATTTATAGAAAACTCAATTTATAACTGCCAGGTGTATAAGCTAAACATTAATATTAACAATGATTTTTAGATATTTAAAGGGGGAGAGGTTAATATGAAGATAACAGTTGTTGATGATTATCATAAAATGAGTGAAGTTGCAGCAAGAATGATTGTAAGCCAAATAAATGAAAAACCAGATTCTGTTCTTGGGCTTGCAACAGGATCAACTCCTATAGGAATGTATAAAAAACTTATAGATTATTATAAAAATGGTGAGGTTGATTTTTCAAATGTAATTACCTTTAATCTTGATGAATATGTAGGGCTTTCAAAACAAGATCCACAAAGTTATATATATTTTATGTATGATAATCTTTTTAGCCATATAAACATAAATAAGGAAAGTATATATATACCAAATGGCACGGCTGAAGACTTAGAACAGGAATGTAAAAGATATGATGTATTATTAGAAAGATTTGGGCCTATTGATATACAAATATTGGGTATAGGTGTGAATGGTCACATAGGATTTAATGAACCATCTAAAGATCTTGTATTAAGAACTCATGTTGCTTATTTGTCTGAAGAAACTAGAAAGGCAAATGCAAGGTTCTTTGATGATATTAGTAAAGTTCCAACAAGAGCCATAACTATGGGAATTTCGGATATAATGAGAGCAGAGAAGATAATACTTCTTGCAAGTGGCAAAAGCAAAGCACCAATAGTAAAGCGTATGCTTGAAACAGGAATCAGCACATATATACCAGCTTCCATACTAAAGCTCCACAAGAATGTTGAGATAATAGCAGATAAAGATGCAGCATCTTTTGTTGAAAAGAGGAATTGTATAGCTTGAGGCTTGAGGGACGGTTACTTATTTTCTATATATCTATGCCAATTCAATGAAGATTTCTTTTCTAGGTTTATTGGTGGCCTCTCGAGATATTTTCCGGTTTTTTGTTTTCTGGTTTTCTGGGACGGTTACTCATTTTAGCTACATTCACACCAATTCTATGAATAAACAAACCTCCAACTTGGAAAAATAATACTAAAAATATATTCCAAGTTGGAGGTGTTTTTTTATGCCAAGAATGGCAAGGCAAAAAAGCTATGACTCTATTTATCATGTTATGGTTAAAAGTATATCCGAAGTTCCCCTCTATAAAGATGATAAAGATAAGATAAAATACCTTGACTACATGAAAAAAGCCCAAGAACAGTTCGAATTTAGAGTTTATTCCTATTGCCTTATGGATAATCATGCTCATTTTATTATAGATGCAAACGGTGCAGATATCTCAAAAATAATGCACTTTATAAACTATAAATATGCCATGTATTTTAATAAAAGGTATGAAAGAAGTGGCCATCTCTTTCAAGACAGGTTCAAAAGCTTAATCGTAAAGGATGATAGATACCTCTTTGCCTTAACAGCCTACGTTCACTTTAACGCAACAGACCTAAAAGGCTACGATAAAAATCCACAGGATTATCGCTTTTCATCTTTAGGCATATTCTTAGGGCAAAAGACAGATGAATTTGAGCTTATAGATGACAAATTTATATTATCCATGTTTAGCCTAAAGGAAGCTACAGCAAGGGCTATATACAAAGACTTTGTATTTAAAGTAAAAAGTATTGTTGATGCGCAAAGGGAAGAGTTTAAGAAAGAAGGAACAGAGTATAGGAGCATGAGAACAATCCTTGTAAGGGATCTATCCCCTGATAAAATAATAGAATTAATATCACAAAAATTCAACGTAGATAAGCTAATGCTAAGGATAAAGCGGGCAAAGGAGGCAAAGGAAGCGAAGGCAATACTATGCTTTGTGTTAAGAAAGTTTTGTGATTTAAGATGTGCCGATATATGCAGGATACTTGGGAATATGGGGCAATCTAACGTTTCAAAGCTATGTTCCCTTGGGAGGGAGCTTGTAAAGGAAGAGAAATATAAAAATATAGTAAATGATATATTAGTGTCGCTAATGTAGAATAATATTATTTTTATTAGAAGTCAATTGAATGAAAAGAAAAATAAATGGTATTGAAGTAAGAATATGTTATATAAGTGGACAAGCTATGATAAAGTTATTAATTATTCTTAAATCTTATAAAAAAATAGTAAAAAAATTTATTTAAAGGTTAGATTTTTAATTTTAATTAATTATAGAAAAATTAAGTAACCGTCCCAAAGGGTACCAAAGGGTTAAGTTTTTTTGTCGAAGAACGATAAATATAGTAAAACTGGAGGTGGGGATAAAAGATGACTATGAGGAGAAAAATAACAATATTGATACTAACGATTTTTGTTTCAGCTATGATTTTAATGGGTGTAACTACAAATTATAAGGTTAAAGAAAACATTAATGGTAGAATAAAGGATGAGATGTTAAATATTTCTAATTCAGAAGCTGAAAAGATAGATGTTCTTATTGAAAAGGAGATATCTGAGCTTCATGGATTAGCAGAATCAAACGATGTTATAAATTTTCTTTTGGGGCAAGGGGATGCCGAATCAATTAATAAAATATTTGATAGACACGCAAAAAGTGTTGATAATATAGCAGGAATTTTCTTAGTAGATAAAAATGGAACTGATGTTGCGGGTAATGATAGAACGCTTATAGGAAAAAGTTTTAAGGATAGACAATATACTTCTGATACATTTAATAATAAAAAACCAATTGTTAGTGAAGTTTTAGCCTCAAAAGTAACAGGAGAGCCTATTGTTATGATTACTTATCCAGTAATAATAGATGGAGACGTAAAAGGATTTGTTTCATGTGCAGTAAAATGTAGCAGTCTTTCAAAATTTGTTAAAGATGAAGGTGTTGCAGGTTTAAAATCAGGCTATACATACATTGTGGATGAAAAAGGAAATATAGTTTATCATAAGGATAAAGAAAAAATAGGAAAACCAGTTGAAAATGATGTTATAAAAGGAATAGTAGAAAAAACAAAATCAGGTCAAAAAGTATCAATGGATGTAGTTAGTTATAATTACAAAGGTGTAGATAAAATAGCTGCCTATAGTTTTACAAAGACAACAGGATGGATTGTTGTTACTGCTGCAGATAAAAGTGAGATAGTGGCACCAATTAATAAAATAATATATTTATTGCTTTCTATTTTTGGATTTATTGGTATTATAGCTGGTTTATTAGCATATTTCTTTGTTGATAAGTTTACAAAGCCACTTAAAAGAATAGTAAAATTAATAGATGAAACTTCAAATTTTGAACTAAATAATAAAGAAGAATATGATGAGCTTTTAAAATACAAAGGAGAAGTTGGGCATATTGCAAATTCAGTAGCAAATCTTAGAAAGCAGATAAGGGATATAGTAGAAAAAATACTTGAAATTTCAGATACAATAGAAATGAATGCTAATAATGTGAATAGCACTGTTGATTCTTTAAAATTTGAAGCAGATGAAACTATGGCTACAACTCAACAGATAGCAGCTGGAATGGAAGAAACATCAGCTTCAACAGAGGAAGTTACTGCAACTTCTGATGCGATACTTTCAAATGTTGAGCAAATAAAGCAGAAAATTGAGAAGGTAGCACAACATGTAAATGAAATAAAAGAAGGTGCAGAATTAATAGAAAATGGAACAAAAGATTCCAAAGATAATGCACTTAAAGTATATCAAAAAGTAAAAGATGACTTAGAAAAAGCTATTGAAGATTCAAAACAGGTAAAGAAAATAAATGAATTAGCAGATGCTATAATTGGTATTACGAATCAAACAAACCTTCTTGCACTTAATGCGGCAATTGAGGCAGCAAGGGCAGGAGAAGCAGGGCGAGGCTTTGCAGTTGTTGCAGATGAAGTTAGGAAACTTGCCGAGGAATCTTCTAAAATAGCAGAAGATATACAAAAAGTAGTTGAAGTTGTTAACAATTCGGTTAAAAATCTTGCAGACGGTGGAAGTGAGATACTTGATTTTATTGAAAACAATGTAATATATGATTATAATGCTTTTATAGAACTTGCAGGTCAATATAATACTGATTCTGATACTATTGCAAACTATATGGAAGAAATTAGAGTTCAGATTGTAGAAGCAACAAAATCAGTATCAGATATAGTTAAGGCTATTGGGGATGTAGCAAGGATTGTAAACGAAGGAGCTATTGGAACAGAAAATATTGCAAATAAAACGCAAAATGTTGTAAACGAGATAGAAAAAGTTAGTAAGATATCCCATGAAAACCTTGAAGGTGCAAATAAACTTAAAGAGGCCCTGAATGTAATTAAATTATAGCTGAATTAAACAAGGCTTTTAGAAGTGATGAAGCCCATCATTTTTAAAAGCCTTTTTTAATTGTATAGTTGATAGTTTAAATCTGATTTTAATATAGAAAATATTTATTTAATTATAATTAATAAGTAACTGTCCCCAAATATTCCAGAATTTTAGTTGATTAATTATAGATAATAAGTAACAGGTCATGACTAAAAGTAGCCACAACGACGGCATGAAAAAGTTTTAGGCTTGTCAAAGGCAACAGCAGGGACGGTTAATTATTATATTAAATAATAGATAAAATATTTTATGCATGTACCCCTAATTTTGCAGATATTGTATATAAAATAAGTAACTGTCCCTTGGCTTGTAACCGTCCCTTGGCTTGTACAGCAAATTTTAATGTGCTATTTTTCGGAACTCTCCCAGGCACCAAGGATGGAGAAAACTTTTTCACACTAACCGTCCCTAGATTTTATCCGAATTTTAAACAAAAAATTTTTATTGGACTGTTGGGCTTTAAAGGTATAGAATAATATTAAGTTTAATACAAATTCTAAGGGGGATTTATATGAGCAAGCTCTATTTTAGATATGGTGCAATGAACTGTGGAAAATCAACAAACCTTCTTCAGGTTGCTTACAACTATGAAGAAAGAGGAATGAGGGTTATAATTATAAAGCCAAAGACTGATACTAAGGGTGGAAATAAGGTTGTTTCAAGGCTTGGGGTTACGAGGGAAGTTGATTTGTATCTTGATTATTATGAAGATATATATGAAATAGTTGATAAATGGATTAAGGATAAAGGAAAGGTTGATTGCATATTAGTTGATGAGGTACAGTTTTTTAAAAGAGATCAAATAGATCAGCTTTTTTCAATAGCTGTTAAGATGGATATACCAGTTATATGCTATGGGCTTAGGACTGATTTTCAGATGAAAGGATTTGAGGGAAGTGAAAGGCTTCTCTTGCTTGCGCATAGCATTGAGGAGCTTAAAACTATATGTAAATGTGGCAAAAAAGCACTTTTAAATGGAAGAAAGATAAATGGTCAATTTGTATTTGAAGGAAAACAAATAGCAATAGATAAAGAAGACAATATAGAGTATGAGTCTTTATGTCCAAAGTGCTATTTTAATCATAAAGAAGAATACGAAGCTAAAAAATCTCAAAAGAGGTGAAAGTATGAAGGCTGTTATAGACAGGTTTGAGGGGGAATTTGCTGTTGCAGTAAATTTGAATGGAGAAGTATTTAATATTAATATTGAAAAGCTTCCAAAAGATGCAAAAGAGGGAGATGTTATAATAATAAATGGTAAAATAGCTATAGATAAAGAAGAAACCGAAAGATTAAGAAAAAGGAGTCAGAAGTATTTAGAATTATGGGAGGACTAACTTTTTAAATGTTAAGAAGGTAGGGTGATATAATGCCTAAAAAGACAGATATTGGGGGTCAAGCTGTTATTGAGGGAGTTATGATGAGAGGAAAGGATAAAATAGCAGTTGCAATAAGAAGGCCAGATGGGGAAATTGAGGTTAAAGTTGAAGATAGCATACCTATTGCAAAGAAAAATAAGATATTTTCTCTCCCAATAATAAGAGGGGCTGTATCTCTTTTTGACTCTCTTGCAGCAGGGCTGAAAACATTAAGCTATTCTGCATCGTTTTATGAAGAAGAGGAAAGTTCCTTCGATAGATTTATGAAAAAAATCTTTGGCGATAGAGCAGATAGCATTTTGATGGGTATTACTATGTTAATATCCTTTGCAATAGCTATAGGGCTTTTTTTCATACTTCCAACATATACTGCAAGTTTAGTAAAAAAAATTAATGGCAATTCAATTATAATAAACTTTTTAGAAGGGATAATAAGGCTTGTATTATTCTTTGCATATCTTTATTTTATTAGTAATATGGAAGATATACAAAGGGTATTTCAATATCATGGAGCAGAACATAAAAGTATATATTGTTATGAAAATGAGCTTGAATTAACACCTGAAAATGCTGAAAAATTTTCGACTCTTCACCCAAGATGCGGAACCAACTTTTTGCTTATAGTTATGGTTGTAAGCATATTTATATTTAGCTTTCTGGGCTGGCCTAATTTATATTACAGGATATTATCAAGAATTATACTTCTTCCGCTTGTTGCAGGAATATCTTATGAGATATTAAAGTATTTTGGAAGATCCGACAGCAAACTTATAAAAATATTTATAAAACCTGGGCTTTTGCTCCAGAAGATGACAACAAGAGAACCTGACAGATCTCAGCTTGAGGTTGCAATTAAGGCTCTTAAGGCAGTAATTTATGATGATAATTTACAAAAGGGGAATGATGAAATAAGTGAAGGTATATGAAGCTTTAAACCTTGCAAAAAGAATGCTTGATAATTCAAGTACGCCTCAGCTTGATGCTGAGGTTCTATTAAGCAATCTATTAGAAAAAGACAGAGTATATTTATATATAAATAGGGATAAGGAACTTTCAGAGGATGTATTAAACAAATTCCTATCAAAGATTGAAAGAAGAAAAAAAGGTGAACCAGTAAGCTATATAACAGGGTATAAGGAGTTTATGTCCCTAAATTTTAAGGTTAAAGAAGGAGTATTAATCCCAAGGCCTGATACTGAAATACTGGTAGAAAAAGTTTTAGAGAATGTAAAAGATATAAAATCTCCAATAATAGTTGATGTAGGGTGTGGAAGTGGGGCAATTTCAGTTAGCATTGCAAGATACAAAAAGGATGCTATAGTTTATGCCCTTGATATAATGGATATACCCCTTGAAGTAACAAAAGAAAATTCAAAATTAAATGGAGTTGAAGAGAAAGTTATTGTTTTAAAGTCAGATATATTAAAAGGTCTTAGCAAAGAACTATATGGTAAGGTTGATGTTATAGTTTCAAATCCTCCATATATTAGAGGCGAAGTAATACCTAATCTTATGGAAGATGTTAAAAATTACGAGCCTTATGAGGCTCTTTATGGAGGAGAGGATGGACTTTATTTTTATAAAAATATTACAAAGGAGTCTATGCCCTTTTTAAAAGATAATGGCTTTATAGCTTACGAGATAGGTCATGACCAAGGATATGATGTTCAAAACATTCTAAAGAACAGTGGATTTTATAAAACTTTATGTTTTAAGGATTTAGCAGGGCATGATAGAGCTGTTTTAGGATGGAGGATGTGATATGCTTTTAGATTTATTTTATGTATTTGCAAAGATAGGTGCTTTTACATTAGGGGGAGGATATGCTATGGTCCCCCTGATTCAGTCTGAGGTCGTTGATAAGAAAAGGTGGATAGAAAAAGATGAGTTTATTGACATACTTGCAGTTTCACAATCAACTCCAGGAGCTTTAGCTATTAACATGGCAACTTTTATAGGATATAGAAAAAAGGGGGTCTTAGGTTCAGTCTTTGCAACATTAGGATGTGTTGCACCCTCCTTTTTTTCAATACTCATTATAGCTATTTTCTTTACAAGATTTATGGGCCTCAAAATAGTAGAAAGAGCATTTTGTGGCATACGTCCAGCTGTTGCAGCCCTTATTTCTTTTTCTGTATATAAAATCGGAAAGAGTAGTAATATAAAATCATACTGGTATGTTATTACATTAGCTGCTTTTGTCCTTACTTTCTTTATAAAAATTGATCCTATACTTATAATATTATTTTCAGCAGTGACAGGGATTATAGTTTCAAGGGTAAGGGGGAATAAGGATGCTAATAATTAAGCTTTTTATTATATTTGCAAAGATAGGAGCTTTTTCTATAGGAGGAGGCTATGCAATGCTTCCCTTTATTCAAAGGGAGATAATTGATAAAAACCATTACTTAAATCTAAAAGAGTTTTCAGATATACTTGCAATATCCCAAATGACTCCAGGGCCTATTGCAATAAACTCTGCAACTTTTGTAGGCTATAAAATTTCAGGATTTATAGGGAGTGTAGCTGCAACCTTAGGAATAGTATTGCCTTCTTTTTTGATGATAATTTTAATTGCAACTTTTTTTGTAAAGTTTTATGACAAAAAAGAAGTTAAAGCTGCTTTTTTAGGTATTAGGCCTGCGGTTTTAGGATTGCTATTGGCAGCAGCCTATTCGGTTACTAAAAGTAATGTACTAGATTTAAAAAGTCTTTTTATCTTTATATTTTCCTTTGGAATATTGTTTATAAAGAAGATGGATCCTATATTAGTTCTTATAATTTCAGCAGTTCTTGGAATAATTTTTTATTGATACCAAAACATTTCTTGTTCATTGATTAAGTATTATGCTATAATATAAAATTGTGAAACTATAGAGGTAAAGTGGGGAATTAATATGCTTGATAAATTAGATTTTATAGAAGGAAAATATGATGAGCTTTCAAAGAAAATAAGTGATCCTGAAGTTATTTCAGATCCTCAGCTATTTCAAAAATATTGTAAGGAACATAACTCCCTTGAAGAGATAGTTATGGCCTATAGGGAGTATAAGAATGTTATAAAAAGAATAGAAGAGGATAAGGAGCTTTTAAACGATAAAGAAATGAAGGAGCTTGTTGAAGAGGAACTTAAGGAGCTTGAAGAAGCTAAAGTTAAACTTGAAGGTGAACTTAAAGTTCTACTGCTGCCTAAGGATCCTAACGATGAAAAGAACGTATTTATTGAAATTAGAGGAGGCACAGGAGGAGAAGAGGCAGCTCTCTTTGCAGGGGATTTATTTAGAATGTATACAAGGTATGCAGAACGACACAACTGGAAGGTTGAAATAATGTCTTCAAATCCAACGGATCTTGGTGGCTTTAAGGAAGTAATATTTATGGTAAAGGGTAAAGGAGCCTATAGCAGACTAAAGTATGAAAGTGGAGTTCACAGAGTTCAAAGGGTTCCAGAAACTGAAGCAGGAGGAAGAATTCATACTTCAGCTTCAACTGTTGCTGTTCTTCCAGAAGCTGAGGACGTTGAGATTGAAATAAATCCAAATGATTTAAGAATAGACGTTTACAGAGCATCTGGTCATGGAGGTCAGTGTGTTAACACTACTGACTCGGCTGTTAGAATTACCCATATTCCAACAGGACTTGTTGTTACATGCCAGGATGAAAAATCCCAGCTTAAGAATAAGGAAAAGGCTATGAAGGTTTTAAAGGCAAGACTTTATGAGATGGAAATGGAAAAACAAAGGGCTGAAATAGCACAGGAGAGAAAAAGCCAGGTTGGTAGTGGTGACAGAAGTGAGAGAATTAGAACATACAATTTTCCACAGGGAAGGGTAACAGACCATAGAATAGGCCTTACCCTATACAGGCTTGAAGCTTTCCTTGACGGGGATATGGACGAGGTAATAGATGCACTAATTACAGCAGATCAGGCAGAAAAATTAAAAGAATTAGGAGAATAACACCACGTTTAGTGGTGTTTTTTTGGAGGTAATTATGAAAAGTTATAGGTTAAAAAACTCTATTTATCTTATCTTCCCAGCCATGGTTTCTACTGTTATTATTTTTTATATGATTTTTATGTATAAAAAAAGCTTTTTATGGGTTAATATTGTAAATATTGGATTTGATGTTATAATACTTCTATACTATCTTTTCAAATTTTGCTATAAAATATCAAGAGATAAGGAAAATATTTATTTTTATACGTTTTTAAAGAATTATAAAATACCAGTAAAAGAATACGAAGGCGCTATTTACACCTCAATAATAATAAAAATTAACACAATGACTAAAAGCTTTTATATATTAAACGTTAAAAAGGACCGATATATTATAAAGGAGATATTAGGAGATGGAAGTATAAAATGAGGTGAAAGGATGAAGATAAAAAAGCAGCTTAAAAAGGAAGAAACCAAAAGGAAAAGGGATATAGCAATATCAGCATCTATTGGAGTTTTAATGCCATATATGGTTTATGTGTTAAATGGGGAAGGAATATTTATAGGTTGGGAGGTTTATTTTGCTTACATTTACGCAGCCTTTGTTGATTTATTAGTTATAATTAACATTATAAGAAGCCTATCCGATAATAAGTTCGAATTTGCAATAAATAACCAAAAAATTAAAATAAAAGATTCTCTTTTTGCATCTCCTATTGGAATAAATACAAATAAGATAGTGTATGTTGATGTATCAAGTAGGCCTCAAGGGGATTTTGAGATTTTAATTATAATGGATAAAGGCAAAAAAAGCAGGGGTTTCTTTGAATTTGATAGCAGCTTTATAAAGATGAAGAGTGTTTACAAGAAAGCCTATAAATATCTTCATGAAACTTATCCAAATAAAAAATTTTACTGCCTAATGGTTAAAAAGGGCGGATGCAAAAAATACCAAATGCTTTATATGTTATATAAAAATTGCTATAACGCCGTTTTTTCTCCTGATGCTATTGAGTATATAAAAACTTTTATCGAAGAATATAATTTAGGGTAATATATATATGCTTCCCAAAATAAATTTAAAAGAGATATAAATTTTGGGGAGATGGAAAATTGAATAATATTTTATATGTAACATTTATTGCAACGTTTATTTGTGGCGTTGGAACAGGGCTTGGGGCTGTTTTGGTTACTCTTTTTAAAAAATCAAGTACTCTGTTAATGTCTATGATAATGGGTATTGCAGGGGGCATTATGCTTTCTGTTGTAACCTTTGATCTTATTCCAGAGGCTATACTTATGGGAGGAATGAATACAACTCTTGTTGGAATATTTATAGGAGTGACATTTGTTGTTATACTTGATTTAACTCTTCCTAATAGTCATATTATGAAAAAGTACGGCAGCACAGTTAAAACTGCTCTACTTTTAGGACTTGGACTTGCAGCCCATAACTTTCCAGAGGGCCTTGCAATAGGTTCTGGGTTTATGGGAGGAAAAACCCTTGGTATTAAGCTTGCAATTGTTATAGGCCTTCATGATATACCAGAAGGTGCTGCAGTTGCATCACCTCTTTTAAAGAGCAGGCTGTCAAGGATTAAGATTATACTCTTAACGGCTTTAACAGCTCTTCCAACATCAATTGGTGCTTATGTAGGTGCTTTTTTAGGAGAAATATCAAAAACGTTTATAACTATTTGCCTTGGATTTGCAGGAGGTACAATGCTTTATATAGTTTGTGGAGAACTTATACCAGAGAGTAAGGATTTGTTTAAAGGAGTGTTTTCTACATTATCAATTATAGTAGGAGTTGTAATTGGCATACTAATTACAATGACGATGTAATTATTTTTAACATTGGAGGAAAAAATGGAAACAAAGGTTTATTATATAGATGAGAAGGATGATAAAAAAATAAAAGAAGCTTCAAGAATAATAAAAGCTGGTGGAACGGTAGTATTTCCAACAGAAACTGTTTATGGACTTGGGGCAAACGCTCTTGATGAAGATGCATGTAAAAAAATATTTTTAGCAAAGGGAAGGCCCCAAGATAATCCTCTTATTGTTCATGTTGCCGATTTTGATATTTCAAAGTATGTAAAGTATATACCTGAAAAAGCTAAAATTCTTATGGAAAACTTTTGGCCAGGACCTCTTACAATTATAATGCCAAAATCTGATACAATTCCTTATATGGTAACAGCAGGGCTTGAAAATGTGGCCATAAGAATGCCTTTAAATAAAATTGCAAGAAAGCTTATATCCTATAGTGGCGTTCCTATTGCAGCACCAAGTGCAAACATATCAGGAAGGCCAAGCCCCACAACTATCGAACATTGCATAGAGGATTTAAATGGAAAGGTCGATATGATAATAGGGGGAGAAAAGTGTGAAGTAGGTCTTGAATCTACGGTAGTAGATGTAAGCGATGGAGAAGTTATAATACTAAGGCCTGGAGCCATAACAAAGGAGATGATGGAAGAGGTTATTGGAAATGTTTTTATAGATCCTGCAGTACTTGATAAGCTAAAGGATGATGAAAAGCCAAGAGCACCAGGCATGAAATATAGGCATTATGCACCATCGGCTCCACTTACTATTGTTTGTGGGGATATAAATAGAGTAATAGAATATATAAACAGTAAAACTCTTGAAAATAACATGAAAGGTATTAAGACAGGAATTTTAGCAACAGATGAAACTGTGAATGAATATAAAGGTAGTTTAAAAATTTCACTTGGAAGCAGGAAAAAACCTGGCATTATTGCTGCAAATTTATTTGATTGTTTAAGAGAATTTGATAAAATAGATGTAGATATTATATATGCAGAAGGTTTTGGCGAAGAAGGGATTAATCTTGCTATAATGAATAGGCTAAAAAAAGCTGCTGGATATAATATAGTTAAAGTTTAGGAGGAAATTATGAAGCTGCTTTTTGTATGCACAGGAAACACATGTAGAAGCTGTATGGCTGAGGCAATAGCTAAAAGTGAGGCTGAAAAGTTAAATATAGATATTGAAATATCTTCAGCTGGGGTTCATGCCTTTAAAGGGGATGGTGCATCAAAAAATGCTGTTATTGTTATGCAAGAGATGGGGATTGATTTATCCTGTCATATTGCAAGACCTGTTACAAAGCAGATTATAGAAGATAGCGATTTAATTCTTACAATGACAAATTCCCATAAGGATATGCTTTTATCGATCTTCCCTTCATCTGAAGGGAAAGTATTTACAATTATGGAATACGCAGGATTGGATGGAGATGTAGTTGATCCCTTTGGAGGAGATGTTGAAATTTATAGAAACTGTGCCAAGCAGCTTAAGTATTTAATTGATAGAATATTGGATAAAATAAGGAAAGATAGGGCACTTTAAGTGTCTTAACTTTCCTTTTTTGTTGTTAAAAAAGGATATTGTTAATATTAAAAGCTTAATGTAAAATATTTTTTTGAGTGCATAAGGAGGGATATAATTATGAAACTTGCTATAGGGTGTGACCATGGAGGATATGAATTAAAACAAGCTATTTTAAGACATCTATCAGGTAGGGGCATTGAATATAAGGATTTTGGATGCTTTTCATTAGATTCCTGCGACTATCCTGATTTTGCATTAGCAGTAGCACAATCAATAGTATCTGGAGAATGTCAAAGAGGAATATTAATATGCAGTACAGGCATAGGAATTTCAATTGCAGCAAATAAAGTCCCAGGAATTAAAGCTGCTCACTGCACAGATGCTTATAGTGCAAAAATGACAAGAAAACACAACAATGCAAACGTATTGGCGATAGGAGGAAAAATCACTGGTGAGGCTATTGCCATTGAAATGGTTGATGCTTTTATTGACACTGAATTTGAAGGTGGAAGGCATGCAAGAAGGGTTGGGAAAATAGATGATATTGAAAAGAAATACTTATTAAGGAGGAATATAGAAGTGGACGAGAAAGTAACTGTTATCAGCCATCCACTTATTCAGCATAAGCTTGCGATAATAAGGGATAAAAATACAGGTTCAAAGGATTTTAGGGAACTCCTATCTGAAGTTGCTATGCTCATGTGCTATGAGGTTACAAGAAATTTTCAGCTTGAGGATGTTGAAATTGAAACTCCTATATGTAAAATGACTGCAAAGATGTTGACAGGTAAGAAGGTTGCAATAGTTCCGATACTAAGAGCGGGACTTGGAATGGTTGATGGTATGTTAAAGCTTATACCTGCAGCAAAAGTTGGTCATATAGGATTATACAGGGATCCTGAAACATTAAAACCTGTTGAATATTACTGTAAACTTCCTTTGGATATTGAAGAAAGAGAAGTTATTATAACTGATCCAATGCTTGCAACAGGAGGTTCTGCTGTTGATGCAATAACATTATTAAAGGAAAAGGGAGCTAAAAATATAAAGCTTATGTGCTTAATTTCTGCACCAGAGGGAATAAAGGCTGTTAGGGAAATGCATCCTGACGTTGAAATATTCGTTGCTCATATAGATGAAAAGCTTAATGATCATGGATATATAGTTCCCGGTCTTGGTGATGCAGGAGATAGAATATTTGGTACAAAGTAGGTGGTATAATGAGACCATCTTGGGATGAATATTTTATGGAAATTGCAGAACTTGTAAAAAAAAGGTCAACATGCTTAAGAAGGCAAGTTGGAGCTGTAATAGTAAAGGATAATAGAATTTTAACAACAGGATATAATGGTGTTCCTCCCAAAATGAAACATTGTGAGGAGATAGGCTGTTTAAGGCAAAAGCTTAATGTTCCTTCAGGAGAAAGGCATGAGCTTTGTAGAGCACTTCATGCAGAACAAAATGCAATCATTCAGGCAGCAAAATATGGAATATCCGTTGAAGATTCTACTATTTATGTTACAGCCCAGCCCTGTGTTATATGTGCCAAAATACTTATAGCATCGGGAATAAAAAGAATAGTATTTAAAGGTGATTATCCTGATGAGCTCTCTCAAAGTATGCTTAATGAGTCAGGAATTAAGATTGAAAAGCTGTGATATCACAGCTTTTTTTATAAAATGAAGATGTAAATGTAGTTTTTATATGATAAAATTAGTTTGTATAGTTTTTACCAAGGATGTGAAAAGATGATAAGGTACGGGGGAATATTTATTTTGTCAGCTCTCCTCTCCTTTTTAATTACTCCATTAGTTAAAAAGTTTGCGATAAATATAAATGCTATTGATGTTCCAAAGGATGATAGAAGGATTCACAAGACTCCTATACCAAGGATGGGAGGACTTGCAATATTTTTATCCTTTGTGATTTCAGCCCTTTGTTTTTCAAGGTTTAATAAAAGTGTTATAGGTATTGTTTTAGGAAGTTTACTTTTAGTAATCGGAGGAATGATTGATGATATAAGACCTGTAAAGCCATTGCAAAAGTTAGCCTTTCAAGTTTTAGCAGCTTTTTTACTTATAGCCTTTGGAATTAACGTAAGCTGTATTACGGTTCCCTTTTTACCTGGAGATGGATATATCTATATAGGATATTTTGGAATACCTATAACTATATTATGGGTTGTTGGAATCACTAATGCAATTAATCTTATTGATGGGCTTGACGGATTAGCTTGTGGTATATGCTTTATATCTTCTCTTACTTTGTTTGGGGTTTCATTAATAAGTGGTAGATATATTGCGGTTTTACTTACAGCAGCTCTTGCTGGAAGTTGCATTGGTTTTTTGCCATATAACTTTAATCCTGCAAAAATATTCATGGGAGACACAGGTTCTCAGTTTTTAGGATTTGCCCTTGCTGCAATATCTATACAAGGGGCTATTAAATCTGCAGCAGCAGTTGTTGTTGCAGTTCCAATTTTAGCTCTTGGTATTCCTATATATGATACATTGTTTGCTATGATAAGAAGAAAAATAAATAATAAGCCTATTATGGAGGCAGATAGAGGGCATTTACATCATAGACTTCTTGATATGGGCTTTAGTCAAAGACAAGTTGTATTTATAATGTATTCGATAAGTGTTATACTTGGTACTACTGCTCTACTTGCTATGATGCTTACTGCAAAAAAATCCTTTGCTCTTTTGATTGTAGTATGTTCAATAACCCTTGCTTTTGGAATTGAAATAGGACTTTTTAGCAGAAAAAGTAAGAATTGATGTGAGGTGATAATGTGGATAAAATAAAGGTTATGACTGTTTTTGGAACAAGGCCTGAAGCTATAAAGATGGCTCCACTTATTAAAAAGCTTGAAGAAAATGAATATATTGATTCCATAGTATGTGTTACGGCACAGCACAGGCAGATGCTTGATCAGGTTCTTGAATATTTTAAAATAAAGCCTGATTTTGATCTTAATATAATGCAAGAGAAGCAAACACTTTCTGGAATAACAAATAAGGTTCTTGAAAGGCTCGAAGATATAATAATAAAAGTAAAGCCTGATATAATGCTTGTTCATGGTGATACAACCACAACCTTTGCAGGAAGCCTTGCAGCGTTTTATAACAAGGTTAAAGTTGGCCATGTTGAAGCTGGGCTTAGAACTTTTAATAAATATTTTCCTTATCCTGAAGAGATGAATAGAAAACTTACAGGAGCCTTGGCAGATTTGCATTTTGCACCAACTCTAAAGGCAAAACAAAACCTTTTGAGGGAAGGAATTAATGAAGAAGATATTTTTATAACTGGGAATACTGTTATAGATGCAATGGAATCAACTGTAAAGAAAGATTATGTATTTGAAACTAAAAAACTTAATAAAATAGATTATAATAATAAAAAAGTTATAATGATGACTGCTCACAGAAGGGAAAACTGGGGTAAGCCACTTGAAAATATTTGTAGCGCAGTTAAAGAAATAGCAGAAAGGTTTAAGGATGTAGAATTCATATATCTTGTCCATCTAAATCCTGTTGTTAAAGATACTGTTTATGGTATACTTGGAAATGTAAATAATGTACATCTTTTACCTCCTCTTGATACAAAAGAAACCCATAATCTTATGAATAAATGCCATTTTGTATTAACTGATTCAGGAGGACTCCAAGAGGAAGCACCCCATCTTGGCAAACCTGTTTTAGTGCTAAGAGATGTAACGGAGCGCCCTGAAGCTGTTGAAGCTGGAACAGTAAAAGTTATAGGTACACAAAAGGATGACATTATAAGAGAAATTTCTATTCTTTTATCAGATGAAAATGCTTATAATAAAATGGCATATTCTATAAATCCTTATGGAGATGGAAAAGCCTCTGAAAGAATTGTAGAGGCAATACTTTATCATTATGGAATAATAAATCAAAAGCCACAGGATTTTTATCCTTTAAAGAAGTAAGCGTAAGTTTACTTCTTTTTTTTGTGGGAAAAATAATAATACATAAGAATAATTTAAAAGGAATATGTTAACAATTAGAATAGAAGGGAGGTTATGGTATGAAAAAATGGGCAATTATTTGTTTAATATCCTTCTTGTTATTAAATATAGGCTATAATAGTCAGGTCTATGGATATTCAGCATTGAAAAAATGTTTCGAATCTACAGATGCAGATTTTATTGCTTTAACTGTAGAAGGAAAAGGAATAATAAAAACAAGTGATGAACCTATAGATGTTATTAATAAAATGTATAATTCAATAAAACAAGATAGTAAATATACTCTTAAAACAGATGGAAACTTTTCTGAACTGTCTTTTACCGATAACAAATCTTCAATTAATATAAGAGCATATAAGTATAAAAATGATGAAATATATGTATGTTTAACCCAATCACAATATGACGGCATTATGAATATTAATATTATTAGGAGGACTATTAATAACTGCTTTTCTATATACGGTATAGAGCCCTCCTTTTGTTCTTTAATAGAAGGAAAATTTAAAAAAAGTATGGGAAATGAAGAAATGAAGGAAATAGCACAAAAAACGATTATAAGCAGCAAAGCTAAGTTAATAGATAAAATGGAGGATAGAACTCTTGTTAGTTTTTATGGATATTCTCCATATATTAAAGATAAAGTAGAAGTGAATGGGCAGGATTTTAATATTAATGTTGCCTTAAGATTTAGTAAAACGGAGGGCTGCACATACATATTTATAGGAACCCCAGTTATAAATGCAGAGTATTAGAATGAATGGAGGATTAATATGGACAGTATAATAATTTCAGGTGGTAGCAAATTAACTGGAAAAGTTAAGATTAGTGCAGCCAAAAATTCAGTTTTACCAATCATTGCAGCATCCCTATTATGTCCTTTTGAATGTAAATTAGAAGATATTCCTTTCCTTGATGATGTTTATGTAATATGTGATGTTTTAAATTCTGTAGGTGCAAATATAAGTTTAAATAAAAAATCAAATAGGATATCTATAAAAGCAGATAATATAACATCAATAGAGCCACCTTATGAGCTTGTTAGAAAGATGAGAGCATCTTTTCTTGTTATTGGACCTTTACTTTCAAGATTTGGAAGGTGCAGGATATCTTTGCCGGGAGGATGTAATATTGGTACACGCCCAATCGATTTACATCTAAAAGGCTTTTGTGCATTAGGAGCTGATGTACGATTAGGGCATGGATATGTTGAAGCCTATTGTAATAAATTAAAAGGTGCTAAAATTTATCTTGACTTTCCATCAGTTGGTGCAACAGAAAATATAATGATGGCAGCAGTACTTGCCCAAGGGGAAACAATAATAGAAAATGCTGCCGAGGAGCCTGAAGTAGTGGATTTATCTAATTTTTTAAATAGTATGGGTGCTAATATAATAGGTGCTGGGACTGATACAATAAGAATTATAGGAGTTAAGGAACTGAAGGGAACAACCCATCAGGTGATTCCTGATAGAATAGAAGCAGGAACCTATATGGTTGCAGCTGCAATAACTCAAGGAAGTGTTGTAGTTGAAAATGTTATTTTGGAACATATAAGGCCTGTAATAGCAAAACTTCAAGAAGCGGGAGTTACTGTAATTGAGGAGCAAAACAAGGTTAAGGTTGTAGCAAATGGTGTTCCAAAGGCAGTAGATATAAAGACAATGCCTTATCCTGGATTTCCAACAGATATGCAGGCACAGTTTATGGCCCTTATGAGTATTGCTAAAGGTACATCAATAATAACAGAAACTGTATTTGAAAACAGATTTATGCATGTTACAGAGCTTAAAAGGATGGGAGCAAATATTAAAATAGATGGAAGAAGTGCTGTTGTTGAGGGCACAGCAAAACTAACTGGCGCACAGGTTAAGGCAACAGATTTAAGGGCTGGGGCAGCTCTTGTCCTTGCGGGACTTGTTGCAGAGGGTAAAACAGAAATATGTGAGGTTCACCATCTTGATAGAGGTTATGTAAATATAGTTGAGAAGATGCAATCCCTTGGAGCTAACATTCAAAGAATACAAAAAGAATAAATATGTAAAAAGGCTGTATTAGTGTTTTAATACAGCCTTTTTACATAAAATAATTCTTGCAAATAAATTTTTTCATAATTTTGTACAGTTTATAATAAAATTTTATTGAGAACTGTCCTCTATTTGGAAGGGGGGAGCAAATGAAAAAAATTGGTTACTATGTATTGATTACTATCTTTTTAATGATAATGCTTCCCATAGTTATACTTGGTGGTATCGGCTCAGGAATAAAAATACCTGGAGTAATTAATAGGCTTTCAAGCTATATTGATAATGTTCCTCAGGATACTAAATATAGTGATAACAATGGGGGAGTAAAAATTAAAGTATTTGTTGAAGATGAAAATAAAATCGTTGAAATGTATATTGAAGATTACTTAAGGGGTGTAATTGCTGCTGAAATGCCTGCATCTTTTAATGAAGAGGCTCTAAAGGCTCAGGCGATTGCAGCAAGAACCTTTGCATACTCCCATTTGACTAAATATGGTGGAGGGGGATGTTCCAAACATCCTAATGCTGATGTATGTAGTGAAGTTCATTGTCAGGCATGGATGTCTAAGGAAGAAAGGTTTAAGAACTGGGATCCTAAGGAAGCACAAGCTAATTGGAACAAGATAAGCAAGGCAGTTGAAGATACGAAAGATATGGTTTTGTCATATAAAGGTGAACTGGCTAAGAATATATTGTTTCACTCAACAAGTGGAGGGAGAACTGAAAATTGTAAAGAGGTTTTTGGATATGATGTTCCATATTTAGTTAGTGTAGAAAGCCCTAATGAAGAAGAATCTCCAAGCTTTCAATCAAAAGTTGTTATGAAAAGGGATGAGTTTATAAAAAGAATAAAGCAGCTAAACCCTAAAACAAATATATCAAGTAGCAGCCTTGCAACCCAGGTAAAGGTACTTGATTACACACAAGGGGGGAGAGTAAAGACTTTAAAGGTTGGGGATAAAACTTTTAGTGGGGTTGATATAAGATGGGCTATGGGGCTTAATTCAACAAACTTTTCAATTTCTATAGATTCAAAAAATGTAACATTTACAGTTAAAGGCAATGGTCATGGAGTTGGGATGAGTCAATGGGGAGCAAATGAAATGGGAAAAAGGGGGAAAAAATATGATGAAATATTAAAACATTACTATTCTGGAATAGAAATCGTTAAAATAAATGACATTTTGAAGAATAAAAAAGAATAAAATTGAGCATCTTACAAATGTAGGATGCTTTATTTTTTAATTTTTTCAAAAAAATTAATAATATTTTTAAACATCCATGTATTATATTCCATATTCTGGACAAACTATAAAATGGAGGTGCGTGATATGGGAATTAAAAACCTATTTAAAAAATCATCAAAACTTTTCGACCGGGAAGGATTTTACGTCATCTTATTTATATGTCTTTGTATTGTTGCCGTAACCGCTGTATACATATCAAAAAATAATGGATCTACGGCGAGAAAAAATGCGCAGGTTCAAGAAAAAACTCAGCAACAATTACAACAGCCGGATACTTCAGAGCCTAAATATGTAGAAGAAGAGCCAACTAATGAAACTCCTGTTATGCAACAGCAAGATAAAAACTCTGTTACATCACAAAAAACTACTACAACCGATAAAACTACTAATAGTACTAATAAAAAGAGTGAACCCAGTAAATCTGTTACCTCTTCAATAGCACTAAAATTAGAGATGCCTGTTCAAGGTGAGATAGTTAAAAAGTTTGATAAAGAAAATCTTCAGTTCTCAAATACTATGCAGCAATGGGAAACCCATGAAGGTATAGATATTGCATGTGATCTTGGTACTGAGGTAAAAGCAGCAGATAGTGGTAAGGTTGTAGATGTTTTGAATGATGATACATTAATACAAGGCATAAAACCCGGATATGGATTCAAAGTAATAATTGATCATGGAAACGGACTTAGAACAGTATATTGTAACCTTGACCCTGAGGTAAAAGTAAAGAAAGGTGATAGCGTTAAAAAAGGGCAGGTAATAGGAGTTGTTGGTGATACAGCTGTAAGAGAATCTGTTGCTGTAGAGGGAAGCCACCTGCATTTCATTGTACTTAAAAAATCTGGAAAAGATTATATAACAGTAAATCCACAGGATTTTTTGCAGTGAGTTATTGTTAGAAAATACAGGGGCTTGCAGGCTTGCCTTAGGGGAAGTTTGTCAAGCACTCTTTTTTTGAATTGTTTTATATTTTTTATTATAAAAGGCTTTAAATCAACATATTATTTAAAAAGAAGCATTTGAAGGAGGTACAACAATTGAAGGACTATATTGAGGAAAGGGTACTTGAAGTAGCAAACTATATAATTGACTCAAAATCAACTATTAGGAAAACAGCAAAAATGTTCGGTGTTAGTAAGAGTACTATACACAAGGATATTACGGAAAGATTACCTAAAATAAACCCTCAAATTGCAAAGGAAGCAAAGAAAATTCTTGATATAAACAAAGCTGAAAGGCATATTAGGGGTGGAAGAGCAACAAAAATGAAATATAAATCAGTCAATGAGTGAAAAATAATTGCTCCCTGCTAAATTATCTTGAAAAAAAGAAGGAATTTGACAAATTTTATAGAAATATAAAGTATAATGCAATAGGTAGGGAGTGAAAATATGGGATTGTTTAGCATTAATAGTGACATGGGTATAGATTTAGGGACTGCAACCATCCTTGTATTTATAAAGGGTAAGGGTGTTGTTTTAAAGGAACCCTCGGTTGTAGCTTTAGATAACAGTACAAATAGGGTGCTTGCTGTAGGTGAGGAAGCAAGGCAGATGATAGGAAGAACTCCAGGAAATATCATTGCTAAAAGACCTTTAAGGGATGGAGTTATATCAGATTATGATTCTACTGAAAAGATGTTAAAATATTTTATAAAAAAAGCTTATGGCTCCAGAGGATGGGGAAAGCCCAGAGTTGTAGTTTGTATTCCTTGCGAGGCAACTGAAGTTGAAAGAAGAGCTGTTAGGGATGCAGCTTTAAATGCTGGAGCAAGAAAGGTATATCTTATAGAAGAGCCTGTTGCAGCAGCGATAGGAGCAGGGCTTGATATATCAAAACCAAGTGGATGTATGATAGTAGATATTGGCGGCGGGACAACAGATGTTGCTGTAATTTCTCTTGGTGGAATGGTAGTAAGATCCTCTTTAAAGATTGCAGGAGATAAGTTTGATGAGGCTATTATAAGATACATAAGAAAAGAGCATAAAATGATGATAGGTGAGAGAACAGCTGAGGATATCAAAATAGGTATAGGATGTGCCTTTAAACGTGATGAAGATCTTTCAATGGAGATAAAAGGGAGGGACCTTGTAAGCGGTCTTCCTAAAAACATTATAGTTACATCGGAAGAAATAAGGCATGCCCTTGAAGAACCTATTAATGCTATTGCAGACTGCATCCATTCTGTACTTGAGAAAACTCCTCCAGAGCTTGCAGCTGATGTTAGCGAAAAAGGGATTGTTATGACAGGAGGAGGATCATTACTATGGGGGCTTGATAAGTTTATAGAATCAAGAACTTACGTTCCGGTAAGGGTGGCTGATGATGCGGTATCTTGTGTAGCACTTGGTACGGGCAAATCCTTAGAAAATCTTGATAAGCTTGAAGATCTTACTGCTGCAGGTTATTAAAAGCTTCCCCTAATTAATAGGGGCAGCTTTTAATAATAATTATTTTTTGGGGGGATTTAAATGAAGGAAGATGTAAAATGTATCGTCAGAAGCGGTCTTTTACTTGCAATTGCTATAGTGTTTCAAACTATTGGCAGAAATATACCCCAGATAAATCAATTTATTGTAGGACCAGCAATAAATACAATTCTTCTTATAGGAACTTTTACATGTGGTATATGGTGGGGAGTTGCAATTGGAGTTTTAACGCCCATAACTGCATGGGTGTTAGGACAGTTACCACAGCCTATGGCTCCATTTATTCCATTTATTGCTTTAGGAAATGCAATTTATGTTGTAACCTTTGGAGTTTTAAGTTATTATAAAAAATGGGGACAGATTTTTGGATATTTATTAGGTTCAGTTTTAAAATATTTATTTTTATACTTCTCAGCACTAAAGCTTATATATTTATTTAAAATAAGCATACCCGAAAAAGTAGCAAGTAAGCTTGTTGTAATGATGGGAATTCCACAATTAATAACTGCACTAATTGGTGGTGGAATAGCTATCATAATAATTAAAATGCTTTTAAAAAGGAATATAAAACTGGAGGATTAGTATATGGAAAATGTGGACATACAAAAGATACTTCCTCACAGGTATCCATTTTTATTAGTTGATAGGATACTTGAAATAGAGGAAGGGAAAAGAGCTGTTGGAGTAAAAAACGTTACAATTAACGAGCCTTTTTTTCAGGGGCACTTCCCAGGGCATCCAATAATGCCGGGAGTGCTTATAGTTGAAGCTATGGCTCAGGTTGGAGGCGTAGCAATTTTATCTGCAAAGGAAAATGAGGGAAAACTTGCTGTACTTGCAGGTATTGAGAACGTAAGGTTTAGAAAGCAGGTTGTACCTGGGGATGTTCTTTATATGGAAGCTGAGCTTATTGCTATGAAAAGAGGAATAGGCAAGGCAAGGGTTTTAGCAAAAGTTGAAGATAAGGTTGCGGCTGAAGGAGAGGTAATGTTTGCAATCATAAACGGATAGCATTGCTATCCGTTTTGCTTTTTACATGCCATTAGAAGGCTGGTAGCTATTACTTCAGCCATGTTCATTATAAAACTAAGCCTTGTATTCCTAATTGGAAACAGATCGCTATTATCTATACTGTCTACTACTCCAACAATAGATAAATTGCCTACATTGGGAAGGGACTTACCTACCCCTTTACCAGGATGAACAGGCCCTAATTTAACTTGAATATCACCAATACATTCTTCAAAACCAAGGCATGCATCAATTGCAATTACAAAATGATTTGGATATTTTTTCTTTATATTAATAAGTATCGATTCAAGGTTAATTGCATGAGCGGGATTATCAAGTGTTCCTATTACTGGATAAGGGAAATTGCTTTTTTTAAGAGTAGTTCCAACTAAAGGTCCAAGGCAATCTCCAATGCATTTATCTGTACCTATGCAGACTATAAGAGTTTCTTCTTTTAAAAACTGAGATAAATAGTTAGAAAGAGTTAAAGAAGCATCTTTGTCAAGATAATTTACACGGAGCCCGAGGCTATCTAAGTTTTGATTGCCCAAATAATTCACCCCCATGTTTATATATACAATGGGGGATATTAATTTTATTACAAAAATTAATGAATAAAATCTACAAAAAATAGCATAATATCAGCTATAGGAGGGATATAATGCGTCGAATACTTTTAAGTGGTCTTGTTGTAATAATTACTCTCATTACAGTTATTGCTATGACGACATTTAAAAATTCTTACGTTCCTGAGACTTTAAATAATGAATATGAGCAGGTAGTAAACTATGATTTATCAGAGGGTCCAGGATACATATTTGATGATTTTGGGAAGGAAATAAACATTCCTATTGAGTAGTATTTTTTTTGCAAATCTCTCTTATTTTTTCTTTATCCCAAAGGTTTATTTGCTTGGTATTACTAATAGCACCCATTATGTTTTCTTTAATATTAGGTATTTCATGTCTCATGTCTTTTATAAAATCTTTAAAATATTGACGTTTAGTATTCCCATTTGCAGGACAAGGATTTTTTACAATTTGAAGGTTTAGCTTTTTAATTGCACCGTATATATCTATTTCTTCAACATACACAAAGGGGCGTATAACATAAATGTCCTTTTTATCTAAATGGACAACTGGGGAGAATGTATTTATTCTTCCTTCAAAAAATAATGACATTAAAAAGGTTTCAACAACATCGTCAGAGTGATGAGCATATGCAACTTTGTTGTAACCCATTGCCTTTGCGGCATTATTAAGTGCACCTTTTCGCATATTTGCACAAATAGAGCAAGGGTTTTTTTCCTGCCTAACTTCAAAAATTATCTTTCCAATTTGAGTATCTATTATATTTAAAGGTACATTGATGCCTTTACAAAAGTCAATGAGGGGGGATGGGTTATAGCCATCGAATCCAAGATTTACAGTAATAGCACAAAGATCAAACTTTTGTGGTGAAAACCTTTGATATAGCTTTAAAGCATATAAAAGTAGCATACTGTCTTTACCACCAGATAGACCAACAGCTATTTTATCGTTATCCTGTATCATATTAAAATCTTCAACTGCACGTCTTAACCTTCCAAGTATTTGTTTCAAATTAACACCGCCTTATTTAGTTTATAATAGTTTATGGAACATATATAATTTTATTTATAAAAGATTTACATAAGCATTATATATTAAAAGTTTTACCATGAAAATATACTTTGGTTTATTTTGAAGAGAGTATAATATATAAAGGAGTTAAAAAATGTTGATGTAAGCATAACATAGATTATAAGAGATAATAAAAGAATTATTAAGAATGGTGTATATAAATTAAAATAATAATTATATTTGAGGATTGATTTGTGCTTTGATATTATGTATACTAATTATTGTCGCTAAACGGTGCGGCAAACAAAAAGGGAGCATAGCTCAGCTGGGAGAGCATCTGCCTTACAAGCAGAGGGTCATAGGTTCGAGCCCTATTGTTCCCACCATATATGCCGGCTTAGCTCAATAGGCAGAGCAACTGACTTGTAATCAGTAGGTTATTGGTTCGATTCCGATAGCCGGCTCCATACGAGGAGGGATTCCCGAGTGGCCAAAGGGGGCAGACTGTAAATCTGTTGTCAGTGACTTCGATGGTTCGAATCCATCTCCCTCCACCAAAAGACGCTATATAGCGTCTTTTTTTATGTTTAAAAAATAGAGGGACAGTTACTTACTTTTTATACTTCATAGACAATTTAATGCAAGATAAAAAATTATTAATGGTCTTAAAAGATAATAACCTTTAGGGGATGAGGTTAATTTATTATTTATTTATAAATAATAAGTAACAGGTCATGACTAAAAGTAGCCACAACGACGACATGAAAAAGTTTTAGGCTTGTCAAAGGCAACAGCAGGGACGGTTACTTATTATATTAAATAATAGATAAAATATTTTATGCATGTACCCCTAATTTTGCAGATATTGTGTATAAAATAAGTAACCGTCCCTTGGCTTGTACTTTTTTCCTTTTTTGTAAATGGACATTTTCACACTAACCGTCCTCAAAAATCAAAAATGGAGAAAAATAAGTTTCTAACAATACCGTTGACATATTTAATTTATTATGATACTATTGCTTAGTAAAAATTAATATGTATTAAACTCTTATCAAGAGAGGTGGAGGGACTGGCCCGATGAAACCCGGCAACCTGCAAAAGAAAGGTGCCAATTCCAGCAGGATCTATGTATTCTGGAAGATGAGGGTTCTTGAAAAATAGACCTCTTCTAACAGAAGGGGTTTTTTATTATACATAAAGGAGGAAGAAAAATGGTTAAAAGATTGTTTACCTCAGAATCGGTAACTGAAGGTCATCCAGATAAAATATGCGACCAAATTTCTGATGCGGTACTTGATGCCATATTAGAGCAGGATCCAGAGGCAAGAGTTGCTTGCGAGACAGCTGTAACAACTGGAATGGTTCTTGTTATGGGAGAGATATCAACAAAATGCTATGTTGACATTCCAAGGATTGTTAGAAAGACGATTGAAGAGATAGGTTATACAAGAGCAAAGTATGGATTCGACTGTGATACCTGTGCAGTTATAACATCAATAGACGAACAGTCTGCAGATATTGCTCTTGGAGTTGATAAAGCCCTTGAAGCTAAAAAAGGAGAAATGGATGTTGCTGAAGCAATAGGTGCAGGAGATCAGGGAATGATGTTCGGATTTGCCTGCAACGAGACTCCTGAAATGATGCCTCTTCCAATTGCAATGGCTCATAGACTTTCAAGAAGGCTTGCTGAAGTTAGGAAAAATGGAACATTAGATTATTTAAGACCAGATGGAAAAACTCAGGTTACTGTTGAATATCATGATGATAAACCTGTTAGAATTGACGCAATAGTTGTATCAACACAGCACAGCCCTGAAGTTACAAGAGAACAAATAGAAAGAGATATCATAGAACATGTTATAAGAAAAGTTGTGCCAAATAATTTACTTGATGAGAATACAAAATACTATATAAACCCAACAGGAAGATTTGTTGTTGGAGGACCTCAAGGAGACTCAGGTCTTACTGGAAGAAAGATAATTGTTGATACTTATGGAGGCTATGGAAGACATGGCGGAGGAGCTTTCTCAGGAAAGGATCCAACAAAGGTTGACCGTTCAGCAGCTTATGCAGCAAGATGGGTTGCTAAAAATCTTGTTGCAGCAGGTATTGCCGATAAACTTGAAATTGAAGTTGCTTATGCTATAGGCGTTGCAAGGCCTGTTTCAATTGAAGTAGACACCTTTGGCACAGGAAAACTCCCAGATGATAAGATAGTAGAAGTTATAAACAAAGTATTTGACTTAAGACCAGCTTCAATAATTAAAAATTTAAACCTTAGAAGGCCAATATACAGACAGGTTGCAGCTTATGGTCACTTTGGGAGAACAGATTTAGACCTTCCATGGGAAAAGCTTGACAAGGTTGAAGCTATAAAGAAAGCAGTTGAGGAGTTAAAATAAAAATAGCCCAATGGGCTATTTTTATTTTACATTAAAATTTCATTTCCCCATTTACAAAAACATGTTTTATGTTAATATCATCATCAAATATTACTATATCAGCGTAAAAGCCTTCTTTTATGTATCCAATTTCATTATCAAGTTTAAGAAGCTTAGCAGGGTTTGAAGTAACCATCTTTATAGCATCGATTAAAGTGATGTTAAGGTTATTTACAGCATTATAAAGTGCTTTACTTAAAGTTAAAGTTGAACCTGCAAGTGTACCATCTTTTAGTCTTGCTTGACCATCTTTTACATATACATCTTGCCCTCCAAGACTATACAATCCATCACAAAGCCCGCATGCCATCATAGCATCTGATACAAGTATTATTTTATCTATCCCTTTAACTTTAAGAGCAACTTTTACAGCATCAAAGTGAATATGTACTCCATCCAGTATCATTTCTGCAGTAACATCACTATTAAATACTCCCCCAACTATATTAGGCTGTCTATGGTGAAATCCTGTCATGGCATTAAAAAGATGAGTGCAGTGCTTTATTCCAGCTTTATATCCCTTTATAAAGTCGTCATAATTTCCATTAGTATGTCCAACTGATGCTATTATTCCAATGCTATTTAGATTGGCAATCAGCTCAACTGCTCCTTCCTCCTCTGGTGCTATTGTTACAATTTTTATTTCATTAATATAATCATTAGCTAAATCTTTAAAAGTATCAAAGGATGGTTTCTTTATGTATTTTGGATCTTGTGCTCCCGCCATAGATGGAGAAATAAAAGGACCTTCAAGGTTTATTCCAAGGATTTTAGCCCCGGCAGTTCCTTTAGACTTTGTATTTGATATTATTTCGACAGCTTTTCTTATTTTTTTTAAATCCTCAGTCATAGTTGCAGGCAGGAAAGATGTTACACCATATTTTATTAAAGCTTTTGATATTTCATTTATTGCCTCAATATTTCCTTCCATACAATCATGCCCTTCAATTCCATGTATGTGGATGTCAATAAATCCAGGGCATATAAAACAACCTGATACATCTATTCCTTCTCCTTTTGGATACTTATCGTTATATATTCTTATAATTTTTCCTTTATCTATTTCAACAGAACCTTCAATGATTCCCTTTTCAGTTATTATTCTTCCATTTTTTATTATCATACTATCACCAACCTTAAAAAACATATTTTTTTATTATACCATATATAAATTTTTCTTTTTAATACAATTTATTCAATTGAAAGGAGGTGAAAAGCATGGCTGTAAATGGTGTTAAAGTTTCTTCAAACCTTATTTTAAGAGTAAGAACCGGGGTTGATTCAAATGGAAATGCTGTATTTGACAATACCACATTAAGAAGAATAAAAACTTCGGCACAAGATCAAGACTTATTTGAAATAGCATCAGGCATTGGAGCTCTTCTTAAAAATCCTGTAGATGCTATTTTAAGGCAGGATGTTATTGAGCTTATTAACCAGTAAATTTTATATTTTATATTTATGAAAGGAGGTGTAGCTTTTGACAAAGACACTTCAGATGATATTTCAAAATCAAGCAGGTAACAATGTTACAATAAGCCTATCTGATATTAAAGATGATCTTACTTCTGATAATATTAAAGCTGCTATGAACCTTATTGTATCAAAAAACGTATTTGAGTCATCAGGTGGAGACCTTGTAGCTTTAGTGTCTGCAAATATAATATCAAGGGATGTCCAGCAGATAGATGTAAGATAGTTTTATTAGCCGGAAGTTTTCTTCCGGCTAATAATTTAGGAGGTGAAAAAATGGAAGAAATGTTCAAAGAAATAGCTAATTTTGGATTTCCAATTGTCCTTTCAGTATATCTGCTTGTTAGAGTAGAAAGTAAACTTGAAAGGCTATCGGAAAGTATAAATGAGCTTTCAAGAACAATAGCTTCCATGGGAAAGTGATGTTATTTATTTGACAATGTGTTTTAAAATGTTTATAATTAAATTAATCTGATGTGTTGGATTTTTCTGACATGTTGGATAATATAAAAATAACCTGATTGCAAGGAATTTTCTGAGCAAAAGGGAGGCGGTAGTAGTATATATTATATAGTATATTTAGCCTTCGCTTTTTGCGAAGGCTTTTTTGATGGAGGTTGCTATGGAAAAAAGAATTGGAGTAGTTGGAATAGTTGTAGAAAACTTTGAAAGTGCATCAAGAGTTAATGAAATACTTCATGAACATGCTGAAATAATAATAGGGCGTATGGGGGTTCCCTATAGAGAAAAGGGAGTATCAGTAATATCACTCATAGTTGATGGAAGTACTGATGATATTAGTGCTCTTACAGGAAAGCTTGGAAAGGTAAATGGAGTTAATGTAAAATCTGCTTTAACCAAAAAATAGGAGGTGTAATTATGAAGGAATTTAAAGCTGAAGAGTTTATAGTTGACTCTAAAATAAGAGATGCAATTGAAAAAGGTGAGAGATTATCAAAGGATAGGGACTATGTTGAGACACTAATAGATAAGGCACTATCTCTTAAAGGATTAAGCTATGATGAGGCAGCAGTTCTGCTTAGTGTTAGTGATGAAGAATTGTTAAATAAGATGTTTAAAGCTGCAAGGAAGATAAAAGAGGATATATATGGTAAAAGAATAGTACTTTTTGCACCGCTTTATGTAAGTAACTACTGTGTAAACAACTGTGAGTATTGTGGCTATAAACATACAAATGAAAGCTTTAAAAGAAAAAAGCTTACAATGGAGGAGCTTAAGGAAGAAGTTAAAATTTTAGAGTCTATGGGGCATAAGCGTCTTGCACTTGAAGCTGGGGAGGATAATGTTAACTGCCCCCTTGATTATATATTAGAATGTATAAAAACTATATATTCGTTAAAGTTTGATAATGGAAGTATTAGAAGAATTAATGTAAATATTGCTGCAACAACAGTTGAAAACTATAAAAGGCTAAAAGAAGCCGGAATTGGAACCTATATATTATTCCAGGAAACATATCATAAAGAAACTTATGAAAAGCTTCATCCAAATGGGCCAAAGCACGATTACAATTATCATACTACAGCTATGGATAGGGCTCGTATGGCAGGAATTGATGATGTTGGAATAGGGGTATTATACGGACTCTATGATTTTAAATATGATACTATTGCTATGATAATGCATGCAGAGCACCTTGATAGAGAAACAGGAGTAGGACCTCATACTATATCTGTGCCAAGGCTAAGAGCTGCTGAAGGTGTTGATATTAAAAAGTATCCCTATTTAGTTAGTGATAATGATTTTATGAAGATAGTCGCAGTTTTGAGGATGGCAGTTCCCTATACTGGAATGATACTTTCAACAAGGGAGGAGCCTGATTTTAGAGATAAGGTAATTGCCCTTGGCATATCACAAATTAGTGCAGGCTCCTGTACTGGAGTTGGAGGATATTCAGAAGAAACACGTCACATAAAAACCGATGAAAAGCCTCAGTTTGAAGTTGGGGATCACCGTTCACCACTTCAAATACAAAAAAGCCTTTGTGATTCAGGTTATATTCCAAGTTATTGTACGGCTTGTTATAGGGTAGGAAGAACTGGTGATAGATTTATGGCCTTTGCAAAGTCAGGACAGATACACAACTTCTGTCTTCCTAATGCAATTTTAACATTTAAAGAATATATTATAGATTATGGTGATGATGAACTAAAACAAAAAGGAGATGCTCTAATCCAAAAATCTTTACTTGATATACCAGACGAAAAGGTCAGATTAGCAACTGTTGAAAAGTTAAAAAGAATAGAATTAGGCGAAAGGGATTTTAGATTCTAATATTAAGGAGGATAAAATGTTTGATACACCAATTGCAAACAGACTTCATATAGCTATATTTGGGAAGAGAAACGCAGGAAAATCAAGCCTTATAAATGCCCTTACAAATCAGGAAATCAGCCTTGTATCAGATACAGCAGGAACTACAACGGATCCGGTTTATAAGGCGATGGAACTTTTGCCAATAGGTCCTGTTGTTTTTATAGATACTGCAGGACTTGATGATGTTGGTGAGCTTGGAGAGCTAAGAGTTAAAAAAACAAAGGCTGTAATGGAGAAAACAGATCTTGCTCTTTTAGTTTTAACAGGAGATGAGGATACAAAATTAGAAGAGGAGTATCTTTTAGAGCTCAAACAAAAAAGTATCCCAGTAGTCGGAGTTGTAAATAAGATAGATGAGAAGGATGCTGATGTTAAAAAATTAGAGGAAAGGTTTAAAATATCCTTTGTTAAAGTGTCGGCAAAGGATAGAATAAACATTGATGAATTAAAAAATGCTATATTTGAAAATGCTCCAATGGATTTTGAAAGGTCAACAATTGTTGGAGATGTTGTAAAGCCAAAGGACTGCATTCTTCTTGTAGCACCTCAGGATATACAGGCGCCAAAGGGAAGATTGATTTTACCCCAGGTTCAGGTAATACGCGATTTGTTAGATAATGATGCCGTAGTAACTATAATAAAAGATTCTGAGCTTAAGGAAGCCTTAAATAACCTTTCTAAAATCGATCTTGTAATAACAGACTCACAGGTTTTTAAATATGTAAACGAAACAATACCAAAGGATATGCCATTAACTTCCTTTTCTATACTTATGGCACGATATAAAGGTGACCTTAAAACATTTATTGAAGGGGCAAAAGCAATAGATAACCTTAAAGAAGGAGATGAAGTCCTGATTGCAGAATCCTGCACCCATCATCCTTTAAGAGGGGATATAGGGAGAGAAAAACTACCAAAATGGCTTGAGGAGAGGGTGAAGGGCAAGATTAATATAAAGGTAAAAGCAGGAGCAGATTTTGAAGAAAATTTATCAAAGTATAAGCTAATAATACACTGTGGGGCATGTATGTTTAACAGAAAACAGATGATGTCAAGGATTATAAAGGCAAAGGAAAATAATGTACCAATTACTAACTATGGTATTGCAATTGCTTACATGAATGGGATATTAGATAGGGTAGTTGAAATATTTAAATAATGAAGAAATAGCCCAATATAGGCTTAAAATTAGCCTATATTGGGCTATTTTAGTTAGTATTCAAGGATGAATTATTTGTTAAATTATATAAAAACTTTTATAATAAGATAAAATATAAATTACATATAATGGTAATTATGTATATTTTTAAATAATAAGAATATATATAATATGCTTAATAAAATATAGCTTTTAAGAGGAGGGGCCTATGGAATTTATTACAGACTATCAAGTATATCTTTTCAATGAAGGTACGAATTATCATTCATATAAAATGATGGGGGCACATATAAATGAAAAGGGATGCTACTTCCTGGTCTGGGCACCCAATGCAAAAAGGGTAAGTGTTGTTGGTGATTTTAACAGTTGGGATGGATTTGCTAATGAAATGAAAATGTATGGTAGTTCAGGTCTATGGTATTGCTATATAGAGGGAGTAAAGGAATATGATAACTATAAATACATGATTGAGACTCAAAAAGGAGATATTCTATTAAAAAGTGATCCTTATGCTTTTTATAGTGAACTTAGACCAAATAATGCATCTAAGGTATACAATTTAGAAGGCTATAAATGGGAGGATAAAAAATGGCAGGATTATAAGAAAAAAAACTCTTTTTATGATAAGCCTGTTTTAATATATGAAGTGCATCCTGGTTCCTGGAGAAGAAAAAAAGGTGAGTTTTTAAGTTATAGGGAGCTTGCAAAGGAACTTGTTTGTTACGTAAAGGAAATGGGATATACACATATAGAACTTATGCCAATAAAAGAGCATCCCTTTGATGGCTCATGGGGGTATCAGGTCACAGGATATTATTCACCAACAAGCAGATATGGTACTCCAAAGGATTTTATGTATTTTATAGATATATGTCATCAAAATAATATTGGAGTTATTCTGGATTGGGTTCCTGCCCACTTCCCAAGGGATAGCTTTAGCCTTGCAAGGTTTGATGGGACATGCCTCTATGAGCATGAGAATCCATTAAAAGGTGAACATCCTCAATGGGGTACATATATTTTCAATCATGGAAGGAATGAAGTTAAGAGTTTTCTTATATCAAATGCAATTTTTTGGCTTGATTACTATCATATTGACGGTCTTAGGGTTGATGCTGTAACATCGATGCTTTATCTTGACTATGCAAGAGAAAATGGAAAATGGATACCAAATGTTTATGGTGGAAAGGAGAATCTTGAAGCAATTGATTTTATGAAAAAGCTGAATGAGGCTGTTTTTAAAGAGTTTCCAAATACACTAATGATAGCTGAGGAGTCAACCTCATGGCCTATGGTAACAAAACCAACTTATATAGGAGGCCTTGGATTTAATTATAAATGGAATATGGGATGGATGCATGACATATTAGAGTATATGTCAATGGATCCCATACATAGGAAATGGCATCATAATAAGCTGACGTTTTCATTAACTTACGCTTTCTCAGAGAATTTTATTCTTCCACTGTCCCATGATGAGGTTGTTCATGGTAAAAAATCACTACTTGATAAAATGCCTGGAGATTATAATCAAAAGTTTGCAAATCTTAGAGTCCTTTTTGGATATATGATAGCTCATCCAGGTAAAAAGCTTTTATTTATGGGTGGAGAATTTGGACAGTTCATAGAATGGAAGTATTATGATAGCCTTGATTGGAATCTTTTGGAGTATGAGAGCCATAGAAAGCTTCAAAGTTATGTAAAAAGTCTTAATAAATTTTATATAGAAAATCCATCTCTTTGGGAAGTTGATTTTAGTTGGGATGGATTTAGATGGATTGACCATTGTGACTATACTCAGAGCATAATTGTATTTCAAAGGATTGCTAAAAAACAAGATGATTTTATTATATGCCTTTTCAATTTTACTCCTGTTTTAAGAGAGAATTATAGAATTGGGGTTCCTTTACCTGGAGAGTATATTGAAGTCTTTAACAGCGATAAAATTGAATTTGGTGGAACAGGCTTATGTAATGAAGGCTCAATTATGTCAGAGGATGTTAAATGGCATAATTGCAGTTTTTCAATAAATATAAAGGTGCCGCCTCTAAGTGCAATCTTTTTTAAATTGGTGCCTTTAAAGGGGAGGAACAAGAATGATATCAAAGGAATGCATTGCAATGCTTCTTGCAGGGGGACAGGGAAACAGGCTGGGGATTTTAACTAAGAATATTGCAAAGCCTGCTATTCCCTTTGGAGGTAAGTACAGGATAATAGATTTTACACTAAGTAACTGTACTAACTCTGGAATTGATACTGTTGGAGTACTGACACAATATAGACCACTTAAACTAAATGCTTACATAGGAACAGGTCAGCCCTGGGACCTTGATAGGGTAAATGGAGGGGTTTATATTCTACCACCTTATTTAAAGAGTAAAAGGGGAGAATGGTACAAAGGTACTGCAAATGCAATATATCAAAATATTGAGTTTATTGAGCAGTACAATCCAAAGTATGTGCTCATATTATCAGGGGATCACATATATAAAATGGATTACAGCAGTATGATAAGGTATCACAAAGAGAAGAATGCTGATGCAACAATAGCAGTAATAAATGTACCTATAAAAGATGCATCAAGGTTTGGAATTATGAATACTAATGATGATAATAAAATATATGAATTTGAAGAAAAACCCAAACATCCCAAAAGCAATAAGGCTTCTATGGGAATATATGTATTTACATGGGAAGTTTTGAAAGAATATTTGGTAAAGGATGAACTTAATTCTAATTCAGAGAAGGATTTTGGTAAAAATGTTATTCCTAATATGCTTTTGGATGGTCTTAATTTATATGCCTATCCCTTTGAAGGATATTGGAAGGATGTTGGAACAATTCAGAGTTATTTTGAAGCCAACATGGATCTTCTTGAAACTCCTCCAGTATTTGACTTGTATGATCCAAAGTGGCGTATATATGGGAGAAATCCTATTCAGCCACCTCACTTTGCATCAAAGAATTCACAGATTAAAAAAAGCATTATAACTGAAGGCTGTACTGTTTACGGAAAAGTATATCATTCAGTTGTATTCTATGGAGTCCATATTGGTGAAAATTCAGAAGTAGTAAATTCCATCATAATGCCAAATGTAAGAATTGGTAACAATACAAAGATTTATAATTCAATAATAGGTGAAGGAGCTGTAATTGGAGATAGCTGTCAAATAGGAGTGGGGGATATAAAGCCTAATAAGCTCGCACCTAATATTTATTCTTCAGGTATAACAGTGATAATAAACGAAATTATAATTGACCATGAAACTACAATAGGAAAAAACGTTGTTATAGGGGAATCCATTAAGGACATTAAATATGTTGAATCAGGTGAGAGTATAACAGGTGAGGAGGATTAATATGAAGGACACTCTTGGGATTATATATGCTGCTGAAGATGATGTTGATATAAGGGAATTCACAAAAAAACGTTCTATTGCAGCACTGCCCTTTGGAGCAAGGTACAGGCTTATTGACTTCACACTATCCAATATGGTGAATTCAGGAATAAAAAACGTAGGAATTATAACTCAAAACAATTATGCATCTTTAGTTAATCATATAGGAACAGGAAAGGAGTGGGGGCTTGATAGAAAAAGGGAAGGGATATCTATATTATCTCCTTTTGCTATACATGATACTGCAGGATGGTATAAGGGCAGTATTGATGCACTTCATAGTGCAATGGGATTTATTAGAAAGACAAATCAAAAATACGTATTGATTTCAGGAACTCACATGTTATGTAACATAAATTTTTCAGATATGCAGGAGTTCCACATTAATAAAGGTGCAGATATTACTATTGTTTATAAAGAGGAAAATATAAGGAAGGATAAATTAAGAAAATATACTCTTATTCAAAAGGATGATGAAGGAAGAATTATAGATATTGAAGTGCATCCTACTATTCCAAAGTCAAATAATGTATCTATGAAAATGTACCTTTTAGAAAAGGAATTATTAGAATATTTAATTGAGGAAGCGGTTGCTAGGGGATATGAGGATTTTGTTAAGGATATAATACTTAAAAAAATAAATAAGTTAAATATGTATGCTTATCAATTTAATGGATACCTTGCAAGGATAGATTCATTAACAACTTATTATAGATTCAGTATGGAACTTTTGAAGAAGGAAATAAGGGATGAGCTTTTTTATAAAAACGGATTAATATATACAAGAGTTAAAGATGAGGTTCCTGCAAAATACAGCGAAGATGCATTCGTTAGAAATTGCCTTATAGCTGATGGGTGTATTGTTGATGGTGAAGTTGAAAACAGCATACTCTTTAGGGGGGTAAAGGTAAATAAAGGTGCTAAAATTAAAAACAGCATAATATTTCAAGAATGTGAGATAGAAGAAAATGCCTTTTTAGATCACGTTATACTTGATAAAAAAGTTACTATAAAAAGAGGAAGAACTTTAATTGGAACTGAAAATTATCCAGTTGCAATAAATAAGGGTGAAGTAATATAGGAGGATGTATAAATGAAGGTCATAATTGCTGCATCGGAGGCAGTACCTTTTGCAAAAAGTGGAGGATTAGCAGATGTTGTGGGTTCGCTATCTCCTGTCTTGAAAAACAAAGGGGTAGATATTAGCGTTATAATCCCTCAATATAAATCTATTCCAAAACATCTAAAAGATGAAATAAGGCATATAAAGTATATATATATTGATGTGGGTTGGAGACATCAGTACTGTGGTATAAATACAATGCAGTATAAAGGGGTTAACTTTTATTTTATTGATAATGAATATTACTTTGGGAGGGACAACTTTTACGGATATTATGATGATGGGGAAAGGTTTGCCTTTTTTTCAAGGGCAATATTAGAGGTTCTGCCTCATATTGGGGTGCCAGATATACTGCATTTAAATGACTGGCAAACAGGGATGGTTTCATCACTTCTTGAAATACAGTATAGATGGAGACAGGAATTTAAAAATATAAAAACTTTATTTACAATACATAATTTAAAATATCAGGGAATATTCTCAAAAGATGTTTACAATGAGCTTTTTGGAATAGGGGATGAATATTTTACTCCTGATAAATTAGAGTTTTATGGAGATGCAAATTATATGAAGGGGGGACTTGTTTATTCAAACCTTATATCCACTGTAAGTTATACTTATGCTAAAGAGATACAATATCCATTTTTTGGAGAAAAACTTGAAGGACTTTTAAAGGCAAGGGATTGGCAGCTCTATGGGATATTAAATGGGATTGATTATGATGAGTATAATCCCATGAAGGATAAACTAATATTTAAAAATTATGATGTAAATAGTATAAAGGATAAAAAAGTAAACAAGGTAGAACTTCAAAGACAGCTAAATCTTCCCCAGAGGGATGTTCCGATAATTGGAATTATATCAAGGCTTGTTCCTCAAAAGGGTTTTGACTTAATAGAGTGTGTACTTAATGAGATATTAAATATGGACTTACAGCTTATAGTTCTTGGTACAGGGGATTATAAATATGAAGATATGTTTAAAAGGGCACAACAGAATTATACAGAAAAAGTATCAGCCAACATAAAATTTGATGATACTCTTGCCCACAGAATATATGCAGGGAGTGATATGTTTTTAATGCCGTCATTATTTGAACCCTGTGGTCTTTCTCAAATGATTGCATTAAGATACGGCACGATTCCTATAGTTAGGGAAACGGGAGGACTTTCGGATACTGTAACTTCCTATAATGAGTTTGACGGAAGTGGAAATGGTTTTAGCTTTAAAAATTATAATGCTCACGATATGCTCTATACAATAAAAAGAGCAGTAGATTTTTATTACAACAGAGGTGTTTGGGAAAGGCTTGTAAAAAGAGGAATGGAAACTGACTTAAGCTGGAGTTCTTCCGCAGATAAATATATTGAGCTTTATAATAAACTTTTATAAAAAATATATACAAAAGAACAAGGGGGTTTGTTATATGAAAAGAAAAATTAAAGTGTTGTTTGTAACTGCAGAGTGCTTTCCTTATGCAAAGGTTGGAGGATTAGGTCAGATAAGTGAGAGCCTTCCAAAATGGCTTTTTAATCAGAATATTGATATAAAAAGGGTTACTCCTTTTTATAGGGGTTCATACTGTAAAGTAAGGTATAAGGCAGATTTCCCAGTTAAAATTAATAATAAATATGAAACATGTATTATAAAAACTGCCGAAAAAGATGATGACATAGCAACATATTTTATAGTAAATGATTACTACTTCAATAGGGACAAGGTATACAGCTACTACGATGATGGTGAGAGATTTTTATTCTTCTGCAAGGCTGTGTTAAACATGTTAAAGGTTATTCCATATAAACCTGATATAATACACTGCAATGACTGGCACACTGGACTTTTACCTTTATATCTTAAAAAAGAAGGCTTTGGAGGGAAGGTTATATTTACAATTCATAATTTAAAATATCAAGGATGTATAGGGGCAGAATATGTTGATGAATTATCAAAAGAAGAAGCATCCTATCTTGGGGAAAATAATTTTATAAATTTTATGAGGTCAGGTTTTGCATATTCTGATGTTATTACAACTGTGAGCGATGCTTATTCTAAAGAGATAATGGAAAACTCCTTTGGAATGGAGGATATAATTAGAGAAAAAAATATTAAAATAAAGGGTATAATAAATGGAATAGATAACGAAAAATATAATCCTTCAAAGGAAGGGGATTTGATTTTTCCTTATAGTATAAAAAGCATAGAAAACAAAAAGAAAAACAAAGAGGCTCTTCAAAGGGATTTAGGACTTGAAGTTTTGGATGTTCCTCTTATTGCAGTAGTAGGCAGGCTTGAGGAGGAGAAAGGAATTAAACTAATACATGATGCTGTATTAAATATTAAAAAGCCCTTTCAGTTTGTTCTTTTAGGCTCTAAAAATATTTACTATGAACAAATTTTTACCAATATGCAAAACAATATGAAAGGTAAGATGAAAGCAATTTTTGAATATAATGAGGTTCTTGCAAAAAGGATCTATGCATCAAGTGATATACTCTTAATGCCATCTTTATATGAGCCCTGTGGAATATCAAATATAATTGCTTTAAGATATGGAAGTATACCGATAGTTAGAAGTACAGGAGGACTTAAGGATACGATAATAGATTTTACCTTCGATGAGAAAAACGGAAATGGATTTTGTTTTGAGGAATATGATAGTGAAAGACTTTTAGATAGAATTAATACCGCCCTAGAGTTATATAATACTAAAAAGTGGGATATAATAGTTAAAAATGCAATGAAATGCGATAATTCAATAGAAAAAACTGCACAAAAATATGCATCTCTTTATAGAATGGTATTAGAATAGTTTTTGTTTAGTTCAGTGAAGGAGTGCAGCAAATGGTTAAGGTAGCATACCACAACTCTTATGAAATATTTTATCGGAATCCCTTTGGAGCAGTCGCTGAAGAAGAAAGGGTAACAATAAGAATAAAGATTAGCAGCACGACAGAGGTTAATAAGGTTTATCTTATGATATGGAAAGATATAGAGGAAAATATAGAGATGATTAAAGTATATTCTAATGAGGGCTTCGATATTTATGAAGCTTCTTTTATAGCTGATAAAAGGGGGCTTATTTGGTACCAGTTTTTAATTCAGTTAAATGATAAAATCTATTATTACTGTAATAATGATGAGATGCTTGGAGGCGAGGGAATACTTTTAGATTTTCAAGGTAAATCCTATCAAATAACAGTATATAAAAAAGATTTCAAAACTCCAAACTGGTTTAAAGAGGCTGTAGCATATCAGATATTTGTAGATAGGTTTTATAATGGAAATGAAAACGGAAATATAGATGCTAAACAAAATATAGTTATTCACTCAAACTGGTATGAAACTCCTGAGTATAAGGAAAATCCTTTAACAGGAAGATATGAAGCCAATGATTTTTTTGGAGGGAATCTTTTAGGTATTATTAAAAAGCTTCCATATTTAAAGAAGCTAGGGGTAGATGTGCTTTACTTAAATCCAATATTTGAAGCCTATTCAAATCATAAGTATGATACAGGGGATTATACTAAGATTGATTCTATGTTTGGTAGCAATGAAATATTTAAAGAGCTTTGTAAAAAGGCAAAGGAATTTGGAATTAGAATTATTTTAGATGGTGTTTTTAATCATACTGGAAGTGATAGCGTTTATTTTAATAAATATGGAAGATATAACTCAATTGGAGCCTATCAATCAAAAGATTCCCCCTATTATAAGTGGTACAGGTTTATTGAGCATCCTGATAAATATGAGAGCTGGTGGGGTTTTGATACTCTGCCAAGTGTTAATGAACTTGAGCCTTCTTATATGGACTTTATAATTAGAAATAATGATAGTATTGCTAAAATGTGGATAAAATATGGTGCAAAAGGCTGGAGACTTGATGTTGTTGATGAAATACCCGATGAGTTTTTAGAGGAGTTTAGAAAGGAAGTTAAAAGCATAGATAGTGATGCTGTGATAATAGGTGAGGTTTGGGAAGATGCTTCAAATAAGATATCTTATGGTAAAAGGAGAAGATATCTTTTAGGAGAAGAACTTGACAGCGTGATGAACTATCCCTTTAGAAATATGATTATTAATTTTCTGCTTGGAAGATGGGATGCTGAAAGGTTTTATAAAGCAATTATGAATATCTATGAAAACTATCCCAGAGAGTGTTTTTACAGCCTTTTAAATCTCCTTGGGAGTCATGATGTTGCAAGGATACTGACTGTTCTAGGGGATGCCCCTGAAGGGAATGTTATGAGCAAAGAGGAAAAGGCAAAATTCAAATTAACTTACGAAAAAAGAGAACTTGCAAAAAAGAGGTTAAAAGTTGCTGTACTTTTACAGATGACTTTACCAGGAGTACCTTGTATATACTATGGGGACGAGGCAGGACTTGAAGGATATGAAGATCCTTTCAACAGAAGAACATTTCCGTGGGAATTTGAAGACGATGATATTTTAAATTATTATATTAAAATAATAAAAATAAGGCATCAAAATGATGCCCTAAAAACAGGAGTGTTTAGTCCTTTTGCAATTAATGATGATGTTTTTGCTTTTTTTAGATATATTGAAAATGGATTTGATACTTTTAATAATAGTAAAAATAATGGGCATTTTTTAATTATTGTTAATAGAAACCCTGTTGAATCTCAAAATATAAGTATCGATTTAAAGAATTTAAAAAAGAGGGCAGCTTATGATATTTTAAAAGAAAGTAAAATAGATATAGAAGAAGGATATTTACATCTGAATTTAAATCCCTTAGATGGGATGATATTATCCTTAGATAGCATTGAATAGTTTATTTTTCCCATTCTATATGATCCCCACGGCTCATATCGGTAACAAAACCTGTACTTCTAATCCTGTTTTCTAAACAGCTTCTGCATTCTGCAGCCTCTTCCCCTGTACATATCTTTCCATCGTAAAGAGAATATTTTTCTCTAACTTCAACTGGAGATAGGTTTGGCATAACAACATTAGCACCATGTAAAAGGCCCATTTCGCGCCCTTTAGGGTGAATAGTTCCAAGGGCTGTTGTCGAAGGTAAAAGTACCTTTGGAAGAAGCAGTCTTATTATAGATAAAAGGGTTAGTGTTGTTTTTAAATCGCCTCCCTTTTCGCCGTGAAGCGGAGTATCCTTATGTGGAATAAAGGGGCCTATTCCAACCATGTGAGGCTCAAGTTTTTTAAGAAACATTAGGTCATTTACAAAATCTTCATTAGTCTGTTTTGGAAGTCCTATCATAAATCCCGCACCAACCTGATAGCCTATTTTTTTAAGATTATAAAGGCATTCTATTCTGTTTTCAAAGCTCATATTTGGATGAAGGGTTTTATATAATCCTTTAGATGCTGTTTCATGCCTTAAAAGGTATCTGTCTGCTCCTGCATCAAAGTATTTTTTGTAGGATTCAAAGGACTTTTCACCTATTGATAATGTTATAGCACATGAAGGGAACTTTTCTTTTATGCTGCTTATAATATCTATAACTTTTTCATCATCAAAGTAAGGATCTTCTCCACCTTGGAGTACAAAGGTTCTAAAGCCAAGATTGTATCCAACGCTGCAGGCTTTTAATATTTCATCTTTATTTAATCTATATCTTTGAGCATTTTTGTTAGATGCACGTATTCCGCAGTACATACAGTCATTTTTGCAGTAATTTGTAAATTCTATTAGCCCTCTTAAAAAAACTTTATCTTCATAATATTTTATTCTTGTTTCAAGGGCTTTTTGTCTTATATATTCAAGGGAACTATCGTCAATATTATCAAGAAGAAAAAGAATTTCCCCTTCGTCAAGACTGTTTGTATTATAAAGTTTATCTATAGTTTGTTTTAAATTCATGATATTCCTCCTTTGAAATAAAAAAACCCTTTGAGGAAAGCTCAAAAGGCATAAAACCTGACTTTTGGCAAATTCCTCTGCCTTAGATTATCCTTGGCATTAGAAAGCCTAATATAATATATTATAAACTAATTCTATATGATATTCTATAAAAAAATAAGCCACCAAAATGCTTGGCGGCTTATTGCTTTACTTTTTAAGCATATCTGCAACTGCTGAAATACTTCCTAAAGTTGATATTACTTCATTTGGGAGAACAAGTTTATTTGCAGGATTTTTAGCCATTTCAATAAGGGCTTCAACCTGCTTTAGAGCAATTACAACTTCATCGGTATTTGATTCGTGTATAGCTTTATTTACTTTCATTATTGCTTCAGCCTGGGCTTTGGCTATTCTTTCCATAGCCATAGCTTTACCTTCTGCCTCAAGAAGCTGTGCCTCCCTCATACCTTCAGCACGTCTTATATTAGCTTCCCTTTCAGCTTCAGCTTGTAATATCATAGACTGCTTTTGACCTTCTGCCCTTGCAATTGCACTTTGCTTTTCACCTTCAGCTTGAAGAATAGCTGCTCTTTTATCTCTTTCTGCCTTCATTTGCTTTTCCATAGCCTGCTGAATTTCTGAAGGAGGAATAATGTTTTTAATTTCAACAGATAGTATTTTAATTCCATAAGCATCTGTTATTTCATCAACAACTCTTAAAAGTTCAGCGTTTATCTTATCCCTTCCAGATAAAACCTCATCTAAAGTCATGTTTCCTACTATGTTTCTCATGTTTGTAATTGTTGAATATATAATACCAGATTTATAGTTTTCAATATTATATACTGCATCCTTTGCATTCATGAGTTTGTAGAAAATTACATTATCTATTGATATTTTAACATTATCTTTTGTAATAACGGACTGAGGTTCAATGTCTAAAATCTGCTGCTTTGTTGAAAGCTTTGCCCTTACAAAGTCAATAAATGGTATTATAATATGCCAGCCAGGCTCTAATATCCTGTGAAATTGACCGAACCTTTCAACTACATAGAGATATCCAGTGTTTACTATTTTAATTGATGAGAACAATATTATAAGAATAAAAAACAACAGGATTAAAAAGAAAAGTCTGCTTATTAATATCATTTAATTTCCTCCTTTAACTTTTCAATTACTAATTTATTTCCTTCTATTGATTTAATTATAAATTTGTCCCCCTTTTTATTGGTTCCCCATGATTTACAGCATACCAGTAGATTCCCTGATATTTTATTTGAGATTTGTCTTTTATATCTTCCTGTGCTGTTACTATTTTTCCGATGTAGTTTTGCTCCATAGTTTTAAATGCCGGAGGCGTTTTAGTTAATACTCTTTTAACAAAAGGAGCTGCCCAGAGTATTGATATTATGCTAAGGATAAGAAAGAGCCCTATTTGTACCATAACTGAAGCATTAAGGGTATATGATAAAAGTGCAGCTATACCACCGATTGCAAAGCTAAAGAAGAGAAAACTGCTTGTTAAAATATCTATTAATATTGCAACGAGCGAAATCAATATCCATAAATACAACATTTTACCACCTCCTATTTCAATTATACATCTTCTTTTGTAAAAATATCAAATAAGATTAAAGATATTTGAGATTTTAACTTTAGGATTTTATAAAAGTTTAATTTTTCCTATTTGATTGGAAAAGAAAAGTACCTTCAAAATGGTTGTAATTATTAATATTAAAAATATAATTTAGATATAGATTAAAATATTAATAGTTTAAAAGTTCATTTTTTCAACATTATTTTTTAAATAGAGGATGATTTTATGCAGCTTAATAAAAGATCTGTTGAAATTTTAAACTATTTGTATAAAGCAGATGGTTTTGTAAAGATTGAAGATATTGCAAAACAATATAAGTTAACAGACAGAGCTGTTAGATATAATATCGATAAAATAGAGAAATTCTTGGTTAAAAATGGGTTCTCATATTTTGAAAGGGAATATAACAGAGGTATAAGGATTAAAAAGGATAATGGCCTTGAGGAATTTATAATGAATCTGCTTTGTGATAAGAACATTAAGTCAAGATTCCAGTATACTTTTTCTAAAGATGAGAGGATTAAATATACTGCGATAAAACTTTTACAGAGCAGTCAGCCCCTTAAGGTTTCCTATTTTCAAGAGATGTTTTTTATATCTAAAAACACTATGCTAAAGGAACTTGATGAGCTTGAAGAATATCTTAAAAAAAGCGGCTTAAAACTTGTTAGAAAACAAAAGTATGGAATCTATATTGAAGGCAGTGAAAGCCAGAGGAGAAAGCTTGCAAAGGAATTAGTGTTTGATACATTATCTTATGAGGATATATTAAATTATACCAGTACAAAAATGGACTCTAATAGATACAGCAACTTTCAGTTTGATATTTTATTTTCTGATATAGACATTGATTTTATTGACAGCCTTATAAAAATGGCTGAATCAGAGCTTTCAAGAAAGTTTAGTGATGAGGCTTATGGAGGACTTTTAACCCACCTTGCTATTATGATTAAAAGAATGCAGCTTAAAAAGGATGTTTATGCCTTAGGCTTTGTAAATGAGGATTTAAAAGATACAAAGGAATATGAAGTTTCAAAAAAGATGATAAAAAGGATTGAAGAAAAGTATAATATTTCTGTTCCGCAGGAAGAAATCGAATATATAACCCTTCACCTTCTTGGGGCTAAAATTATTAAAAATAAGGCAGTAGATAGCGAAGATTTAAATAGTAAGGGACTATATGATGTTGCACTTAAAATGACAGAAGAAATTGAAAAAATATATGGGATTGACTTTAAAGATTTAAAGGGGAGTATCATTGAAGGACTTGTGCTTCATTTAAGACCAAGCCTTTATAGGATTAAGTATAATTTTAAGCTTTTAAATCCAGTTTATGAAGATGTAAGAAGTAATTATAATGAATTGTTTTTAAATGTAAAAAAAGCATCAAGATACCTTGAAGAATTTATAAATAGTCCAATTGATGAACACGAAATTTCATATATAACCCTTCATTTTGGGGCAGCTCTTGAAAGGTTAAATATGAATTTGAATCATAGACCAAGGGTTATTATTGTTTGCGGAAGTGGCCTTGGAACAGCTAAAATGATAGCTTCAAAAATAGAAAGCGAGTTTAATGTTGAAATAGTTGATACTGTATCAAGCAGAGAAGTTCGAAATATTGAAGATAATTATGACTATATTGTAAGTACTATAGATATTGGCAAGGTAAATAACAAAAAAATTATAAAAGTAAGCCCACTTTTAACATCAAAGGATTATGAAAAGCTTGAGAAATATTTTAATTATAAATTAAAAAGATTCGAAAACAACGAAGATTTAAAGCTTGTAAACAGGCTTATATATATTGTTGAAAAATATGCAGATATACCGAATAAAGAACTTTTGCAGTATGAATTTTTACATGAGCTAAAAAACTATAAAGAATGTTCAAAAACATGGGGGTACGTTTATATGCTTAAGGATCTTATAACATGGAAAACAATATTATTAAATGCAGAATGCAGCACATGGCAGGAGGCTTTAAAGCTTGGAACCGATATTTTAATTGAAAATAATTATATAGAAGATACATACTATGACGCTATTATTGAAAATTTCAAAAATATAGGCCCCTATATGGTTGTTGCACCTGGAATAGTTTTGTCCCATGCAAGGCCTGAGGATGGGGTTAAAAAGCTTTCGATGAGCCTTGTAACTCTTAAGAATCCAGTAAACTTTGGAAGCGAACTTAATGATCCTGTAAAACTTATTATAACTCTTGCAGCAATAGATAATGAATCTCACTTAAAAGCATTATCTCAGCTTATGGAACTTTTTATGAACAGCAGCGACATGAATGGAATATACAGGGCTAAGACCAAGGAAGAAATTATTAATATAATAGCTAAATATTCAAAATAGGAAAAGGAGGTGAAAAAATGAAGATTTTGGTTTGCTGTGGAAGTGGTCTTGGAAGCAGCTTTATGATTGAAATGAACATAAAAAAGGTTTTAAAGGAGCTTAATGTAAAGGCGGAGGTTGATCATTCAGATTTATCCTCAGCCAAGGGTATTAAAGCAGATATATTTGTTGGCACAAGGGATATAGCAGGACAATTAAAGGGTTTAGGAGGACATGTGGTATCGCTAAACAGCATGATTGATCTTAAGGAGCTTAAGGAAAAGTTGAGTGAAACTTTTAAGGAAATGGGAATTATTTAAATTTAATATTAAGGGGGAATTTTAATGTTAAAGGTTATTCTTGACATTTTAAGTGTTCCTGCAATACTTGTAGGGCTTGTAGCGCTTGTTGGCCTTATTGCACAAAAAAAGTCAGCAGCAGATACTGTAAAGGGTACTATAAAAACCATAATGGGATTTTTAGTGCTTAGTGGTGGTGCTGGAATAGTCGTAGGCTCCCTTAATCATTTTGGAACTATGTTTCAGCAGGGTTTTGGTGTTCAGGGTATAGTTCCAAACAATGAGGCTATAGTTGCCCTTGCACTTAAAACCTATGGCACTCAAACCGCACTTATTATGACTTTAGGTATGCTTGTTAATATTTTAATTGCAAGATTTACAAGGCTAAAGTATATATTCTTAACAGGTCATCATACTCTTTATATGGCATGTATGATAGCTGCAATTCTTGTTGCAGGAGGAATGAAGGGAACTTCTCTCGTTGTTTTAGGTTCAATTCTTTTAGGTTTTGTAATGGCGTTTTTCCCAGCAATAGCCCAGCCTACTATGAGAAAAATTACTGGTGAAGATAATGTAGCCTTTGCTCACTTTGGTACTGTTGGTTACGTTTTATCAGCTTGGGTTGGGAAACTTGTAGGTAAAAATTCGAAATCAACTGAGGAGATGGAATTCCCACAGGGGCTTACTTTCCTTAGAGATACTTCAGTTGCAATAGCCCTTGTTATGGCAATACTATATTTAATTGTTGCTCTTGTATGCGGCAGAGAATTTGTTGAAAGCAAATTAAGTGATGGACAAAACTTTATTCTATTCTCACTTATTCAGGCAATAACCTTTGCAGGTGGAGTTTATGTAATATTAGCTGGTGTTAGACTTATACTTGCTGAAATCGTTCCTGCATTTACAGGTATTGCACTTAAAATAGTTCCCGATGCAAAACCTGCCCTTGACTGTCCAGTTGTTTATCCATATGCTCCAAATGCAGTTTTGATTGGTTTCCTTTCAAGCTTTTTAGGCGGAATAGTTGGTATGTTTATCTTGATTGCTCTAAAGGCTCCTGTAATTCTTCCAGGCGTAGTTCCACACTTCTTCTGTGGAGCAACTGCAGGTGTATATGGTAATGCAACAGGAGGAAGAAGGGGTGCATTCTTAGGTGCTTTTGTTCATGGCCTTTTAATAACATTTCTTCCTGTACTTTTACTTCCTGTACTTGGGGATCTCGGATATGCAAATACTACATTTAGTGATGCAGACTTTGGAGTAGTTGGTATCGTTCTTGGTAACGTATTGAAATTGTTTGTGAAATAATAATAAAAAGACCATTCTCCGGTGCCAGGCACCGGAGAATGGAGAAGTTAAATTTAATTTTTTGACATAAATAAGTAACCGTCCCCCAAACTGCTAAACTTGTCCAGAGCAGATATGGTTGTAGATATTGTAAAATTATTTTAATCAAGTATGCTTTCAAATCCCACTACACAGTTTCTTCCTTTATTTTTACCATAGTAAAGTGCCTTATCTGCATTTGAAATACATTTATCTATACCGTAAATAGAATTAAATCTGCTTACTCCAAAAGTCATAGTAATTTTAATTTTTTTGTTTTTATGTTTAATAACATTATTTTCTATTTCATTTCTTAAAGTTTCAGCCTTTTTAAGGGCTTCTTCGTATGAGACCATTCTCCGGTGCCAGGCACCGGAGAATGGAGAAGTTAAATTTAATTTCTTGACATAAATAAGTAACCGTCCCCCTAACCCTCTAAACTTGCCCAGGTCAGATATGGTTGTAGATATTGCAAAACTATTTTAATCAAGTATGCTTTCAAATCCCACTACACAGTTTCTTCCTTTATTTTTACCATGGTAAAGTGCCTTATCTGCATTTGAAATACATTTATCTATACCGTAAATAGAATTAAATCTGCTTACTCCAAAAGTCATAGTAATTTTAATTTTTTTGTTTTTATGTTTAATAACATTATTTTCTATTTCATTTCTTAAAGTTTCAGCCTTTTTAAGGGCTTCTTCGTATGAGGTGTTAGGAAGTACAATTAAAAACTCCTCTCCTCCCCATCTTGAAAAAATATCATTTTTATCTATAAGATTTATAATCGTATTTGCAATTTTTTTAAGAACATAATCTCCAGCATCATGACCATATAGATCATTTACTTTTTTAAAAAAGTCTACGTCTGCAGCTATAATAGATATTGGATCATTTTCATCTATCTTCGATAGCAACTCTTTGAATTTTTCATAAAATCCCCTACGATTAAGAACTGAAGTTAAAAAATCATGGGAAGCTGACTGATGCAGTAAACTTTGAGTTGCTGCTAATTCATCTACTAAAGTTTTTAACTCCCTTTGTGTCTTTTTTTGGATGTTGATTACATAACTTAATATTAATAGCAAAGTACCTATTATTAATATTGGAATGATTGAAACAAACGCATCAAACAAAACCTTTTTCTTTGGAATCATACAATATAATAAACAATTTGCATCAGAGAAAGTTTGCTTATATACATAGTAATTCTCCCATTTGATAATTTTATTTTCTGGCAAGGTTTTGAGTGCACTTATCTGGTTTTCATTATAACCTTTGAAAAATTCATTTAGATGCGTAATTTTGTTCTCTATTAAATTTTTATTAAAATTAGCTCCGATTATTTGATCATATTTGTTTATTAAAAATGAATTATAACTCGATTTCAATATGTCATTGATTTTATTTATTGTTATATCTATTGAAACGACGCCTAAAAAATCATTATTATAATAAATTGGTGATGAAATAGTTATCATATTACCTTTCCCAGCAGCATCATAGTATACAGGAGTCCAAAAACTGGCTTTGTCTTTGTTTGCATTAGGTAAAGCCCCGGTGAAAAATTCTTTTTTAAGAAGTATGTCGCTATATGAAAATTCTTTAGATGAAACCCAAGGGTAAATATTTATAAAACCGTTTTTGCTTGTATAGTATATCCAGGCTATACCGGGTAATGAATTATAAATTGAACGGAAATATTTGTTATAACTTAATGCGAGATTTAATTCTTTTAATAATAAAGGATCCTTTGGTATATTACCTTTACCGGTTAGATTTCCAACATATTTTGAATATCCATTTTTAAATGCATTGTCGAGGTTATAGGAATTTGAATCCTTATCATATTTTAAATCTTTAAAATAGGGGCTGATATTGTATTTTTTTCCATTAATATATTCATTTCCATATATAGACAGTGTATTAATAGAATCACAGCTCAATTTTATATACTGATTTATTCGGTTCCTTGTTGATAAAGCAGAACTGATGAGATTATTTATAGTTGATACTTTTTTTAAGTTAAAATAAAAGTATGATGAAAAAACAATTATTAAAATGATTAATGTCTGCTTTGTTTTGCTCATAATTGAACCTCTTTAAAGTAATTTTTTAACTTTATTTTAAATTAAACTTGTTATAGCAGACAAGTATCTTTTAGTATATTTTTGATTTTTCTTGTCAAAATAAATTCTCCATTCTCCGGTGCCAGGCACCGGAGAATGGAGAATAATTAACAAAAACAATTAATCGTCTCAAATTTTAACCTAATTTATTACTATTTTAATAATATTTTCCTTAAGCTTTTCTTTAAGACCTATCCTATATTTTAGTATTTCGCTGAGCTTTAGGGTTATTAATGTTCCTCTTGGTATATCCTTAACTTCTATACAAAGGCGACTGTCCATGTCTTTTTTTTCAGTGTATGTATTGAAAGGGATAGGGGATATTACTTCTAAATGGGAACTGAGGCTGTCATTTTTATCCCCTCCTGTAATGGTTCCAGTTTTTAAAATTTCATCGGGAAGAAGTTTTTCCTTTGCTTTTAAATATTCGGCAAGTACAATTTTTAAATTTCTATCCTTTAGATAAACTGTTTCGCTGTTAACATCAGAACCGTTTGCAGTAAGTTTATATTCCCATTGCCTTTGGGAAAGAATAATTAGTTCATCCTGTGTAAAAAGCTTGTTAAGCTTGTCAGCGTAATATTTTTCAAAGCTCTGGTTTAAATTATTACTTTCCTTTATAGTAGAGTTGAAATTTTTATTTTGTTTTATTGCTTTTGAATATATATTTATTGTATTGGCAAGTCCAATGTTAAACATTAGGGAGATTATTAAAAGAAGAAAAGTTATTTTAAAACCATTATTTTTCATCTTTTGACCCTCTTTTGAAATTTTAATGTGGTATCAATTTTTAACGCTTACAGTTAATACTTTTCTGTCATTATCTGAGTTTGACAAAGCATCCTTTACTAATACTGTTATTTTATACTCTCCAGAGTCATTCTTAGGATAGAAGGGTATTATGTTGTTTGTGCTGTAATCTCCAAGGGAATAAAAGTAGTTGTCGTGGGTTATATAAGCCTTGTAGTAAAGGGTTGTATTTTCCTTCGAATGTGCATTTATAATTATATAGTTCATTTCATGGGCTTTTACTTTCCCGTAGGGGAGTTCATAATATTTATATCCATTATTTCCTATACCGTTTTTTGCTTCACATACTGTTATTTTTACATCATCTATTACAACATTATTTTGTGATTTAATGTCTAAAACGTAAGAAGCTTCAGCTTCATAGGAGTTAGGGAGGTATTGATCTGACGATGAAGGTTTTTGCCTTACTCTTCCATATATTATATATCTTCCGGGACTATATGCCTTAAAGGGAGCTTCTAATATATTGCTGTCTGCATAATCTCTAAGCTTTGTTATTCCATGTTTATCCCACAGCAAAAATGCGTATTGTAGGTTTGATATATCAAAGTTTTTAGGGGATGTAACTATTATTTTAAATTTATAAGTGTTTAATTCTTCTGCAATTGGGGTTGCTTCTATTTTAATAGAGATATTATCAAGTCCTTGCTTTTTAAAAAATGTAAACTTTGTATCTTCATATTCTATTGAGTTTGGGGATTTTGCAAAGACTCCCACGTGGTATATGCCGCTGTTGAATTTGAAATTGCCATCATTTTCATCAACTTTGTATATACTGCTTTTTGAAGATTCCTTTTGCACAATATCTCCATAGTTTTTTATAGTTTTATACCACATATCCTTTTCCCCAACAACGAACTTAAATATTTTATTACTACTGGAATAATCCTCAGTATTTGGAAGATCACTTACTTTAGTTTTTATTGTTATATTGTTTGGATTATTTGTATCGATTTTAATATAATCAAGCTGAAGGTATTTATTGTTTTTATTATTCACATATACCTTTCTTTGAGATAATACATCCTTTCCATTCATTACAACTATTTTAAAAATGCCGATTTTATCAGGATACCACACATAGTGTTCTCCATTTTTATCTAAAACTTTAAAGGCAGTTCTTTCATATCCGTTATCTCCTATTATTTTAACAGTATAGTTTTTATTCATTGGTGTAACATAAATGTTAGCTGTTTTCGGATCTGGATTAAGTATTGTTATAGGGAATTTTAAAATGCTTGAATATGGAAGGTTTTCAGATAATGTTTTATCCATATCTGTTATTATCTGTACCTGATTTTCAGTTAAGAAGCTGTTATCATTTGATGCTATTTCATTTTTAACATCGTTTTTTAGTTTTACCTTTGAGCTTACTATTTGTAAGTTGATTGATAATATAAATATAATAAAGATAAGGGTTAACGTGCTTTTCCTTGACATATATATTCTCCCTTTCTAAATTGTTTTGTGTATAGATTGAAATTTTTTCTTTTGAATGCATTTTCCCTTGTATATTTTAGATTTATCTCTTTGTTTAAAACAGTTCCTACTATATTTACACTGGTTCTTTCTAATATTTCTTTTGTATTTAAAAATTCCTTCATGTCTACCAATCCTTCTTTAATAACGAATATACAACCATCTGTGAAGCGAGAGATGTCTTGTATGTAGCTAAGATGTGCAGCTGAAGGTGTGTCAACTATTATATAATCAAAGTTTTTATAGGCTAAATCAAAAATTTCTTCTAATCTACTATATAGAATTTCTTTTCTATTAGCTGATTTTATTGTAGAGATTGAAAAAACATAAAGGTTATCAAGTTGAGTTTTTTCGAAAAGTTGCTTTTCGTCTTCAGCAATGTTAAATAAACTGCTTATTGATGGATGAAGCATATTAAAATCCATCAAAAGAGTTTTTTTGCCCTCAAGGGAAAGATTTACAGCAAGATTTAAAGCTATTGTTGTTTTCCCTTCTCCCTCCTTTATACTGCTTATTAAAAAGCTCTTTTTTTCTTTTAAGTCTTTTGAATATTGCAGAGTATTTTTTAATAGTTTAAAGCTTTCTAATTCGAAGAACCTTTCGCTAAAAAAGAGATTTTCACAAAAATTTAAAATCGACATACTTTTTGAATTTGATATTTCTACTAATACAGGAAGTTTTATTTCTCTTTCAATCTGCTCCTTGCTTTTTATTTTTGTATCAATATATTCGAGAAGAAATATTATTCCTACCGACATCATGATCCCTATAACAAAGGCTATAGATAGGTTCAGCTTATAGTTTGGGGATACTATCTTGTCCATATATTTACCACTATCAAGCAGCTTAAGATCCCCTGCAGGAAGAACTTTCATGGATTCTTCGATAAAATTTTTTGCATAAGTGTTTACTATGTTTTGGGCAAGGGAGGGGCTATTGCATTTTGCCTTAAGTTCTATTATTTGAGTATCTACCATGGGTACAGCACTTACCATTTTTTTTATCTCTTCGCTTTTGTATTGTGGAAATTCCTCTGCAGTCTTATCAATTACTAAATTGGATTTTGCAATTTCACAGTAGGTTTTTAGAAGTTTTTGATACATTAAAATGTCGCTTTGAGTATATCTGTCCTCATAAAATATTCTTGCATCTTCCTTTACGATTACTATACTTGCTTTGCTTTCATACTTTGGATTAATAAAAAAAAGACTGATTATTAAAGTTGCAGTTACTGTAAGAGTTGAGGCATAGACTATTATCCATTTTCTTTTTTTTAAAATGTTTATTATATCTCGTAAATCGATCACATTTTCTTCGTCCATGTTTCTTCCCCCTTTATCTATTGTAAACTAATAATATATTTATTAGTTGAATAAGAGGAATATGCCTGATTTTTTATATGTAATTTAGGTGCCAGGCACCGGAGAATGGAGAATATTTTCTGAAAATATGTCTATAATATTCTAAATAGGAGGTATGGTTATGCCAAGATTACCAAGAATATTGATTAATGGCTGTATTTATCATGTTTATCAAAGAGGGAATAATAAAGAATTTATATTTAAAAACGACAAACACAAAGCATTTTTAATAAAACAATTGAAAGAATATAATAAAAGATTTGACTATAAAGTATTAGGATATGTTATTATGGACAATCATTATCATTTAATTATTAGAACTAACAATGATTACATTGATAAGATTATGTTTAATATAAACAGTGTTGTGGCAAAATTCATAAATAGAGAACTTCAGCGAACTGGACATGTTTATGAAAGCAGATATGGATGTGAAGTTGTAGATAATGATCCATATCTTATATGGCTTCTGCGATATGTGCATAGAAATCCTGTAAGGGCAGGAATTTGTGAAAAAGTAACAGATTACAGATGGAGTAGCAATATTTTTTATCAGCGCAATATAAATAGTTTTGTTGACATAAACTTTATATTAAATATTTTGTCTTCAAATAGGTTTGAAGCTATAAAAAAATATTTAAACCTCATGGATATATCAGGGTGTGACAATGATAAAATAAAGGATTTTGATTTTATAAAGTCAGCTTTTAGATTAGATGATGTCAATAAGAATACAAATTCTAATAAGGTTGATGATTTTCAAAGATTAACCTTAAATGATATTTTTAATTCAATTAATATTCCTGAAGATATAAGAGAACTTATTTTAAAGGGAAGCAGGGGAAAATCACTAATTCCATATAAAATAGAATTTATTAAGCTAGCACTTTATAATAAATATTCCCTATATGAAATAGGGAATTTTCTAAATACTTCTGCAGATGCTTTAAGGAAATTTCGCAACTATCATAAAATCAATGTTGAATAATAAAAAGTTTTCTCCATTCTCCGGTGCCTGGCACCAATTTAAAAGGCACCAATTTATTTTACATTTTTGACAGGGCAAAGTTTTCCGCACATAGTGCAGTATTTATTATCATCCTTTTTGTATTCTCTCATTTTCTTTTCATCTATGCCCCATTTGAACATTTCTTCCCAATCCATGTTTTTCCTTGCAGTACTCATTTTATAATCTCTTTCAAGAGGTTTTTTAAACCCTTTTGCAATATTTGCAGAATGAGCAGCAAGTTTAAATGCTATTATTCCTTCTTTAACATCATTAATGCTTGGAAGGCGAAGGTGCTCTGCAGGAGTTAAATAGCAAAGGAAATCAGCTCCGTTTAACGCTGCAATTAATGCTCCCATTGCACCTGATATGTGGTCATATCCTGCTCCTATATCAGTTGTTAAAGGTCCTAAAACATAGAAAGGAGCATCTTTGCAGAGTTTCTTTTCAAGAACCATATTTGCTGCAATTTCATTTGCCCTCATGTGCCCAGGGCCTTCTATCATTACCTGTACTCCCTCATCCCATGCCCTTTTGGTGAGTTCTCCTAAGTTTATTAGCTCTTCGATTTGAAGGGCATCAGTAGAATCGAAAACACATCCAGGTCTTAGGGAGTCCCCAAGGCTTAGAGTAACATCATGTTTTTTACATATTTTTAATATTTCATCATAGTATTCATAAAAAGGATTCTCCCTATCGTTTTTCATCATCCAGTTATATATCATCCCTCCGCCGCGGGATACAATCTTCATAATCCTATTATTATTCTTAAACCTTTCAATTGCTTTTCTGTTTATTCCTGCATGAAGGGTAAAAAAGTCAACGCCCTCTTCTGCCTGCATTTCAATAAGCTCAAGTATTTGCTTTACATCAACCTTTGTAAAATCATCATGTAAAATTGCAGTATCATACACAGGAACTGTACCTACTATAAAATCATAATTTTTTAAAAGCATTTTTCTAAACTCTTTTGAATTCTTCCCACTTGAAAGATCCATAACCGATTCAACATTAAATTCCCTGCAGAGCTCAAGCTTTTTTATTTCTTCATCAAAGTTTCCACATTCGCTTGAAACACCTATATTTACATTTATCTTAACAAGGCATCCTTTACCTATTGCATAGTATTTTTCACGTTTTCTGTTTTTGTTTGCTGGAATAACTATTTTTCCATTTGAAATATTATCTAAAAACTCATCTTTATTTATTTCTTCATGCAAAAATGCCTTTCCCATCTCCTGAGTAAATATTTTTTCTTTTGCATATTCAAGCTGTGTTTTATTCATATTATAAACCTCCATTATCTTTTATTTCTATTTTAAAGTTATTTTAATTGTTTTGTGGCATCCTCTCCTTTTTATTTAACATAATCAGCGATACAAGTGGTGACTTCGTAGAGTTGGGGGTAGTTCACAAAATAATACACTATCCATTGCAGGATAGTGTTAAATAAAAAAGCACTACCCAGCTAAAATAGAGTAGTGCAAATAATCCCCACACTTTCCTACGCTGGCATTAACCAGATCAGGTTCAAAGGGTCAAAGGTTTTATAGGACCTTACTCTCAGATGGCCTTTTCCATCTCCCCCAGTGATTATATTAACTTTTAATTTAATTATAACCAGATTTATAATTTGCTGTCAAACGGATTTTACTTCAATTGATTTTTACTTTACGTTTTTTATTTAAAGACTTACTTATTAAAGAAGCCTTTTTATAGCATCGTAAAACCTTATCAAATTATCCGATATTATATATTATTTTTCCTTGATTTAATATTAATTTTATTTACAACATAACATATCCCTGCTGGCTCTAATATTTTTGCACCGCGTTTATAGCCTTGTCAAAACCCATATTAGTTTTTTGCGGTGCTTACCTATGCTTAATATCAATAATAACTTTTCTCCATTCTCCGGTACCTGGCACCTATATATTTACACTCCTTAAATTTTAGGCTATAATCAATAAGTTCGCCTAAAATTTTTTAGGGAGGTTTTATTATGTCATCGAAAGATCATCCTGATTATAATGAAGAATTAAACAGGCTTGAATTTACTTTAGGGTATGTTGAAAAAAGTCTTGAAAATGCAATAAAAGAGAAAGACAGACTTGATGTCGAAGTTTCAAAAAGCAAAAAAGGGCTACATGGTGATAGCAGCCAAGGATATATAGATTTAATGATAAATACTATGTTTCATGATAGGATACAGATAAAACTTAAAAATTTGATAGCGGCAAGAAAAAAGCCTTATTTTGCAAGAATTGATTTTAAAGAAGAGGGAGCTAGTGAAAAAGAAAAAATTTATATTGGGAAGATGTCTTTAATGAGGGAGGAAGATCAAAAACTCATTATAGTAGACTGGCGTGCTCCTATTTCAAATCTTTATTATGAAGAGAGAATTGGAGATGCATCCTATAGTTGTCCTGAGGGTAGAATAAAAGGAAAGCTATCTTTAAAAAGACAGTTTTCTATTGAAGATGGGAAACTAAATAATATATTTGATATAGATATTACTACAAACGATGAGTTTTTACAATCATATCTGGGAGCTAATGCAGATAATAGGTTAAAGGACATTGTATCTACAATACAAGTTGAACAAAACAAAGTTATAAGGGCAGATATGTGGAAACCCATTATAGTACAAGGAGCTGCTGGAAGTGGGAAAACTACTATAGCACTTCATAGAATTGCTTATCTTATATATACATTTGAAAAATCTTTTTACCCTGAAAACTTTATGATTCTTGCACCTACGAGATTTTTCCTAAACTATATATCTGAAGTTCTTCCAGAGCTTGGAGTTGATAAGGTAAAACAGACTACATTTTTGGATTTTGCAGTTGAGATGATAGGCTCAAAATTAAAAATACAAGATGAAAATGAAAAGCTTATAAGGTTTGTTAACAATAATAATACTTATGAAGAGATAAAATTAAATAATTTTATTAGAAAAGAATCTGAGTTTAAAGCATCAATTGAATTTAAAAATGTAATCGACAGGTTAATAATGAAAATTGAAAAGGAATTCTTACCAAAAGCAGATTTTAAAGTTGGGAATTATGTTATATATAAATATGAAGAGATACAAAGCCTTTTCTTAAATGAATATAAAAATATTGCGATGCATAAAAGGATACTTGAGATAAAAAAACACTTATCAAATAGGCTGAAAAAGAAGAAAGAAGCAATAAAGGCATCTTTCCAATTAGAGTGTGACAGGAAAGTTGCAGCAGTTAAGCTTGAAATGGAAGATGGTGAGGATAGAAGAAAAATTCTCTCTGAAATAATTGATTCCAAGAATGATGCTATATCAAAGCTTGAGAGTATATGCAAAAAAGCTGTTAATGATTATGTTAAGTCAATACAAAGGATTGAGCCTTTAAAATATTATAAAGATTTTTTCGAGAATCAAGAGCTTTATTTTAGTCTTATTGAAAATTGCTTGGATAGTGATACAGCAGAGTTTGTAAGAGAATATACAATAAATATTTTAAAATCTGGATTTGTTGAAGTTGAAGACCTTGCACCAATTATGTATATAAAGTACTGTGTTTATGGACTTGATGAAAAAATAAATATAAAGCATATTGTAGTAGATGAGGCTCAGGATTTTAGCGTTTTTCAGTTCTATGTTCTGAAAAAGATTGCAAAGGATACCTCCCTTACAATTCTTGGAGACCTCTGTCAGGGCATACATTCCTATAGAGGTATAAAAAGTTGGAGGGATATCGAAAGATATGTTTTTGAAGATGGAAGATGTGAAATTCTGAATTTAAAGCAAAGCTACAGAACAACAGTTGAGATAATGGATGCTGCAAATAGTGTAATAAAGAAAATAAAGGATGATAATATAGTCTTGGGGGAGCCTGTCATAAGGCATGGAGAAAAGGTTGAAATTATAAATAAAGAAAATATAGCAGATATAGCAAAGGATATAGTAGAAAAAATAAATAATTTAAAGGAAGAAGGCTTTAAATCAATTGCTATTATATGTAAAACACTTAATGAATGTATAAAGATGAATACTCTTCTAAAGAAATATCACAAAGATATACAACTTTTAACTGGTAAGGAAAAGGAATATAGGGCTGGAATTGTAATTGTTCCATCGTATTTTTCAAAGGGGCTTGAATTTGATGCAGCTATGATTGTATCAGCAGATAGAGATAAATATGGAGAAAATGAACTTGATATAAAACTTTTATATGTTTCAATGACAAGACCACTTCATAGACTTTATATATACTATGAAAAAGAGTTAACACCATTATTAAAAGATATAAAATAAATATTAAAGATACCTAATCTACCAAGTAGGTTAGGTGTTTTTTTGTCTATTTTAAAATCAATTTATCGAATTTAGTTATAAAAAAATTAATTTTTTTTGAATAAATTATGAAAATTGAAAATATAGATATAACGGAATGGTGGACATGTTCCATAAAAAATTTTAATAGGGGGGTTTTTAAATGTCTAAGTTTTTAGCTGAGTTTATTGGCACAGCAATTCTTATTCTCCTTGGTGATGGAGTTGTTGCCAACGTTGTTTTAAACAAATCAAAGGGACAAAACTCTGGCTGGATAGTAATAACTACTGGCTGGGGACTTGCTGTTGGAATGGCAGTTTTTGCAGTTGGGAGCATTAGCGGTGGGCATCTTAATCCTGCTGTAACAATAGCAAATGCAGTTGTTGGCAATTTCCCATGGGCTGATGTATTTCCTTATATCATAGCTCAAATGCTTGGTGCTTTTGTTGGAGCAGTTTTAGTATGGCTTGCATATCTGCCACACTGGAAAGAAACTGATAACAAGGATGGCAAGCTTGGAGTATTCTGTACAGCTCCAGCAGTAAGAAATACCTTTGCAAACCTTTTAACAGAAATTATTGGAACAATGATGCTTGTTATGGGATGTATGTTCATTGGTGCAAACAAACTTACAAATGGTGTAGGAACATTAGCAGTAGCATTCTTAGTTTGGTCAATAGGTTTGTCTCTTGGAGGTCCAACAGGTTATGCAATCAACCCTGCAAGAGACCTTGGACCACGTATTGCTCATGCAATTCTTCCTATTCCAGGAAAGAGAGATTCCGATTGGGGATATTCTTGGATACCAGTTGTAGGCCCAATTATAGGTGGAATAATAGGAGCACTCTTATACACTGGACTTTTCTTATAAATTATATACTGGTGCCCATTAATTGGGCACCCATAAAAATTGATGAAGGAGGGGTAAAATGTCAAAGTTTATATTAGCTTTAGATCAAGGTACAACAAGTTCAAGAGCTATAGTTTTTAACCATGAGGGGCAGATAGTATCTGTTGCCCAAAAGGAATTTACTCAAATTTATCCACAGGCAGGATGGGTTGAACACAATCCTTTAGAAATATGGGATACTCAACTTGAAGTAGCAAAAGAAGCAGTTAAAAAAGCAGGCCTTGAAATGAAAGATATTGCTGCTATTGGTATAACAAATCAGAGAGAAACTACTGTTGTATGGGATAAAAATACTGGAAAGCCTGTTTATAATGCAATAGTATGGCAGTGCAGAAGAACTGCTCCTATATGCGATAGCTTAAGAGAGAAGGGTCTTGCAGAGAAAATAAGATATAAAACTGGTCTTGTAATAGATGCATATTTCTCTGGCACAAAGGTAAAATGGATACTTGATAATGTTGAAGGGGCAAGGGAAAAGGCAGAAAAGGGAGAGCTTTTGTTTGGTAATATTGATACTTGGCTTATATGGAATCTTACTGGTGGAAAAGTTCATGTAACTGATTATTCAAATGCTTCAAGAACAATGCTCTTTAATATCCGTGAGCTTAAATGGGATAAAGAGATTTTGGAGGAATTAAATATTCCAGAATCAATGCTTCCAGAGGCAAAACCCTCAAGCTGTGTATATGGATACACATCAAAGAATGTATTAGGAGAAGAAATACCAATAGCTGGAGATGCCGGAGACCAGCAAGCAGCATTATTTGGACAAGGCTGTTTTGCTGAAGGTAATGCAAAAAATACTTATGGTACAGGTTGCTTTATGCTTATGAACACAGGTACAACTCCAGTTGTTTCTAATAATGGGCTTTTAACTACTATTGCATGGGGAGTTAACGGTAAGGTAGAGTATGCACTTGAAGGAAGTATATTTATTGCAGGTGCAGCTATTCAGTGGTTAAGGGATGAATTGAAGCTGATAGAAAAGGCTGCTGACAGTGAAAAATTTGCAACTGCAGTTGAAGATACAAACGGGGTATATGTAGTTCCAGCTTTCGTTGGAATGGGTGCTCCATATTGGGACATGTATGCAAGAGGAACTATAGTAGGACTTACAAGAGGAGCAAAGAAAGAACATCTTATAAGGGCAACCCTTGAATCTTTAGCATATCAGACTATGGATGTATTAAATGCTATGCAAGAAGATTCAAAGATACAGCTTACAGCATTAAAAGTTGATGGTGGCGCTGTTGCAAATAACTTCCTTATGCAGTTCCAATCCGACATACTTGGAGTTGACGTTTACAGGCCAAAGGTAATTGAAACAACAGCTCTTGGTGCTGCATATCTTGCTGGTCTTGCAGTAGGATACTGGAGCAGCAAAGAAGATATATTAAACAACTGGGCAATAGACAAGAAGTTTGAACCAGTAATGGATGAAGCAAGAAGACAAAAACTTGTTAAAGGATGGAAGAAGGCCGTAAAGAGAGCCCTTGAATGGGAAAAAGAAGAATAGTATTTTAAATACTATATCTATAAAGAGCCATGTTGATAGGTCTTAAGACCCTTGAGCATGGCTCTTTATTAAGGGGGATTATGTATGTACGATGTTTTAATAATAGGTGCAGGTATTGTTGGATGTGCAATAGCAAGGGAGCTTTCGAAAAATGAGCTTAATATTGCTGTTGTTGAAAAAGGTTATGACGTTTCTTGTGGCTCAACAAAGGCAAACAGCGGTATAGTTCATGCGGGCTATGACGCCCATGAAGGTACATTAAAAGCAAAACTCAATGTTAGAGGCTGTGAGATGTATGAAGGGCTTTGTAAAGAACTTGATGTTCCTTATAAAAATAACGGATCTTTAGTTGTTGCATTCAATGAAGAAGAACAAAAGGAAGTTGAGGTGCTCTATAAAAGAGGTATTACAAATGGAGTCCCAAACCTTAAGATTATAGAAAAAAATGAGATTTTATCTATGGAGCCTAACATAAAGGATAATGTAATATGTGCTCTTTATGCCCCAACGGCAGGTATTGTCTCCCCCTTTGAGATGGCAATTGCCCTTGGTGAAAATGCCTGTGAAAACGGAGTAGAATTTATATTTAATTGTGAAGTTTCTAACATATATAAGGATAAAGATAAGTTCATGGTTGAAACAAATAGGGGCATCTTTGAAGCTAATTATGTTGTAAATGCTGCAGGTATTAATTCAGATAAGATTAGTAAAATGTTATCGGGGAGAATATTTTCTATGATACCTACAAGAGGAGAATACTGTTTGTTTGATAAAATTATCGGAGACCTTGTTGAAAAAACCATATTTCCAACTCCTACAGAGAAGGGTAAGGGAATATTAGTATCTCCTACTGTTCATGGGAATATATTTATAGGTCCTAATGCCATATATCAGGAAGATAGAGAAGATACATCAACGTATATTGAAGGGATTAATGAAATATTGTATGGTGCACAAAAAAACGTTAATGGAATAGATATGAGATATGTTATTACAAGCTTTGCAGGTATAAGATCAAAAACTAATGTGGGGGATTTTATAATTGATATTCCTCAAAGGGGAGCTGTAAATGCTGCTGGAATTGAATCCCCAGGGCTTACAAGTGCACCTGCAATTGCTGAGATGGTTGTGAGCTTGCTTTGTGATCAGGGACTTGTATTAAGAAAGAAAAAATATTTTAAAGCAAATAGATCTAATACTAAAAAGTTTATTGAAATGAATGATGAAGAAAAGAAAAAGGCATTAGAGCAAAACCCATTATATGGAAGAATAATTTGCAGGTGTGAACATATAACAGAAGGAGATATTGTTAATGCTATAAGAAGGCCCCTTGGAGCAATAAGTGTTGATGGTGTGAAAAAAAGAGTAAGAGCAGGAATGGGAAGATGCCAGGGAGGATTTTGTATGCCAAGGGTAATGGAGATACTTGAAAGAGAACTGAATATTGATAGAAAAAATATAAATAAAGATGGGCCAGGTAGCTATATACTAACGGGAAGAACTAAATAGGGGGGATAAAATGATAAGGGATGTAGTTGTTATTGGAGGAGGTCCTGCTGGGCTTGCAGCAGCTATTGAGGCTAAGAAGAATGGAGCTGAGGATGTACTTATTATTGAAAGAGACAAAAGGCTTGGAGGAATTTTGCAGCAATGTATACACAATGGATTTGGGCTTCATATTTTTAAAGAACAGCTGACAGGTCCTGAATATGCAAATAGATTTATAGATGAAGTTAAAAATTACAAAATAGATTATATGTTAGACACTATGGTTATTAAAATAGATAAAGATAGGAATATAATTGCTCTAACTCCTAATGATGGGATTATAAATATAAAATCAAAGGCAATAGTTTTGACCATGGGATGCAGGGAAAGAACAAGAGGGGCTTTAAATATTCCTGGTAATAGGCCATCGGGAATATTTACAGCAGGTGCAGCCCAAAGGTTTATAAACATGGAAGGATATATGGTAGGTAAAAAGGTAGTTGTTTTAGGTTCAGGAGATATTGGGCTCATAATGGCAAGGAGGATGACTCTTGAAGGGGCAGAGGTTAAAATGGTTCTTGAACTTATGCCATATTCAACAGGGCTAAAAAGAAATATAGCCCAATGTCTTCATGATTTTGACATACCTTTGTATTTTAATCATACTGTTGTAAGAATACATGGAAGAAAAAGATTAGAAGGTGTTACTATTGCTGAAGTTGATTCTGAAAGAAAGCCTATAAAAGAAACAGAAAGATTTGTAGAATGCGACACTCTTTTGCTATCGGTTGGATTAATCCCTGAAAATGAATTAACAAGGGAAGCCAATATTCCAATTGATAATATAACATCAGGACCAATAGTTGACGAATCAATGCAAACTATGGTTGAAGGTATTTTTGCCTGTGGGAATGTTGTACATGTTCATGATCTTGTAGATTATGTGACATTTGAAAGCAGAATTGCAGGACGATCTGCTGCAAAATTTGTAAAAGGACAGCTAAGCTTTAATGATAAAAGCTTTAAGACAAAGGGGACTTACGGGATAAGATATGTTGTGCCTCATAGAATAGATCCTTTAAATGTTGACGATAGCGTAAACTTTTTCATGAGAGTTGATAATGTATATAAAAACGTATATTTAACTGTAAAAAATAACGGGCAGATAATAACAAAAGTAAGGAAAGCCATTGTTACCCCCGGGGAAATGGAAAGCGTTGTTGTAAAAAGAAGCATCTTAGAAAAGCTTAATAAGGGTGATATTGAGTTTACGTTGGAGGAGATAAAAAATGATTAAAAAAATAATATGTATTAATTGTCCCTTAGGATGTGAGATGGAAGTTTTAAAAGATGATGGGATTATAAAGGTTTCTGGTAATACATGTAAAAAGGGAGAGGATTATGCAATAGCTGAAATAATGGATCCTAAGAGAATTGTTACAACAACTGCTAAAGTTATAGGAGGCGACAGGGAAGTTGTACCTGTAAAAACTGATAAAGAGATATCAAAGAGTTTTATGTTTGATGTTGTTGCTGAAGTCAACAGACATATATTTAGTGCACCTTTATATGTTGGACAGGTATTGATTGAAAATATATTTGATACTGGGGTAAATGTAATTGCTACAGATTTTATAAATAGAAAATAAATTTAAAAGGAGGAAATAATATGAAAAAAATAATTAATAATCCTAATTTTGTTGTTGAAGATATGATTCAGGGATTAGAAAAGGCATACCCGCAATATTTAAGAAAACTTGATAATTGTAATGTTGTGGTTAGAAAAAATGCACCATGTAAAAAAGTTGCATTAGTAAGCGGGGGAGGGAGTGGACACGAACCTGCTCATGCAGGATATGTTGGTTATGGTATGCTTGATGCTGCAGTATTAGGTGCTGTATTTACATCACCGACTCCAGATCAGGTTTATGAAGCAATAAAGGCTGTTGATGGAGGAGAAGGGGTATTGCTTATTATAAAAAATTATACTGGAGATATTATGAATTTTGAGATGGCAAAGGAAATGGCAGAAATGGAAGGAATAAAGGTTGAAAGCGTAGTTGTAAATGATGATGTTGCCGTTGAAAACAGCCTATATACTGCAGGAAGAAGAGGTATTGCAGGTACTGTATTTGTACATAAGATAGCAGGGGCTATGGCACAAAGAGGGGCAACTCTTGAAGAAGTAAAAAGAGTTGCACAAAAGACAATAAACAATGTAAGAAGTATGGGAATGGCTCTTACACCATGTATTGTTCCAGCAGCTGGGAAGCCTAATTTCACTCTTTCAGAGGATGAAATGGAAATAGGTATGGGCATTCATGGGGAACCTGGAACTCATAGAGAAAAAATAAAGTCTGCAGATGAAATAGTTGAGCATATGCTGAATAAAATATTAAGCGATATGCCTTTAGATAGTAGCAATGAAGTTGCTGTAATGATAAATGGGTTGTCAGGAACTCCTCTTATGGAATTGTTTATTGTAAATAATAAGGTAAATGATATGCTAACTTCAAAGGGTGTAAAGGTATATAAGACTTTTGTTGGGGAATTTATGACATCACTTGAAATGGCTGGCTTCTCAATAACAGTATTAAACCTTGATAGTGAACTTAAAGAGCTTTTAGATGAAAAGGCTGATACTCCTGCATTTAAGGTTATATAAGGGGGAGTTTTAATGACTGTTAATTACTTGCAGGTTAAAAATATAATATACAAAATTGCTGATGTTATTGAAGAAAATAAGATGTATTTGACAAATCTTGATGCTGCTATTGGTGATGGAGATCATGGACTTAATATGAGTAAGGGATTTAAAGTTGTAAAAGAAAAGCTTGAAAGTGATGAAAGCAAGAATATAGGAGACATACTGAAAAAAGTAAGTATGGCTTTAATATCAACTGTAGGTGGTGCATCAGGCCCCTTATATGGAACAGCCTTTATGAAGGCTGGGATGAAAGCTATAAATAAAGATGAAATAGACATAAATGATTTTACACTTCTTCTTGAGGAGGCTTTAAAGGGTATTAAGGATAGAGGTAAAGCAACTATTGGGGAAAAGACTATGGTTGATACTTTAGAGCCAGCATTATATGCTTTAAAAGCTTCTATCAATGACAAACTCGACTGTGTTGAATGTTTAGATAAAATGATGGATGCAGCATTTATAGGTAAAGAGAATACTAAAGATATGATTGCTAAAAAAGGAAGAGCAAGTTATTTAGGGGAGAGAAGTAAGGGCCATCTTGATCCAGGTGCAGTTTCAAGCTATTTAATATTAAAGACAATATGTGATGAAGTAAAAGCAATAAGAGGATGATATAATGGTTGGCTTAGTTGTTATATCCCATAGCAGTAAGATTGCAGAAGGAATAAAAGAGGTTGCACTTCAGATGGCACCTAATGCTTTAATTGAATGCGCAGGAGGAACTTTTGACGGGGAAATTGGAACAGATTATAATAAAATAGTAAATGCAATTGAAAAAGTATATTCTAAAGATGGGGTTATTATATTATTCGATTTAGGAAGTGCCGTAATGAATGCGGAGATGGCAATAGAGAATTTAAATGATAAAGATAAAATTAAGATTGTAAAATGTGCAGTTGTAGAAGGTGCAATAGCTGCAGCTGTAGAAGCAAGCATTGGAAATAGCTTAGACGAAATAGTTGAAAATTTAAAGGCATTAGATATAAATAAGGCTTAAAAAAATATTCCCCCTAATTACTGCAATAATTTGGGGAATATTTTTTTTATTTTTGTAAAATATTTTATTTATAATACATATATTGGAATAGAGTATTATTAAGGTGTGGTGTTTTTGATAATTCATGTTGTAAAACCTGGTGAAAGTCTTTATACAATTGGAAGGCTTTATCGTGTTTCCCCTGAAAAAATAGCTGCAGATAATGAACTTACTTTTCCTAATCAGCTTGTTGTTGGTCAGACTCTTGTTATAAAAGAAGGTACGAGGGTTCACAGAGTTATGCCTGGTGAATCAATTTACTCTATTGCAAAGGATTATAAGGTTAGTGTAGATGATATACTTTCTGCAAATCCAATTATCACCAATCCATCATTAATTCAGCCGGGACAGTTTATTATCATTCCAGACAGAACTAAAAAGCTTGGAACAATATATGTAAATGGATACGCATTTCCAGCTACTAATACCGATATTTTAAAAAAGACTTTTCCTTACCTTACTTACCTTAGCATATTCAGTTACGAAATAAAAATGGATGGTTCTTTAAATACAATAGATGACAGCCAGATTATACAGCTTGCAAGGGCTAATAATGTGGCACCAATAATGGTTGTTACAAATATTGAGGAAGGAAAAGGATTTAATAGTGATATTGCACGAAGTATCTTAACTAATGATGTAATTCAGGAAAGGGCTATTAATAATATAATATCAACAATGAAGGAAAAGAATTACTATGGACTTAACCTTGATATTGAATATATTTACCCTGATGACAGAGAAAAATATAATAGCTTCATAAATAAAATTAAGCAGAGATTAAAGCCTTTGGGATATATACTTTTAACTTCTCTTGCTCCAAAAACCTCAGCGGAACAAAAGGGGCTTTTATATGAAGCCCATGATTATGCTGCTCATGGGTCAATTGTTGATTTTGTTATACTTATGACTTATGAATGGGGATATACTTATGGGCCTCCTCTTGCAGTTGCTCCAATAAATGAAGTTAAGAGAGTACTTGATTATGCCGTAGAAGTGATACCTTCAGAGAAAATATTGATGGGTATTCCTAATTATGGATATGACTGGACTTTACCTTATAGACCAAATACTGCAGCACAAGCAGTTTCAAACACAGCTGCAGTTGAACTTGCAAGAAGGAATAGGGCTGCGATAGAATATGATACAAAGTCTCAATCACCATTTTTTAATTATTATGACTCACAAAGAAGACAGCATGTTGTTTGGTTTGAGGATGCAAGAAGTATTGAAGCGAAACTACTTCTTGTTAATGAATATAAGCTTGGAGGAGTAAGCTATTGGACAATAGGAAGATTTTTCCCACAGAATTGGCTTGTATTATCTTCTATGTATGATGTTAAAAAGGTGCTTTAAAAAAGTATCCACCAAAAAGGTGGATACTTTTTTAAACTTCTTCAATGGATACAACTTCATATCCAGCATCTTCAATTGCATTTTTTATATCGCTATCATTGATATTTTCACCTTCAACAGTTGCATAGTTTTCTTTTAGATTTACATCAACAGCCTTAACTCCATTTACTTCATTTAATGCATTTTTAACGTGCATCACGCAGTGCATACATGACATCCCTTTAATATTTATTTTTTTCATTATAAACCTCCTTATCTAAAATAAAGTTTTGTTAAGTTATATGATATTTGAATTTCATCTCTCCTTTGAGTTATCTTATATATAGCGAAAAACAAAATACCTCCGAAGGAGAGATGAAATTATGTGCAAGTCATTGAATAAAATTTCATGTCCAAGATGCCATAGTCAAAATCTCTATCGCTTTGGGAAAGACAAAGCAGGTAATCAAAAATATCAATGTAAAGACTGTAGACGTCAGTTTACTCTTGAAGATTATAAGGGTAAGAAAAATCGTGTATTGAGAGGGTATCCTCGTTGTCCTGTTTGTGGTAGTGGTACTTATTTGCACCATGATTATGAGTACTATTCCCATTATACTTGCAACTCTAAAAAATGTGGTCATTCTATTTATGTTGCAAAACCTATTAATATACCCTCTGCATCTTGTGAATTAATTAAAGGAAAGACAGATTTTAAAAGAATGAGATTTCCATTATTTTTAATTCTTACTGCACTTAACCTCTATTATCTAAATGGTTCTTCAACAAGAAGAATATCTCAATTTTTTAAACTAACCTACAATGTCAAAGTTTCTCATGTAACTATTGCATCTTGGTGCAAAAAATTTGCTCCAATTTTTCTAAGTATAGCTAATAAACTTACTGAAAATCTTGATTTAAGTGCATCTGATGAATGGCATGCCGACGAAACTGTCGTTTTTATTAATGGTAAAAAACATTATATTTGGTTAATTATAGATTCAGAAACCAGAATGGTTCTTGGTTTTAATTTATCTCCTTCAAGAGATGCTTCTCAAGCTTTTTCCTTGTTTAAATCTGCAAGTAAGTTTGGATGTCCATCGGCTATTGTGACCGATAGATTAGGCTCATATAATCTTGCTACTAAAACTATTTTTAATTCTTCAAAACACATAAAAGTTCAATCATTTAAAGATGATATATCCAACAACTTGCTAGAAGCTTTTAATGATACATTTAAAGACTGGTATAAACGTAAAAGAGGTTTTAAATCATTTGAAAGTGCAAACACTCTAATAGCAATGTTTATTTTCCATTATAATTTTTTAAGACCTCACTATTCTTTAAACAATCTAACTCCTGCACAAGTTGCTGGTATTTTAGTTGATGAAAAAAATATTAATAACTGGCTTCTGTCTGCTTAATTCTCAAATAAACCATATATTCTTAACACACCTACATTTTAAGTTTTAAGTAGGTGCCTTCGGCATGCCTTTTTTTGATAAATCCAGTATTATCAAATTTTATTAATTTAGATTACATAAAAAAACTGTGTAATTTTGTGTAATTATACGTGTAGCTACGCTATTTTTTCATATTTACTTAACACAATCTAAAATAATTTATATTTCAGGCTTAAAGCCCTTTAATCTCAAAGCATTTAAAAGAACTGAAACTGAGCTAAAACTCATTGCTGCAGCTGCAATCATAGGATTTAATCTTGGCCCACCAAATAGAGTTAAAATTCCTGCAGCAATTGGTATACCAAGTATGTTATATCCAAAGGCCCAGAAAAGGTTCTGCTTTATATTTTTAATTGTTGCCCTGCTAAGCTGTATTGAAGTTACAACATCGAGTATATCGCTTTTCATAAGTATTATATCCGCTGATTCTATCGCAACATCAGTACCAGATCCTATAGCAATTCCAACATCAGATTGTGCTAGGGCTGGGGCATCGTTGATTCCATCTCCAACCATGGCAACTTTTTTGCCTTCATCCTGAAGTTTTTTAACCTCCATTGCTTTATCCTGAGGTAGTACTTCGGCAAAAACTCTGTCAATTCCAACTTGTTTTGCAATAGCTTCTGCTGTTTTTTTGTTATCTCCAGTTATCATTGCAACTTCGATTCCCATGTCCTGAAGTTTTTTTATTGCTTTTTTGCTGTTTTCCTTTACAACATCAGAAACGGCAATTATTCCGGATATTTTTCCATCTATTGCAATGAACATTGGGGTTTTGCCTTCTGTAGCTAAATCATCAAATTTTTTTTCTGTTTCATTTATGTCTATATCCATATCCTTCATAAGTTTTTTATTGCCAAGAACTATATTGTGACTATCGACACTTGCCTTTATTCCATGTCCAGGTATTGATAAAAATTCTTTAACAGGAATAAGATCTAATCCTCTATTTGAACCTTCTTTTACAATTGCTTCACCTAAAGGATGCTCTGATGCATTTTCACAGGATGCGGCATACATTAAAAGCTTGTTTTCATCAATTCCAAAACTAAATATATCTGTAACCTTTGGCTTTCCTTCAGTAATAGTTCCTGTTTTATCAAATACGATGGTATTTATTTTATGTGTAAGTTCAAGGGCACTTCCTGATTTTATTAATACTCCATATTCAGCTCCCTTTCCTGAGCCTACCATTATTGCAGTTGGAGTTGCAAGACCAAGGGCACATGGACAGGCAATTACAAGGACGGATACAAAAATTGTAAGTGAGAATATGGTTCCTCTTCCAGAAATAAACCAGGAAATACCTGAGATAAATGCAATTAAAATAACTATTGGGACAAAGTATCCTGAAATTACATCAGCAAGTCTTGCAATTGGGGCCTTTGAACCTTGTGCACCTTCAACAAGTTTTATAATTTGCGATAAAGTAGTATTCTCCCCAACTTTTGTTGCTTTAAATTTTATACTTCCATTTTTATTTATACTTGCACCAATAACCTCATCCCCAGCTTTTTTAAGTACAGGTATACTCTCGCCTGTAAGCATAGATTCATCAATTGTCGTTGTACCTTCAACAATAATACCATCAACAGGTATTTTTTCACCAGGCCTTACAATTATAATATCTCCAACTTCAACTTCATCAATTGGTATTTCAATTTCTTTATCCTGATGGATAACTCTTGCATTTTTTGGTGAAAGCATCATAAGTTTTTTAATAGTTTCAGATGTTTTACCCTTTGTCTTTGCTTCAAGGTATTTTCCAAGAAGAATGAGAGTTATTATAGTTGCTGCAGATTCAAAATAAAGATCTTTTGTATATTCCATATCTCCATGGTAAATTTTATATATTGCAAATAAGCCATATAATATAGAGGCTGAAGTTCCAATTGCAATTAGAGAGTCCATGTTTGGACTTCCTTTAAATAGAGTTTTAAATCCTACTTTATAAAATCTTTTTCCAGCAAAAACTGTTGGAATTACAAGGATAAGCTGGATAAGAGCAAAATTTAAAGGATTATGAGTATGGTCTATAATTTTTGGAAGCATAATTCCAAACATATGCCCCATTGCTATATAAAGAAGGGGTATTGTAAATACAGCAGATAATAAAAGATTTTTAAATAGATTTTTTATTTCAATGTCTTTTCTTTGTTTATCACTTTCAGCTGTTAAATTATCATCAAGAGGTATATAGCCTGCTTTTTTAATAGCATCCTTAATCATAGAGATTCTAACTTTAGATGGGTCATATTCAACTAAAAGCTTTTCAGTTGCCATATTTACTTCACCCTTTATAACTCCGTCAAGCTTTTTAACTGATCGTTCAACTGCTTTTGCACAGGCAGCACATGTCATCCCGCCTATTTTAATTGTTTTTTCCATTAAAATCACCTACCTTCCAATTAGTTTTTCAAGTATGTCCATTACTTCATCAATTTTTTCTTCGCCAGAATTACTTATGAATGCTGCTTTTACACAGTGATTTAAATGCTGCTTTAAAATCAGCATGTTAGCTTTTTTTAAAAGGGACTGTACAGCTATTATTTGATTTGAAATATCAACACAATATCTACCATCATCAATCATTTTTAATATCCCGTCTATTTGCCCACGAGCTGTTTTAAGGTGTTGCATTGCTTTTTCTTTTTCAGCGTTCATAACAATCCTCCTTTAATCCTACCCCTATTGGGGAGGGGGTTTAAAATTATTATAAACATTATTAAATTTATTTTCAATAGTTTTTTCTAAAATATACATTTACCAATAAGATGAAATTTTATTTTAGAATACGCTTTAACTGCCTACAAAGTAAAAAATAATAACTAAACTTGTAAAATTTTTTTTGAATTAAATTTACATTTATGATATATTCTTAACATATATATTTTATAAAAGGGGGGAAATAGTATGTGGACAAGAGCAGAGATAAAACAGAGAGCTAAAAATGTATTAAAATTAAATTATTGGCAGGCATTATTGGTTAGCGTAATTATTGCTATATTTGGTGCTGGAAATAGAGGAAGAGGAGGAAGGGTTTTTGGTAATATAGAAGTAGATAATCCAAATATTTTTGCTGTTGTTTTACTTATTAGTATTATTTTTATTATACTAAGGATTTTTGTTGGATATCTTATTGAAGTTGGAGGAAGAAAATACTTTATAAAGTCAGCACAGGGAGATATTAATTTTAGTTATTTAGGGTTTGCTTTTAAAGAAGGATACTTAAATATTGTCGGGACTATGCTATATAAGGCTGTTTTAATATTTTTATGGACGCTACTTTTAATTATACCTGGAATAGTAAAATCTTATGCTTATAGAATGGTACCTTATATACTTGCAGACAATCCTAATATTGGATATAAGAGAGCAATAGAGCTTAGCAACGATATGACAAAGGGAGAAAAATTTGATATATTTGTATTGGATTTATCATTCATAGGATGGTATTTACTTGGAACGCTTGCACTTATCATAGGAATTATATTTGTTATGCCTTATGAGGATGCAACAAATGCAGAGCTTTATTTAACTTTAAGACAAAAGGCTTTAGATAATGGTCTTTGTACTTATGAAGAATTAAACCTTACTCATTCGGCATTTTATAATTGAAAATAATGATAAAAATAAATTTGATAGATATATTACAATATATGAAGTAAAATATGATAAAACATAAGGGGAGAGAATATGGGAAAAGATTTTACAAAAGCAAATGGTAAGGCGTTAATACCTTTTATAATTTTTATTCTTATTTATTTAGGTAGTGGTATAATCCTTCAGCAAAAAGGAGTAGAGCTTGCATTTTATCAACTTCCTGCACCAGTTGCAGCTTTTGTTGGAATAATATTTGCATTTATCATTTTAAATGGAACTATAGATGAAAAATTTGATACTTTTATAAAAGGATGTGGAAATCCTAACATTATAATTATGTGTATAATATATTTATTAGCAGGTGCCTTTGCAGTTGTATCAAAATCAATAGGAGGGGTTGATTCAACTGTTAATCTTGGCTTAACTTATATACCAGCAAATTATATTGTAGCAGGATTATTTATAATTACTTGTTTTATATCTTTATCAACTGGAACTTCTGTTGGCTCTATAGTCGCTGTTGGGCCTATTGCAGTAGGTTTAGCTCAAAAGGCAGGGCTATCATTACCGCTTACTTTAGCATCAGTGCTTGGTGGTGCTATGTTTGGAGATAATCTATCAGTAATATCAGATACTACAATAGCTGCTACCAGAACCCAAGGATGTGAAATGAGGGATAAGTTTAGATTAAATCTTTTAATTGCTCTTCCTGCTGCGATAATAACATTTATCCTTCTTCTTATATTTGGAAGACCAGAAACTCTTCCTTATATGCAGACTTATGAATTTAATATCATAAAAGTATTACCATATATATTCGTGCTTGTAATGTCCATATCTGGAATAAACGTTTTTATTGTTCTTACAGCAGGAATTGTTTTATCAGGGGTTATAGGATTATACTATGGAAATTTAACAATTTTAACATTATGCCAGCAGATTTTTGAAGGTTTTAAGGGAATGATAGATATATTTTTATTATCTATGCTAACTGGAGGCCTTGCGGAGATGATTTCAAAAGATGGAGGAATACAGTACTTATTAACTAAAATACAAAAATTTATGAAGGGAAGAAAATCTGCTGAGATAGGAATAGCAGCCCTTGTATCTTTAACAGATGCTGCTGTTGCAAATAATACAGTTGCAATTATAATAAATGGAGAAATAGCTAAAAAAGTCAGCAGTAAATTCAAAGTAGATCCTAGAAGGACTGCATCGCTATTGGATATTTTTTCGTGTATAATGCAGGGAATAATACCTTATGGTGCACAAATGCTTATACTCCTTAGTTTTGCAAAAGGAGCAGTATCTCCCTTTCAAGTGATTCCATTAGCATGGTATATTCATATACTCTTTATTTCAACTATAATATCAATATTTATTCCTTTTGCTGATGGAATAATAAGAAAAAATCCGATAAATGAAAATTAAAAATCAGGTGATAGTTTTACTATCACCTGATTTTTAATGAAAAATGAAATAAAAAAAATTTAAAAATTCAATATTCATATTAATTAAAATTAATAATCTGGTAAATATATCAATTTAAATATCCATTATATTGTATAAAAATACTAAAATATATCATTTATACGGGAATGTGATGTTTACTACACGAATAATATTAAAAAACAATGCAAAAATATTGTTTGAAAAATTAATGCATAAAAGATATTAAAAATAATTAAAATGAATTTATAAAATTTAATACTTGCAAATGTAAAATAATTATGATAGATTATATGTAAAATAAATTATTTTAGCTATTTTATAAAACTAAATAGAATATCGTAGGTATTTTTATTTGGAATGTAAAAATATCTATGTAAATGTATTCAATAGTGTGTTTAGCACCTTAAATACAAAAGACTCAACGGAGGGTCATGTTATAAGGGAATTTATGCCTCCATTGAGTTTTTTATTATATCATATTAAGAAATTTATTACATATATGTTATTTTATTGTATTTAATTAAAATTTATATAAGTTTAAAAAGGAGGAATTTATATGAAAAAGAAATTACTATCTTTATTAACATCTATAATAGTTGTTGCTTTTGTATTAACATCTTGTGGTACTAAACAGACATCAAACAATAGCGGTACAACCAGTAGCAGCGATAAGGAAGGAGATGAAATAAAAATAGGAGCAGTAATTCCTATTACTGGAGACATATCTACCTTTGGAAAATCAACTAAGAATGGTATTGAACTTGCAGTTGAACAGGTTAACAGTGCGGGAGGAATAAACGGAAAGAAGATTAAATTGATTGTTCAGGATGATGAGAACAAACCAGAGCAAGGTGTTGCGGTTCTTCAAAGGCTGATAAATAACGATAAGGTTGTAGGAGTTATAGGTTCTGTTTCCAGTAAGGTATCAATACCTATGGCAGCAGTAGCAACCCAAAATAAGATTCCATTGATTTCAGGAGCATCAACAAACCCCAAATTTACATCAGAAAAAGGTAATGAATATGCCTTTAGAGCATGTTTTATAGATCCATTCCAAGGAACAGTTATAGCAAAATTTGCAACAGAAAATTTAAAAGCTAAAACAGCAGCTGTATTGTATGATGTTGGAAATGACTATACTGTAGGTCTTGCAGAATATTTCAAGGCAGCATTTGAAAAATCTGGTGGTAAAGTAACAGCTTATGAAAGTTATAACAATGGAGAAACCGATTTTAGTGCTCAGCTTACAAATATAAAGAAAAATCCTCCTGACGTAATTGTTTTAACGGACTATTATCAGAACGTAGGTCTTATTGCAAAACAGGCAAGACAGCTTGGACTTAAGTCTGTATTCCTTGGAGGTGACGGCTGGGATTCACCTGATTTAGTGAAGATTGGAGGAACAGCAGTAGAAGGAGGATATTTCTGTAACCATTATTCCAAGGATGATACTTCACCTGAAGTAGTAAAATTTATAAATGATTATAAGGCTAAGTATAATGAGGTTCCAGATGCACTTGCAGCATTAGGATATGATGCAGCTAATATGATGTTTGAAGCAATAAAGAAAGCGGGAAGCACAGATGGAGAAAAAATTGCTGAAGCATTGAAAAAAATAGATCTTAAAGCTGTAACTGGTGAGATTAAACTTGATGAAAATAGAAATCCAATAAAGCCAGCAGTTATGCTAAAGATTGAAAACGGGAAACAAGTATTTGTTGGAAAGGTAAATCCATAAGTTTTCCTAAGCCAAAAGAAGGCAACTTAAGCCTTCTTTTGGTATAAAAACAATGAAAGGGGAAATATTCTATGATATTTATGCAGCAATTAATTAATGGAATTGCCCTTGGAAGTGTCTATGCATTAATAGCTTTAGGTTATACTATGGTTTACGGTATTGTACAGCTTATAAATTTTGCCCATGGAGATATCTACATGATTGGAGCCTTTGCAGCTTATTATGCTGCAAATATGTTTAATTTATCTTTTGTACCAACATTGCTTGCTGCGATGGTTGTATGTGCTTTGCTCGGTATGACAATTGAAAGATTAGCATATAGACCGATAAGAAAAGCTCCCAAAATAACTGCTCTAATCACAGCAATAGGTATATCCTTATTACTTGAAAATCTTGTAAGAATAATAATAGGGCCTAATCCAAAAAGTTTTCCTGGCCTTTTAACATCAAAAATGGTTACTATAGGAAATTTGGAAATCGATTCACTAAAGCTTGTGACACTTGGTGTATCTATTGGGCTTATGATCTTACTTACATTTATCGTTCATAATACTAAAGTTGGGAAAGCAATGAGAGCTGTGTCCCAGGATAAGGATGCTGCAAGGCTAATGGGAATAGATATAGATAGGATAATTTCATATACTTTTGGAATTGGATCAGCACTTGCAGCAGTAGGAGGAGTATTAGTTGGAGTATTATATCAAAGGATAGACCCTTTAATGGGAATCATGCCAGGACTTAAAGCTTTTACTGCAGCAGTACTTGGAGGAATAGGAGTAATTCCTGGTGCAATGGCTGGAGGAGTGTTAATGGGTATTGCAGAATCTTTAACAAAAGGATTTATATCAACAAAATTTTCTGATGCCATAGCATTTAGCATTTTAATAATTATACTTCTTTTTAGACCTTCCGGACTTCTTGGTAAAAAGTCTAGCGAGAAAGTGTAGGTGATATATTTGAGCGAAAAATATAAGTATCTAATAATTTTAGTTGCATCAGTAATTGTTTATTCTATTATACAACTTCTTATTTATTTTGGAATATTAAATGATTATTATGTTCAGATAATCATTTTTATTGGAATAAATATAATACTTGCTGTAAGCTTAAATCTTGTTCTTGGAATAACAGGTCAGTTTTCACTTGGTCATGCAGGGTTTATGTCAGTTGGAGGATATTTGTCTGCTATAATATCAATTAAATTAGGATTACCATTTCCAATTGCATTAATAATTGGTGGAATTGGAGCGGCAATTATAGGACTTGTTATAGGATTTCCAATATTAAGATTAAAAGGGGATTATCTTGGTATTACAACACTTGGTTTCGGTGAAATAATAAGAGTTATTTTTGTAAATATTGATTATGTAGGTGGAGCAAGAGGATTGATGGCTATACCTAAAAAAACTACCTTTACAGCAACCTATATAGCAACTATTATAACTGTTTTGGTTATTGTAAATATTATACGCTCTACACACGGAAGAGCATTAAAGGCAGTTCGTGAAGATGAAATTGCTGCTCAATCAATGGGAATTGATATTTCAAAATATAAACTTACTGCATTTGTAATAGCTTCTTTTTTTGCAGGAATTGCAGGAGGGCTTTATGCACACTTTTTAATGTATATTAACCCTCAATCCTTTGGATTTTTAAAGTCAATTGATATTGTAATGATGGTTGTTATTGGAGGGATGGGGAATTTATTTGGATCGATAATAGCTGCTACAGGAATTACAACTATATTGGAATTATTAAGGGAACTGCAAGACTATAGAATGATTATATTCCCAATAATTCTTATATTGACAATGTTATATAAACCATCTGGTCTTTTAGGTTCCAGGGATTTATCTATATCTAGACTTTATAACAAGATAACAAGAATTTTTATGAAGGGAGGGAAAGTTAAAGATGAAATTGCTAACAGTTGAAGATTTAACAATTTACTTTGGAGGATTAAAAGCTGTATCTGAGTTTAAACTTTCCCTTGAAGAAGGAGAAATACACGGTCTTATTGGGCCAAATGGTTCTGGGAAAACAACTGTTTTTAACATGCTCACAGGTGTATATAGACCAACCGCTGGAAAAATAAAAGTTCAAGGAAAAGATATAGTTGGGCTACTGCCAAATGAGATCACTAAAATAGGTTTAGCAAGGACTTTTCAAAATATAAGGCTTTTTAAAGAGTTAACAGTTCTTGATAATGTTAAAATAGCATATAATTTTAAAGCAAAAAATGGTATTATATCAAGTGTTTTAAGATTACCTTCATTTAATAGAGAAGAAAATGAAATAACTGAAAAAGCAATGGAACTTTTGAAGATATTTAAACTTGATAAGTATGCTGAAAATTTAGCTAAAAATCTGCCCTACGGCAAACAAAGAAGGCTTGAAATAGCAAGGGCTTTAGCTACAAGCCCTAAACTTCTTCTTTTGGATGAGCCTGCGGCAGGGATGAATCCTCAGGAGACTATGGAATTGCTTGATACGGTTAAATTTGTTAAAGAAAGGTTTAATCTTTCAATACTTCTTATAGAGCATGATATGAAGTTTGTTATGAATCTTTGTGAAAATATAACTGTTCTTGACCATGGGCAGATTATAGCAGAAGGGAAGCCGGAGGAAATTAAGAAAAATCCAAGCGTCATAGAAGCGTATATAGGCGAGGAGGTTGCATCATAATGCTGAAAGTTAAGGACTTAAATGTGCACTATGGAGTTATTCATGCAATAAAAGGAATAAGCTTTGAAGTTAAAAAAAAGGAGATTGTAACTTTAATTGGTGCAAATGGTGCTGGTAAGACAACAACTTTAAGAGCAATCTCTGGCTTAGAGCCTGTTTCTTCTGGTTCTATAATGTATAAAGATACAATTATTACAAACCTTAATCCTTCGAAAATAGTATCTATGGGGTTAATACAATGCCCTGAAGGTAGAAGAGTTTTTCCTTCAATGACAGTAATGGAGAATCTTGAAATGGGTGCATATTTGAGAAAAGATAAAAATGTTAAAAAAGATTATGAACTTGTTTACGAATTATTTCCAAGACTAAAGGAAAGAAGAAATCAAATTGCAGGTACGCTATCAGGTGGAGAACAGCAGATGCTTGCAATTGGAAGAGCACTTATGTCAAATCCAGATCTGTTACTTTTAGATGAACCATCTATGGGGCTTTCGCCACTCCTTGTAAAAGAAATATTTAAAATAATAAAAGAAATAAATAAAGAAGGAAGAACTATACTTCTTGTTGAACAAAATGCACATATAGCCTTGTCAATTGCAAATAGGGCTTATGTTCTTGAAACAGGGACAATAAGCTTGGAAGGAGATGCCAAAGAGATACTCCAAAATGAAGATGTAAAAAAAGCGTATCTTGGAGAATAAGTAATAATAGCCAAAACGGGTGCTGCTTATTATGTAAAACTTTTACTATCCCAATAAACCTTCCTCCAACTTGGGATAAAAGTAAAATGGCACATTGATTTAACCTAACCAATAAGCAGCACCCTTTTATATAATTGCAGACTAGCTAACACAAGTCAAGTATTTTTTTGTAAATTCAGATAAATTTGGGGACGGTTACTTATTTTATATAATTTTGTAACAAATTCAAGGACGGTTACTTATTTTATGCATAATGATATCAATTTAATACAAGACGAGGGACGGTTACTTATTTCATACACAATATCTGCAAAATCAGGGGGACATCCATGGGGACATCCATAAAATAGTATGTTTATTTAATATAATAAATAACCGTCCCTCCTGTTATTATGTCTATTATTTAATATAATAAGTAACCGTCCCTTCTGTTACCTTTGAAAAAACACAAACTTTTTCATGCCGTCGTTGTGGCTACTTTTAATCATGACCTGTTACTTATTTTATGCATAATGATATCAATTTAACAGAAAAACTATCTTTCAACGTAGAAAGTGAAATGGAAATAAATTAGAAATTTGTTTTTAATGTTCCATATATCAAAAAAATTTTAGTTATTGCAAATGGTTAAAAGAAAATTAGAAATGTTTTAGTTTTACTTTTTATGAAAATAAAAAATATACTCCTCCTTATGGCCAAAGCTTTATTATTTTAATTGTTTACCATAAAGGGAGCATGTCAATTTTTTATCCCAAATATTTAACAAAAAAGTTAAATTAATTTATTTTAGAGTAGCATAGACAGCCGCATTTTCACCTGCTATACGGCCTGAAGTCCATGCAAATCCGCTAGCCAAGCCTTCATAAGGTGGATAACCTTTTCCGGCATAATAACCGCCTGCACTAGCACCTGCAGCATATAAACCATTAATTGGTTTGCATTCAATGTTAACAACTTCAAGTTTTTTATTTACCTTTACACCACCAATTGTACCAAGATATACAACACGGCATTCGAATGCGTAAAAATCACCAGTTTCAACAGTATATTTTAAAGAAGCAGCAGATTTATTGTAGTCAGTATCTATTTTATTTTTCACCATTTTATTATAGCGTGTAACTGTAAGTTCAAGCTCATCAGCATTCATTCCCACAGAATTTGCCAATTCAACAATAGTACTTCCTTTAAAAGCAGTTCCTGCCTTAACAGCAGCCTCTGCAAGTTCAATAAAATCAGCCTTTTGCATATTTGCTCCAGGACCAGCTTTAGAAATGCGTATAGAAGTTCCCTTTGTATAATCTTCCAATGTAGCTTTATCAACAATAATGTAATATCTACCACCTGCTGAATATGCAGCATTAGCCCAGAAAGCAGAATCATATACAACATCCTCATTTACAAATCGTGAGCCATAAGGATCAACCCAAAGTAATGGCGACATAAGCAGCTGAGTAAGACTTGAATTAGAAAAACCAGCAAGTTTATCGCTGCTTGATTCTTTAGATACTTTAGAATTAGCAAGCTGACAGGCATGAAGAAGGGGAGTAGCATCCCAATTGATTGCACCTACTTCTTCCATAAGAGACAGTCCTTCACCACTATTTGGCATTCCAAGGGAATTAACATAAGCTATATTTAAAGTTTTTTTTACCTTTTCTATATTTGCACCGAATCCTCCAGTACAAATAATAGTTGATTTAGCCTTTACTGTAATAATACTTCCATCTTTTTTGATTGCTGTTATACCAATTACATTACCAGTTTCATCTTTAAGGATTGATTTCAGGCTAGTATTTAGTTGTAATATAGCACCCATTTTATCAAGATGCTCATATATTTTTTTGAAACCAGCACTAATATTAACATATTTATGATATACTTTATATTTATATGGATCATTTTCATGAGCAAATTGAGTTGTTTTATCTTGAAGTTTAAATTCCATTCCATACTTTTGTAGCCATTCAATTGTATCTGCAGATTTTTCAACTATAGCACGTGTTAATGGACCGTTTGAGAGATATTGATTAAACTCTATAAGACGGTTAATAGCTTCATCTACAGAAAAATTAAAACCCTCTGATTTTTGAAAGGATGAGTTTATTGCAAAAAAACCTGAAGATAAACGAGTATTGCCACCAAATACATTTGTTTTTTCAATAATCATAACCTTTGATCCTCTTTCTGCTGCAGCAATTGCAGCGGCAGTTCCAGAACCACCAGCTCCTACTATTACAACATCTACAATAAATTCTTCATCAGATCCTTTTGTGTCAATTATTATATCTTTTAATTCGTTTTTTAAGATTTGATTCATAATTCTCCCCCGTTTTAATAAATGGTATTAATAAATTGTTTCTTAATTAAAAAGGCATGATTTTTGTTGTTGATTATGTTGAAAACATTGATTTATATATAAACATTATAACAATATTTAAATTTAAATTTTTCCCTCCTTTAAAACAACTTTGAAAATGGTTATGAATATTAATAAATTAATAACTTAACAAAATTATAATAACATATTTGATTGTCTTATGATATAAAATGATATAGCATAAAGATGGTTTGTTTTTAATTTTAAAAACAGAGATGTTGTATAGTTTTTTCTCAAATAATTTTTATAAAATCTTATAGATGAAATTTTCTATATGTATTATTAAAGTCTATTAAAATGAATAAATGTGATTAATTATTTAAATATAAAATTTATATTAAATAGATAAGTTATTATAGGATTTTTAAATAAATATTTGTATAATATGATTGTTAAATAATTAAAAGTTAAAAGGTAGTGAGGAGTATGCTTACAAAACATGTATTAGAAATAGCAGCTCTTGCAGCAGAAATATTACTATCAAGTGGAGCTGAAATTTATAGAGTAGAGTATACTGCAAAAAAGATATGCAAAAGCTATGGAGTTGAATGTGAATGCTTTGTTATGCCAACAGGATTTACAATATCCTGCATGGGAGATGAAAATGAAATGATTACTTATGTAAAACGTATCGAGAACAGAACTATAGATTTACATAGAATAGATTCAATAAATGCGTTTTCAAGGAGGCTTGAAAGTAAAAAACTTAATTATGAAGAAGCTATTAAACAACTAAAGAATATTGAAGGTATGCCATATTTTTCCCAATTAACAAGATGTATTGCAGCAGGGTTAATAGCATTTTCTTTTACAATGCTATTTAAGGGCACTGAAAAGGATGGTATTGTAGCATTTTTTATAAGTATGCTCATTCTTAAAGTAAAAAATGAAATTGAATCTATAGGATTTTTTCAATTTTTTGAATACTTTATATCGGGAATGATAGCAGGTGGTATTAGTGTTATTGCAGGTAAATTTTCGCCAGATTTTAATATTGATAAAATAATTATTGGTTCTATAATGATTCTTGTACCAGGCGTGAGTATTACAAATGGTATAAAAGATGCTTTGTATGGAGATTTGATTTCAAGCTTTACAAGGCTTGGAGAAGCGCTTTTCATTTCAATTGCTGTTGGAGTTGGGGTTGGTATTATGTTAACATTAAATATGTATTGGATGTGATACTGTGAGAGATTTTTTATTTGCTTTTTTAGGAAGTTTTTGTGGAGGGATAATTTTTAATATACAGAAAAAAAATCTTGTTTGGGCAGGAGTATGTGGAGGATTAAGTTGGATCACGTATATTTCTATATATAAGTATACAAATGGAGTTGTTTTTTCAACTTTTATAGGTGCAATTGTTGTGGGATTTTATAGTGAAACTATGGCAAGAATATTAAAAACACCTGCTTTTGTATTTTCAATACCAGGCATTTTTCCACTTGTCCCAGGTGCAGGGGCTTATTTTACAGTTTTATATTTAGTAAATAACAATTACAGCAGTGCAGCCGTTAAAGCTGTTGAAACAGTGGCCATTGCAGGGGCAATAGCTTTTGGAATCTTATTTACAACGACCTTGTTTCAATTTGCTTATAAGATAATAGAAAGATATAAACATATATAAAACCTGGAAACTTGGGACAGTGACAGTTACTTATTTTCTATATATCTACATCAATTAAATCTAGGTTTCTCCTCTTGCTTTCTTGGGGGTTACTTGAGGTATTTTGCGGTTTCCCGGTCTTTTCCAGTCTTTCCGGGACGGTTAGTGTGAAAATGTCCATTTACAAAAAAGGAAAAAAGTACAAGCCGAGGGACGGTTACTTATTTCATACACAATATCTGCAAAATTAGGGGTACATGCATAAAATATTTTATCTATTATTTAATATAATAATTAACCGTCCCTACTGTTGCCTTTGACAAGCCTAAAACTTTTTCATGCCGTCGTTGTGGCTACTTTTAGTCATGACCTGTTACTCATTTAAGGTACATTCACACCAATTCTATGAATAAACACACCTCCAACTTGGAAAAATAATACTAAAAATATATTCCAAGTTGGAGGTGTTTTTTTTATGCCAAGAATGGCAAGGCAAAAAAGCTATGACTCTATTTATCATGTTATGGTTAAAAGTATATCCGAAGTTCCCCTCTATAAAGATGATAAAGATAAGATAAAATATCTTGACTACATGAAAAAAGCCCAAGAACAGTTCGAATTTAGAGTTTATTCCTATTGCCTTATGGATAATCATGCTCATTTTATTATAGATGCAAACGGTGCAGATATCTCAAAAATAATGCACTTTATAAACTATAAATATGCCATGTATTTTAATAAAAGGTATGAAAGAAGTGGCCATCTCTTTCAAGACAGGTTCAAAAGCTTAATCGTAAAGGATGATAGATACCTCTTTGCCTTAACAGCCTACGTTCACTTTAACGCAACAGACCTAAAAGGCTACGATAAAAATCCACAGGATTACCGCTTTTCATCTTTAGGCATATTCTTAGGGGAAAAGACAGATGAATTTGAACTTATAGATGACAAATTTATATTATCTATGTTTAGCCTAAAGGAAGCTACAGCAAGGGCTATGTACAAAGACTTTGTATTTAAAGTAAAAAGTATTGTTGATGCACAAAGGGAAGAGTTTAAGAAAGAAGGAACAGAGTATAGGAGCATGAGAACAATCCTTGTAAGGGATCTATCCCCTGATAAAATAATAGAATTAATATCACAAAAATTCAACGTAGATAAGCTAATGCTAAGGATAAAGCGGGCAAAGGAGGCAAAGGAAGCGAAGGCAATACTATGCTTTGTGTTAAGAAAGTTTTGTGATTTAAGATGTGCCGATATATGCAGGATACTTGGGAATATGGGGCAATCTAACGTTTCAAAGCTATGTTCCCTTGGGAGGGAGCTTGTAAAGGAAGAGAAATATAGACTATTGCTTAAGGAGATATTAATGATAGAGGCATAGAAAATTTTAAATAAAAAGATAAAAAGTTTAAATAGATAGTAGTCCAATGCAAAATGAAATATATGATTTAAAGTGGACAAGCTTATCAAAATAATAATAAATTTTGTAAATTGAACAAAATTTATCTTATATATAAAGCAATTATTGTGTTTTTTTAGTGAAATAAAATTAATAAGTAACCGTCCTTAGATACGATTGATGAGTAGACCTTCAAATAGATAAGTAACAGGTCATGATTAATGAATAGCCACAACGACGGCATGAAAAAGTTTGTGGTTTTTCAAAGGTAACATAAGGGACGGTTACTTATTATATTAAATAATAGACATAATATTTTATACATGTCCCCCTGATTTTGCAGATATTGTGTATGAAATAAGTAACCGTCCCTTGTCTTGAACTTTTTTCCTTTTTTGTAAATGGACATTTTCACACTAACCGTCCCTTAGCTTGTACCAAAATATTCTACCAAATAATAATAACAACATATCGAGAAAATTCCAAAATTTAAAATTAAAGATAATAAATAACCGTCCCAAAATGAAAAATGTTGGGATTACCCCAACATTTATTGTAGACCTATTTATTTTATTTTTATTGCTTTATTTGAGACCAGATTTTGTCAAAATACTTAATATCATTTCCGATATCTTTAAGGTGTTCTCCTTTTTTAACGGCTTCTTCAGGTGGATATACTGCAATATCATTTAAAATGTCCTGATCTATTATTTTTTGTGCTTCTATATTAGGGTTGGCATAAGGAAAGGCTTTTGATATTTCAGCACTTATTTCAGGATTATATATAAAGTTTATAAATGTTTCTGCAAGCTTTTTCTGCTTTGCACCTTTAGGTATTGTAAAGTTATCTTGTTGTAGGAAAAGTCCTTCTTTAGGAATTACAACCTTAAGGTTTTTATTTTCTTTCTTTGCAAGATAAGCCTCTGCGCCCCATACATACCCAATCTTTGCCTCTCCATTAATTAATAGAGTCTTTGGACTGTCAGAATCATAAGCTTTAATATTAGTCTTAAGTTTTATTAGGTCATTTTTTGCTTTTTCAAGATGCTCTGGATCTGTGTCATTTATTGAATATCCATTTTTTTGAAGAGCCATGCCTATAATTGCTCTTTCATCATCCAAAAGTACAATACTATTTTTAAATGCAGGGTTCCAAAGATCATTAAATCCAGTTATATTTCCCTTAATCTTTGAAGTATCATAAACTATACAAGCATCTCCCCACATATAAGGAACGCTGTATACATTTCCTTTATCGAATTCAAGGTTTAAAAAAGAAGAACCTATATTAGAAAGATTTGGTATATTATCCTTATCAATAGGTTGAATAAGGTCTTGTTTAACAAGTATGTCAACCATATAGTCCGATGCTACAACAAGGTCATAAGCTGAACCACCTGCCATTATTTTTGCAAGCATTTCTTCATTTGAAGAGAAAGTAGAGTAATTGACTTTTACGTTGTAGGTCTGCTCAAATTTATCTATTACAGATTGAGGAAGGTATTCAGACCAGTTAAAAATATTAAGAACAAGTGGCTCTGAATTTGCTTTATCTGCTGCAATGTTTAATCCAGCAGATGTAGTAATTGCTATTATAACAAGGCTTACTAAAATTGTTTTTATCTTTTTACTTTTTAAATTTTTATTTTTAATTGTTTCTGCAATAATAACAAATATAATACTAAAAAGCATCATTATTGTTGAAAGAGCATTTATTTCAGGTGTTACTCCAAATTTTACCATAGAGAATACTTTAAGGGGCAAAGTAGTTGATGATGGTCCAGCTGTAAAAAAGCTTATAATAACGTCGTCAAGGGATAGTGTAAATGCAAGGAGTCCCCCTGAAATAATTCCCGGCATAATTAAAGGAAGAGTAACTTTAAAAAAAGTTTCTCTTGGTGTGGCTCCAAGATCCATTGATGCCTCCTCAAGAGACTTGTCAAATCCATCAAGTCTTGATTTTACAACAATAACAACATATGATATTGAAAAAGTTATATGAGCAATTATTAAAGTTAAAAGCCCAAGAGGAAGCTTTATTTGAGAAAAAAATGCTAATAATGCAATACCAAAAACAATTTCAGGTATTACAACAGGTATATAAAGAAAACTTTCAATAAATTTTTTACCCTTAAAAGAATATCTATACAGTCCAACTGCAGTTAATGTGCCTATTACAATTGAAAACATTGTACTAACAAATGCAATCAAAAGAGTATTTTTCATTGCATTTAAAATTGCTGCATCATGGAATAGGTTTACATACCATTTTGTTGTAAATCCTGTCCATACTGAATTCAATTTTGAGTTATTAAAGGAATACATAACGAGTATAAATATAGGAAGATACAAAAAAGTATAAATTAATATACTGTATAGGATGCTCCATATATTCATTTTTTTCATCTTAGAATACCTCACTATCTATTTTTTCGCCTTTTAGTCTCATTATGCCTATTATAATAAGCATTAGCATAATAAGCAGAACAGATATTGCCATTCCAAATGGCCAATCTCTTGCAGCAAGGAATTGATTTTTAATAAGGTTACTCAAAAGAATGATTTTGCTTCCGCCCATTAAATCAGGTATGAAAAATAACCCTAATGTAGGGACAAAAACAAGAAGACAGCCAGCAAATATTCCAGATTTAGTTAGAGGTAATGTTATCTTTAAAAATGTTTTAATTGGTGAGGCATATAGATCTTTAGCTGCTTCAATCAGTGTATTATCTAACTTTTCAACCGAAGCATATATAGGGAGTACCATAAATGGAAACATTATATAAAGCATTCCAACTAATACAGCACCATTATTATAAAGCAGCTGAAGAGGTTTATTTATTATACCCATCATCATAAGGTATGAATTTAATACACCTTCAGTACGAAGAAGTATTATCCATGCATAAGTTCTAACAAGGGAGTTAGTCCAAAATGGAAGAATTATTAACATAAGAAGTATTGCCCTAAACTTCTTTGGAGATCTTCCAATTATATATGCAAATGGGTAACCTAATAATAAACATGATATAGTAGTCATTAAAGATATAACCAGGGAATTCCAAAATATTTTTAAATACATTGGATCAATCAATCTTATATAGTTATCCAATGTAATATTAAATTGTATGCCCCCATATTGTCCACGTGTTAAAAAGCTTACTGAAACAACAAGAAACAAAGGTATTAAGAAAAATGCAAACATCCATACTAATACAGGAGAGAGAATTAAAAATGCAGAAAATTTTTTCTTCATTGTAAAACCACCACACAATCTGAATTCCAAGTAATATAGGCAGTATTACCGAATTTGTTAAAATCGTAAGCATCTTCAACGTGTTCGCATACAATAATTTCTTTTTCATAAGGTGTGGTTACAATTGTTTTAATAACTGAACCTATATATATTCTCTCTTTAAGCTTAATTTTAATATGTGGCATATCATTTTCACATTTATTCTTAAACTTTAATCTTTCGGGCCTAATAGAAATATAAACTTCTTCACCATTTCTAAAAGGGCATTCTTTTACATGTATCTTATCTCCTGATACATCTATTATTGTTTCTGATTCTTTTTTATCAAAAATTACGCCTTTAAAAAGATTTGTTTCCCCAATAAAATTAGCAACAAACCTTGTCTTTGGTTTTTCGTATATTTCATCAGGAGTACCTATTTGTTCAAGATTACCATTGTTCATTATTGCAATTCTATCTGACATTGTAAGAGCTTCTTCTTGATCGTGAGTTACAAAAATAAATGTTATTCCAAGTTCTCTTTGAAGATGTTTAAGCTCAATCTGCATTTCCTTTCTCAACTTTAAATCAAGTGCTGAAAGAGGTTCATCAAGAAGTAAAACTTTTGGATTATTAACTATAGCCCTTGCTAATGCAACTCTTTGCTTTTGGCCACCAGATAGTTCAGAGGGCATTCTGTTTTCATATCCATCAAGCTTTACAAGGTGAAGAATATTATTAACTTTCATTTCTATTTCGTTTTTAGGCACTTTCTTTATCTTAAGCCCGAAGGCAACATTTTCAAATACATTCATGTGTGGAAACAGTGCATAATTTTGGAATACAGTATTAACATTTCTCCTATAAGGGGGTACTTTAGAGACATCATCTCCATCAATAATAATTTTACCGTTAGTTGGTTCCTCAAGACCTGCAATCATTCTAAGGGTTGTTGTTTTTCCACAACCACTTGGACCAAGTAATGTTAAAAATTCTCCCTGATTTATATCCATTGTTAAGCCGTTTACAGCAGCAGCTTCCTGCCCTCCATAATCTTTAACTACATTTTCAAGACGAACCATTATTTTGCTCATTGAACTTCCTCCCTTGAATATTTTTTATTTTTTAGTCTAATTGGAAAATAGTAAAATCATATAAAATATACTACGATTATTATAACTATACAATAGTTTTTTTGAATTTTTTTATTAAATTTTATCAAAAAATTGATTTATAAATTATTAATCATTACAATCCTAATTTATTATTAGATTACTCAATTTTCCTTAAATTTGTTCATTATTTGAATATAATTTCAATAAATTTATTGCGATAAAATTAATATATTTTCATAATTATTAAATATTCTTGAAAAAATTAAAAAATCAAACCAAAGTTAAAAAGCTTTTGAATTAAATAAAGCCTACTTACTGATTAGCATACTAATTATCAGTAAGTAGGCTTTGTTATATTTTATATTAATAGAGTAAAGTATTTATTTAAAAATAAGAGGATTTTAGTGAGAACTATAAAAACTATTTTTCATCAGAACCATTTTGACAAAGAGAAATACATTTCTTTAACCATCGTATAGTGGTTTCTTCTCTCATAATAGCACTATCTAAAACTAAATAATCCCCAAAAGCATCACTATCAATAGGCGGAACTGTATTATAGCGCTTCATCTCATCTGACAAAAAAGCAAGCCTCTCTTCATGTTGAGATAGCTGATGCTTTAAAAGGCGAATCCTTGTTTCTACGTCTAAGTTATTGCAAAAGTACATTCTAAGGCGAAAAACGTCCTTTGGAGTTGGCCCCATAGGTTCATCCTTATTAAGCCATCTTAAAAATTCTTTTCTGCCTTTTTCAGTAATTGTATAAACCTTTTTTTCTAACACATCACCGCTTATCTCAATATTATAAACTACTAGTTTTTCATCTAATAATCTCTTTAATTCTGGATATATCTGGCTGTGATTTGCACTCCAGAAATTACCTATTTGACTACTGAATTCCTTGCTCAAATCATAACCAGACATAGGCTTTCTATTCAATAATCCTAAAATTGCATATTTTAAAGCTCTCAATAAAATCACCTCTTTTTTTGCTACTTAACTTATTATATCATTGTTTTTTTAATTTACAACGTGTCTATATTTGAATTTATTTAAAACATGATGTATTAAACATGTATATATTGACATGTATAATACATTGTGATAAAATTAACACATAAAAAATAAGGGGGAATGGTTATGAAGCTAACAAGTAAAAGATGGATCATTTTAATCGCAAGCTGTTTTATCAATCTATGTATTGGCTCAATATATGCCTGGAGTGTATTTGCAGCTCCTATGGCAAAGTATTTGAGCGGTGTTACTGGACAAAACTTAACTCCAGGTGCTTTAGCCATTGTATTTACAGTTGCTAATTCAGTAGGACCTATTACTATGATTTCAGGTGGAAGAATAAACGACTTATTTGGACCAAAGAAAGTTATATTTGTAGGTGGTATACTCTTTGGTGGAGGAATGATATTATCAGGATTTGCTAAAAGTTTAGGATTTTTAACACTTGCCTATGGCATAATAACTGGCCTTGGAATAGGAATGATTTATGGATGTACAATAAGCAATTCAGTAAAATTTTTCCCAGACAAAAGAGGTTTGGTCGGTGGGATCACTACAGCAGCTTATGGATTCAGCTCAGTATTAGTACCTCCAATTGCTAATATTTTAATTAACAATGTTGGAGTAACATCAGCATTTAAGATAATAGGAATAGCGTTCCTTATTATAGTGTGTGTATCTTCATTTTTTATTGAAAAATGTCCTGTGAACTTTGTTCCAGATGGCTGGACACCACCAGTCCAAAGTCAAAGCAAGGCAGGTTCAAATGATAGGGATTGGAAGGGCATGCTTTCAAGTCCAATATTTTATATAATGATTTCTATGCTCATTTGTGGAGCCTTTGCTGGTTTAATGTGTACTTCCCAGGCATCACCTATAGCACAGAAAATGATTGGAATGTCAACTGCAGCAGCAACAACAGTAGTATCAGTATTAGCTCTGTTTAATACTGCAGGCCGTATTGTTGCAGGATATATTTCAGATAAGATAGGAAGAGTTAATACATTAGCAGCAGCCTTTGTTTTTTCAATTGTAGGACTTATATTATTATATCTATCTGGACAGGGAGATGTTGCTCAGTTCTGTATAGGAATTTCAATTTTAGGAGTATGCTTTGGATCATTAATGGGAGTATTTCCAGGATTTACAGCAGACCAATTCGGTCCTAAAAACAACAGTGTTAACTATGGAATAATGTTTATAGGGTTTGCTTTAGCAGGCTATTTTGGACCAACTGTAATGAAGAACGTATATGCAGCAGATAACAGCTATCAAAGAGCATTTTTAATAGCAGCAGCCCTTGGAATTGCAGGGTTTATATTAACATTTGTTTATCGCTTTGTTAATCAAAAAGAGAAGAATTGCAATATAGCAGCATAAAAATTAAGGGGGATTAAAATATGGAAAGAAAATATCCTAACTTGTGTAAACCGATTAAAATAGGAAATGTTTATTTTAGAAATAGAATGTTTTCAGCTCCTATGGGTGGAACAGATATAACTGCTGACTGTACTATTGGACGAGCATCTACTGCCTTTTATGAATTAAGAGCAAAAGGAGGTGCTGCAGCAGTTACTGTAAGTGAATGTATGGTTCATCCTGAAACTGATGGTTCTCATGCATTCCATTTAGATTTAAAAACAGTAGGTTCACTTTCAAGTTTTACTTATACTGCAGATGCTATACGCCGCCATGGTGCAATTGCCAGCGTAGAGCTCTCACATTCAGGACAGTATGCAGGAACTTACTTAACTGATAAAGATAAAAAACGTGGACTTGCACAGTGGGGTCCAAGTGCAGGAGTACGTCCTGATGGTCTTGAAGTTAAGGAATTAACTGAAGAAATGATAGCTGATATTGTAGAGGCTTACGGAAAATGTGCTGCCCTTGCTAAAAGAGCAGGATTTGAAATGGTTATGGTTCATGGAGGACATGGCTGGCTAATAAATCAGTTCTTATCACCATATTTTAATAAAAGAAAAGATAAGTATGGCGGTTCTCTTGAAAACAGAGTACGTTTTGCTCAAGAAGTTCTCGATAGCATACGTAAGGCTGTAGGACCTGGATTCCCAATTGAATTTAGAATGAGTGGTTCAGAGCTTTTTGAAGGTGGCTATGATCTTGAGGAAGGTATTCAAATAGCTAAGTTGTTAGAATCAAGGGTAGATTTACTTCATGTATCTGCAGGAACATACCAAAGAGGATTTGCAATAACCCATCCTTCAATGTTTGTACCTCATGGTTGCAATGTTTATCTTGCAGCAGAAATTAAAAAGCATGTAAGCATACCAGTTGCAACAATTGGTGCATTAAATGATCCTGAAATGATGGAAGAAATTATAGCAAGTGGTAAAGCTGATGTTGTTGAAATGGCACGTGCTCTTTTAGCTGACCCTGAGCTTCCAAATAAGGTTATGAGCAACAGGGATAAGGATATTGTAAAATGTTTAAGATGTTTTACTTGTATGGCAGAGCGTGCTACAACATCAACAAGAAGATGTACAGTTAATCCGTTAATAGGCCGTGAATTAGACGGTACAGAGATTATACCTGTAGCAAAACCACGTAAGGTTTTAGTAGCTGGTGGAGGACCAGGAGGATTAGAAGCTGCTATAACAGCTGCAAAGAGAGGGCATAAGGTAATACTTTGCGAAAAGTCTAATGAATTGGGAGGAATATTAAAAGGAGAAAGAGCGATTCCATTTAAATATGAAATGTATGAATTAGGAGTTACTCTGGCAAAACTAGCAAAGGATGCTGGAGTTGAAATCAGGTTAAATACAACTGTAACAAAAGAGTATGTAGAAAAAGAAAATGTTGATGCACTTATTATAGCAGTAGGATCTGAACCAATTATTCCACAAATTCCTGGTTTGGATGGAGACAATGTAATAGTTGTTAATAACTATTACTTAGAAAAGGATAAGGTTACAGATGATGTAGTAGTTCTTGGTGGAGGACTTGCAGGATGTGAAGCTGCAATTCATCTTGCAAGGGAAGGAAAGACTGTTCATTTAGTAGAAATGAGAGAAGAATTGGCAATTGATGCAAACATAAGACACCGTCCGATTCTATTAAATGAGATAGAAAAGAGCAATATAAATGTTCATACAGGATATAAGGGAATTCGAGTAACAAAAGAAGGTGTTGTATGTGTTGATGCAAATGGAGAAGAGCATCTTGTTCCTGGAAGTTCTGTAATTTGTGCATTAGGACAAAGACCAAGAAGAGAAATAGTAGAAGAGCTTCTTGATAGTGCACCTTATGTAGCACAAATAGGTGACTGCGTAAAGGCTTCTACTATAACAACTGCTATATACCAAGGATATCATGCAGCACTTGATATAAGATAAAAAACACATAAAGAAGGGAGGCATTTGCTTCCCTTTATTTATTTTGTATTATTTTTCTCTTAGAGTTCTTTATCTTAAGGTATGCTATGTTAAAAAGCTTTTAGCTTCAATTGTAATTGTATAATATTGTATATTATAACAATTAATACATTAACTCTTTAGAGTTTATCACGATGATATTTGAGTTAATATATGGTAAATTATATTTACCATATATTAACATAGAAGGGGGAAAAAATATGAACTTTAAGAAAAGACTCAAATGTTATGCATCAATTCTTGCTGTTGTTATTTCAATTATGACAACAGTTTCTTCTACGGTTTTTGCCGAAACAATAACAAATATTTCAGAGGACATACTAAATGCCAAATCTTCTAAGACTATAACAGTCCCTGCATATTCTAGTTATACAGTTTCTACTACTACAAAACTTTCAAAATTAATTATTGAACAGGGTGCTTCCATTACAGCTCCTGATGGTTATAGTGTTACATTAACTGTTAATGGAATAGGTAAAGAGATAAAACCAGGAACATATACTGGTAATGTTGTGTTAAATGTTACAAAACAAAACGTAGTTGAATATAAAAATGGCAATTTAACACATTATTTTAAACAGGCATTATATGTAGATTCAAATGGAGTTGCAAAGGACAAATCAGTTTTAGCAATGATTACCCAAGGAAAAGTTACAAATAATTCTGCTGAGAATATTAAGATTACTTCAGAGGAACAAAATTTCAATGGTATTTATGTATCTGGAGGTAGTTATAGCATAAATGGTGCTAAGATAGATTTAACTGGTAATGGAGGCAATGACTTTGCAGGTTATGGTGCTGCTATTATGTCTACTGGGGAGGGTACTAAACTTGTAGTAGACAATTCTGAGATTTACACTCATGGAGCAATTCGTCCTGCTATCATTGCAGCAGGTGGCAGCAATATGATTGTAAAGAATTCAAAAATATCTACTCAAAATGGTATACTCCCATCAAACTACATACCTAATGTGCAGCTTGGATTAATGAAAACAGCACCATGGATGCTGGGTATTATTGGAAACTGCCGTGCTACTAATGTATTAGGTGAAAATACAACTTCAACTTATATCAACTCTTCTATATCTGCTGAAGGATGGGGAGTCCTTTCCACTGATGACTGCAGGAATATAAAGCTTACTGCAATTAATAGTGATATTTCAATAACTGGTGAAAGCGGATATGGAGCTTATTCAATTGGTGACGGTGTTGATTCCTTCTATGGCTCAAAAATTACAGTTCCAGATTATGCTTTGATTATTACAGGAGGAAATGGTGTTTTCGCAGCTAGTACACGTGAAAATATAAATATGCTTAACAAAACTCTTAATCTTGGACTTACTTCAAAGGAATTGAATTCAATAAAAGAAAAACAGACAATTGTAAAATCAGGACGTTTTGGTGTAATGTGGCATGGAAATGGTTCATTAAAGATTACTGATGGTACAATTTTTGATACTAGAAAAACATTATTATTAGTTAAAGGTGCTTCTGCTAATATAGATGTTGATGGTTCAAAAGGTGCTCAGCTAAAATCAGGTAATGGGATTATTCTTCAGCTAATGGATAATGATGATCCAGGCCCTGTCATGGTTAATGGTATGATGTTAAATATAGGCGTATATAAAGAACCAACAGAACCAGCAACTGAGGATACAACCCATAATAAGACTGTTATAACAGAAGGAAAGGATACTATTGCTAAGTTTTCAAACATAGAATTAAATGGTGATTTTTATAATTCTACTCGTGGAGGTACTGTAAAAAATATATTTACAGGAATGGAAGAAAGTTCATCAAAAAATCTTTACTTAAAGTTTGATAATTCAAAAATAACAGGTGTAATTTCTTCATCTACAGCTAAGCATGCAAAAGATACTATAGATGCAAGGGATTATAAAGAGCTTGGAGAAATTACAAATACACCAAGTGCAGCTGTTAACAATGGAGTTATTGTATCCTTAACTAATGGTTCAACTTGGGTAGTAAAAGGTAAATCTTATTTGACTTCATTAACTATTGAAAATGGTTCTAAAGTTACTGCTCCAGAAGGTTACAAAGTAACTATGACTGTTAATGGTGTTCAAACAGATATAACAGCTGGAACATATACAGGGGAAATTGAGCTTACAGTTACTTCTAATAATTAAATAATTAAAGATAAAATTCTCCGGTGCCTGGCACCGGAGAATTTTTTGCGGGTGGTTACGACTAATACATAAATGAATTAATCAAAATTTTTTTGTATTATTTTTTACAAATATTTATAATCTTTTTCTTCTTGAAATTAAAAATGATACATTTATGAATTAAAAATAATCCAAATAGCTAAAAAATAATAAAATTTTCTTTTATAAAGTTATAACTGATCATACAACTTATTTAAAGAATTTTCAATAAAAATCAAGTAATATCAATATGTAATAAAAAACAAATGGAATATGATAAAAGGAATAACAAAATTGGCACAATAATTGCGAACTATATTATTAGAAATAATGCAACAGTGTAATGGGGGGAGGGTAACTTATGAATAAAATAAGAACTGTTGAAGAGATAATGGATTATATTAAAGACGGAATGACAATTATGATTGGTGGTTTTATGGGTGTTGGAACACCGGAAGAAATAATTGATGCTATGGTTAAAAAGGGAGTAAAAGACTTGACTGTAATTTCAAATGATACTGCATTTCCAAATAAAGGTGTAGGAAAGCTAATTGTAAATAAACAGATTAAAAAGGTAATTACATCCCATATAGGATTAAACCCTGAAACAGGGCGCCAAATGAATAGTGGGGAATTAATAGTAGAGTTAGTTCCACAGGGAACTTTGGTTGAGAGGATTAGATGTGGTGGTGCAGGTTTAGGGGGTGTATTGACTAAAACTGGACTTGGTACTTTGGTAGAAGAGGGAAAAAGAAAGATAGAAATTAATGGTGAGGAATATCTTTTAGAACTGCCTTTAAGGGCTGATGTTGCATTAATAGGTGCTTCGATTGCAGACAAGCAGGGAAATGTATTTTATAATGCTTCAACTAGGAACTTTAATCCTGTTATGGCAACTGCAGCTGATATAGTTATAGCCGGGGCAGAGAAAATCGTTGAAATTGGAGAACTTGATCCTAATCATGTGATGACTCCTGGCATATTTGTTGATTACATCGTTGGAGGTGAAAACTAATGGACGGAAAAGAATTAATAGCAAGAAGGATTGCTAAGGAACTTAAAGATGGAGATGTAGTTAATTTAGGTATTGGTCTTCCTACTTTAGTAGCTAATTATATACCTGAAGGTGTTAATATAATACTTCAATCTGAAAATGGCTTTGTAGGACTAGGTCCTGCTCCTGAGCCGGGAAAGGAAAATAAAGATATAGTTAATGCTGGAGGCCAGTACGTTACTGTAAATAAAGGGGCAGCTTTTTTTGATAGTGCAACCTCTTTTGGCATCATAAGAGGTGGACATGTAGATATAACGGTTTTAGGTGCTTTAGAAGTAGATGAAAAAGGAAATCTGGCTAATTATATGATACCAGGCAAAATGGTTCCAGGAATGGGTGGGGCAATGGATTTAGTAAGTGGTGCTAAAAAAGTAATAGTAGCTATGACTCATACTGCTAAAGGAGAACCAAAGATATTAAAAAGATGTTCATTACCTCTTACTGCTGTAGGAAAGGTTAATCTTATAGTAACAGACTTAGCGGTTATTGAAGTTACTAAAGAGGGCCTGCTACTAAAAGAAATTGCACCTAATGTTTGCGTTGAAGATGTTGTAAAGGCAACAAATGCAGATTTGATTATTGATAGTAATTTAAAAGTTATGGAATTGTAAATTAATAATTAAACATTTTAATAATTAAATTCTATTAAAAGGAGGTGAAGCAGATGAAAAAAGTTGAATTTAAAGATGTAAAACCTTATAAGGCTCCAAAACATTTTGACTGCTCAACATTAAGGCTTCAAGGAAAAGATGAAACAGGAATAACAAAGTTTTGGATGGGAGTAACTCACTTCTTGCCAGGTGGTGGTGCTGAATATGCTTATGAAGATTCACCAACTGAAAAAGTTTATGTTGTTTTGGAGGGAGAAGTTACAGTTAAATCTAAAACTGAAACTATTGTATTAAGAAAATATGATTCTTTATTCATACCTCCCTTTGAAGGAAGAGAAATAATTAATGAAACTAATATGCCAGCTACAATGTTAGTTGTGGTTAATTATTAAATTAACAATTTTTAATTATAAGGTAAGAACCTATTTTAAATTAGATAATATAGGGAGAGAATATCATGTTTGAAAAAGAATTTGTAAATAATTTGTTTGATGTTAAAGGAAAAGTTGCACTTATTACTGGTGCTACAGGGGCTTTGGGAAGGGCCATATCTTTTGGATATGGGTATGCAGGCATGAAAGTTTTTGTTACAGGACGTAGTGATGAAAAATGTAAGGCTCTTTGTGCTGAATTAGAAGAAAAAGGCATTGAATGTGGTTATTCAGTAGGAGATCCAGCAGTAGAAGAAGATGTTATAAAGGTAGTTAAAGATGCAGTTGCAAAATTTGGAGAAATAAATGTTTTGGTAACAGCAGCAGGGTATAATCACCCACAGCCAATTGTAGAACAAGAATTGTCTGAATGGCAAAAAATAATGTCATCAGATGTACAAGGCACTTGGCTTTACTGCAAATATGTAGGGCAACAGATGATTAATCAAGGAAAAGGTGGAAAAGTTATATTAGTATCTTCTGCCCGTTCAAAGATGGGCATGGCTGGCTATACAGGATACTGCACAGCAAAGGCTGGTATTGATCTTATGGCTCAATGCCTTGCATGTGAGTGGTCAGCTAAATATAAAATCAATGTTAATACAATTAATCCAACAGTATTCCGTTCAGATTTAACTGAATGGATGTTTGATCCAGAAAGTGCAGTTTATAAAAACTTCTTAAAGCGTCTACCAATTGGCCGCCTTGGCGAACCTGAAGATTTTGTAGGGCCATGTATATTCCTTGCTTCAAGTGCAAGCGACTTTATGACAGGCGCTAACATTGCCGTTGATGGCGGATATTGGGCTAATTAATTTTTGAAAATATATTATTTTTAAATAGATTATAGGAGGAAAAATAAATGGGGAAAAAGGTATTAGTAGATTTAACACATCCATTTCATGCGGACATACCTGTATGGCCGTATTTTGCAAAACCAAAAATTGATACTATGCACAACCTTGCAAAAAGCGGTGTATTAACTCAAAAAATAGATGTTGTTATGCATTGTGGTACTCATGCAGATGCACCACGCCATGTTATGGAATATGAGTTTGATGGAAGGCGTGCACGCTATACCCATGAAATGCCTGTAGATGCATACTATGGAGATGCAGTATGCTTAGATATTAAAGTAGAGCGATGGGGGCTTATTAAAGCTTCTCACCTTGAAGATGCCTGCAAGCGTGCAAACATTAAACCTGAAGAACTAAAAGGTATGGTTGTTTGCTTGAGAACAGGTATGCACTTAAAATTTGATGATACAAAGGAATATTATCATTATTCATGTGGTACTGGAAGGGAAGCAGGAGAATGGTTTGCAAAGTATAAACCAAAATGTGTAGCTATGGATATGCAGGCCCTTGACCATCCACTTCATACAACAATGGGTAAAAATGGTGGAAACCTTGCAATGAATCTCATTGGCTATTCAGGAAAACCAATTACTGAAGAATATATTGAGCAGTTTGGTATGGAGGCTTATGCTGAATTTGAAAAGGAAGCATATATTAAAACTTTTGGGCTTGAAAAGTACATGGAAGCCTATGGTAAACTTGAAAGGCATGGTCTTGAAGGAACTTGGGAGCCATGCCATAAGCTAATGCTAGGTAATGGTATAGTAGGTATTGAAAATTTAGGCGGAGATCTTGATAAAGTTGTAGGAAAGCGTTTTAAATTTATGGCATTCCCAATTCGTTGGTGGCTTGGAGATGGATCTATGGTACGCTGCGTTGCTGAAATTGATGAAGATGATTTAAATCCAGTACCAGATAGAGTTTATAGATTTGGTGCATTTTAATCGTTATTTGATGCAGCAGCTTTAAATTAATGAGGATATTCTTAAATAGAGTATCCTCAAAATTTAATTGAAGGGGGAATCCTTAATGAAGGAAGTAGTTATAGCCTCTGCTGTAAGAACTGCTATAGGCAGCTTTGGTGGAAGTTTATCATCACTTTCAGCTGTTGAGCTTGGAAGGATTGCAGCAGAAGAAGCAATAAAGAGGGCAGGAATTAATAAAGATGATATAGAGGAAGTTGTTATTGGAAATGTATTATCAGCAGGGCTTGGTCAGAATGTAGCAAGACAAGTTGCTATAACAGCAGGTTTAAAAGAAGAAATTCCTGCTTTAAGTATAAATATGGTTTGTGGTTCGGGACTTAGGGCTGTTAGCCTGGCAGCACAGATGATAATGTCAGAAGAGGCAGATATAATACTTGCTGGTGGTACAGAAAGTATGAGCAATGCACCTTATCTTTTGCCAAAGGCAAGATGGGGATATCGTATGGGTAATGGTGAGCTAATAGATTCTATGATTAACGACGGGTTATGGGATATTTTTAATAATTATCACATGGGAGTAACTGCAGAAAATATTGCAGAAAAGTACGGTATTACAAGAGAAGAACAGGATAATTTTGCTGTTGAGAGTCAAAGAAGGGCAGAAGAAGCAATAAAAGCAGGTCGCTTTAAAGAGGAGATTGTGCCAGTTGAGATACCACAGAAAAAAGGTGATGTATTAGTTGTAGATACAGATGAATATCCAAGGTTTGGTACTACTTATGATAAGCTTCAAAAGCTAAAACCTGCTTTTAAAAAAGATGGGACGGTAACTGCAGGAAATGCTTCAGGTATTAACGATGGAGCTGCGATGCTAATTGTTATGTCAAAGGAAAAAGCAAAGGAGCTTGGTATAAAGCCTTTAGCAACTATTAAATCCTTTGCATCAATGGGAGTAGATCCTGCGTTGATGGGATACGGCCCGGTACCAGCTACTAAAAAGGCTTTAGAAAAGGCTGGGCTTAAGGTTTCGGATATTGATTTGGTAGAAGCAAATGAAGCTTTTGCAGCCCAGGCTATATCGGTGATAAGAGGTTTAGAGCTTGATCCATTAAAGGTTAATGTTAATGGTGGTGCTATTGCATTAGGGCATCCTATTGGAGCATCAGGAGCCAGAATTTTAACAAGCCTACTATATGAGATGAAAAGAAGAGACTCTAAAAAAGGTTTGGCAACTTTATGTATAGGTGGCGGTATGGGAACTGCTGTTATAGTTGAAAGGGAATAATTTTAATAGAAAGAGGCGATTTAATGGAAAATAAAGTAATATTAACAGTTGCAACAACAGGTGCATGGCCTTCAAAGCAGGATACACCTTATATACCTTTAACCCCTGAGGAAATAGCTGATGAAGTGTATGCTTGCTATAAAGCAGGTGCTTCTATTGCGCATATACATGTTAGAGATGATGAAGGAAAGGCTTCTATGAGCTTTGAGAAGTTTGAAAAGACAGTAAAGCTCATAAGAGAAAGATGCGATATAGTATTGAATCTAACAACCTCTGGAGGTATAGGCCTTACAGATGAAATAAGAATGAAACCTTTTATAGAGTTAAAACCAGAACTTGCTTCTTATGACTGTGGAAGTATGAACTGGATGCATACAACTGTATTTGAAAACAGCCCTAAGTTTTTGGAAAAATTAGGCCTTGCAATGCAGGAGAATAATGTAAAGCCTGAAATCGAAATTTTTGATGCAGGCATGGTTTATAATGCATTGTATTATTTGAAAAAAGGAGTTTTAAAAGCACCACTTCATTTCCAGTTTGTATTAGGTGCTCCTGGAGGTATGGCTGCAACAGTAGAAAATCTGGTATTTCTTAAAAATTTAATTCCAGAAGGTTCTACCTGGAGTGCTTTAGGGATAGGAAAAAATCATCTTCCAATTTTATATGCAACACTTGCTCTTGGGGGAAATGTAAGGGTAGGTATGGAAGACAATATTTATTATGCTCCTAAGCAGCTTGCAAAATCTAATGTTGAATTTGTAGAAAGAACGAAAAGAATAGTAAAAGAGATGGGTAAGGAACTTGCAACACCAGATGAGGCAAGGGCTATTTTAGGGCTTAAAAACTGTTAAGTATATTAAAAAATTGGAGTAGCAATCATAAATAGTCATAAATAAAGTTATTTCTTGCTGCTCCTTCATGTACTTTTTTATATTAGAATATTTTTAATGATCATTAAAGATGATATACTCAAACTATGCAATTAATTTATACCATATAATTGCATAGGGGGTAGATTATTTTGAATTTTGCAAAAATAACTTTACTTCAAATTGAATATTTTTTAGCGGTAGCTAAATATTTAAATTTTACAGAAGCTGCTAAAAGCCTATATATTTCTCAACCATCGCTTAGCAAACAAATAGCTCTACTTGAGCAGGAAATAGGTACCCCTCTTTTTTTGAGAGGAAAAAGAAATGTTCATTTAACTCCTGCAGGGGAAGTTCTTTTTAAAGAACTTAGAGGTATTAAAGAAGGTATAGAGAATGCAATAGATAAGTGTAGGCAGGCTGGATTAGGTGAAAACTGTACTATGACTATAGCATGTTTGGATGCTATGGATACAGCAATGTTTTTACCAGAAATTATTAAAAGATTTAGAAAACAATATCCTAATATTACTCTTTTTTTTGAGAGGCATACATTTAAAACATTGAGAGAAAAGCTTATAAACGGTTCAATTGATGTTGTATTTACTCTTTCATTTGAAATTGATGATGCGTTAGGAATTTTGTATGAAGAAATTTGTAAGGTAAACAGCAGCATAGTTATGAGCTCACAGCATCCATTAGCTAATCGTGAATATCTAACCCTTGAGGATGTTAGAGGGGAAAACTTTGTGCTTATTACAAGGGATGAATCGCCAAGGGGATTTGATTCTGTTATAAATGTATGCAGAAAGCACGGCTTTACCCCACATATTGTAAAACAGCTTCCAAATGTGGAATCACTCCTTCTTTCTGTGGAGCTTGGCATTGGAATTACACTTTTTGATTCAAGTATAAGGGTTCATAACAAAAATGAGCTTAAATTTTTTAAAATAGAAGATGACATAATAAGCATAGTAATGGCATGGAGAAAAGAGAATTTAAATCCGGCTGTGCCTTTGTTTGTAAATAGTGTACTAAATAAAACATTTTAATAAAAATATAGAAATGAGGAGATTTTATGAAGGAGATAAGGACAGATTTAACACCCCAGGAAAAACAAAAAAGTTATGCTAAATATTTTTATGAGCCAATTGCAGAACCAAATCCTAATCTAATTGAAATTTTAAAAAAAGGACCAATGGATCCAGCTAAAGCTCTAATGCCAGAGGATATAAATAAGCTTCTTGATCCTGGATATCATGAAGTCGAAACTGGCTATTGCATACTTCCAAATGGAGCTGGCTATGTTGCTGTTAACAATAAGTTTCCTGGAGTTACTGTTGATATGATAAACTGGTGGTTTGCATGGCATGCTCTTGAAGACATGAGGTACATGCTGTGGTTTAGAAAGGGTCATTTTGGTATTGAAATAAGTGAGGAAGATAGAAGGATAATACTTGATCCAAACACACCAATGGTTAAAAAGTTCCAGGGAAGAACCCATTATGTAGTTGAGGATACAGGCGGAGGGGTAGAAGACATACAAATATCCTTTTTATCTCCTGAAGAATTAGGTTTTGACATGGATAGATTTAAGCCTCCAGCTGTAGGAACAGTAATTGCAGCAAATGGGGTTTCTCAGCCACGAGCAGGTGGACCAAAGGCACCGGCTATTATGCTTCATTTTGTAAGAGAAATACCTGGAGGGGTAGAATTCCGCTCAAGGTTTTGGATGGGTTACCATATAATAGATAAAAGACCTGTTAAACTCATACCAGATGGAATAAGCATTCCAATTCAGGCACCTATGGGGCTTGCTTTTCATAATGTTGAAGAATATAGCAATTTGGCTGTAATTTTGCCAAGGCTCTATAAAGAGATGGAAGGAAAAATATCCTAAATAAAAATATTAATATGAGGTGATAATATGAGAGTAAAAGAAGCTTTTAAAAATGGTTTGATTAGTGGTATTATCTGCTTTATTATAAGTTTTGCAGTAAACTATTATATAATACCATTTCCAAAGGATGTTATGGCAAACGGTATAGGAAATGGAATAAGTGGCTTAATAAGTGGTTTTATATCAGCTTTTATTACAGTAATGATCATAACTTCCCCCAAAAATAAAGATAATTTTGAAAAGTTAATGCAGTAAAGTAAATAAAAGGAGCTATGAATAGTAGCTCCTTTTATTTTGTCTTTTTGTAATGTATTTTTTAAAGTAAAGTAATTAAAAATTAATTTATAATTTTTAAGAATGATTTCTATTCCTAATATATATTTTACTTTTTTTGGACAGGCTTGTTAAAATAAAAACAAGAATAAGAATAAATATTATGAATATTTAGAAGGAAGAGAGGTTTAGACAATGAGCAAGTACAAACATGTTTTTACGCCAATTACTATAAAAGGGGTGGAATTTAAAAACAGAATTGAAGTTGCTCCTATGGTTCCTTGTATGGCTACTCCAGAGGGATGGGTTACAAAGGAATTGATTGAGTTCTACAGGCCCTTTGCAAAAGGTGGAGCAGCTATAGTTACAGTTGGAGATTCAGCAATCAACTGGCAGCATGCGATGGATCATGAAGGGCAGCTTAATCTTGGTGATGATAATGTAAAAATAGGTTTAGATCATTTAGCAGATGAAATACAAAGATATGGTTCGGTTATATCAATTGAATTAAACCATGGTGGACGTTTTTCAAATTCAATGAACCTTGCAAGCAAAGGACTAAAACCAGTAAGTTCAACACCAAAGCCTGCAGAAATTGATGAGTTTTTCTCAAAACTTCAGGGAAAGACACCAGCAGAAGTTGAAGAAATGAGTATTCCTCTTATAAATAAAACTATTCAGGACTATGCTGATGCTGCCGGCAGGTGTAAAGATAGTGGTTTTAAGATGGTAATGATTCATGGAGCTCATGGGATGCTTCCTGCACAGTTCTTATCCCCTTATGTTAACAGACGACTTGATAGATATGGTGGAAGCTTTGAAAACAGGGCCCGTTTTTGCATTGAATTATTAGATGCTGTTAGAAGAAGAGTCGGGGAGGACTTTATTATTGAATATAGAATAAGTGCAGATGAAATTGTTGAAGGCGGTATGAAGCCTGATGAAGTTATAGAGTTTGTAAAGCTTATAAAGGATAAAATTGATATTCTTCACGTATCAGTAGGAATGCTTCCAAACCCATTTACAATTCAGTATATGATTCAGCCATTATACTTACCATATATGCCTAACATACATTTTGCTGAAGAAATTAAAAAAGCTGTTGGTGATGATTTGTGTGTGGCAGCAGTTGGTTCTGTTATGACATTAGATAATGCAGAGGAGATATTATCAAGAGGAATAGTTGATTTTGTTGCTATGGCAAGGCCCTTTGTAGCTGATCCTGAGTTTATGAGAAAATCCATACAGGGAAGGAAAGAGGATATACGCCCCTGCGTACGCTGCAATACATGCTGCGGAAGGTCAGCTTTCTTTAAAAAAACACGATGTGCAGTTAACCCTGTAAATGGACGCGAAACACAATACCCAGGAGGTAAAATACCAAAGGCTGATGTTAAAAAGAAAGTTGCAATAGTAGGAGGGGGACCTGCAGGAATGCAGGCAGCACTAACGGCTGCTCAGAGAGGTCATGAAGTAATACTCTATGAAAAAGAAGATAGGCTTGGAGGAACACTTAATCATGCCGTTGGACTTGAATTTAAGAAAGATTTAAAGAATTATTTAGATTGGATTGTTAATCAGACTTTAAAATGTGGGGCAAAAATAATGCTTAATACAGAAGTTACAGCTGAAACTATTAAGAAAGAAAATTTTGATGCATTAATCATAGCAGTAGGGTCTGTTCCATTTATACCCAATGTTCCAGGAATAGATAAAAGCCATGTTCATTGGGCTGGAGATGTAGACAGTGGAAAGGTAGAAGTAGGGCAAAAGGTTGTAGTTGTAGGTGGAGGATTAACTGGTGCAGAGTCAGCTTTGGCCCTTGCTATGAAGGGTAAGGATGTTACTTTAATAGAAATGATGGGCCCAGAGGCACTATTAAACGGGTCTTCCTTAATAAACAGATTTTCACTTCAAACTTTGCTTGCTAAATATGGAGTAAAAATTGTTACGAATACAAAATTAGAGGAGGTTACCGATAAGGGTATCAAAACTATTAATTCAAAATTCCAGTGGAAGGAATATGAAGCAGATACAGTTGTATTAGCATTAGGCATGAGACCACGAAAAGATAAAGTTGAAGAGCTAAGACATATAATTCCTGAAACTGAAGTCTATATAATCGGAGACTGTAACTATATTGGGAATGTATATTCTGCAGTTCATGCAGGTTTTGATACTGCAGCTGAAATATAAATAATAGGCTAACCAGTTTAAAGCTGGTTAGCCTATTATTTATATTTTGTTTTATCTTGATGTATATAAGGCAGGAAAATAATACAATAAAGAATTAACAATAATACAATTATGTATTACAAAAAAGCATTAAAATTGTTTTAATAAAACATTATTTTAATACAAAATTGAATTAAAATAATGTTCTGTATGAAAATTCTTTTTATTTTAAAAGGTTTCCTGATATAATATTCATAAAGATAATATATAAAAAATTAAGAAAAATCAAGCACTGTAAAATTTTTAAATTATTTTAAAATTTATTTAATGATTGGTATGTAAATTGCTCAATACATAAATGTATTATTTAATACATTATGGAATATAAAAAATCTAATGATTTGAGGTAAGTATTATGGGAAAAAAGATGTTTGAAATTGATGTTTTTTTAAAGGAAGGTATGGAAAATTTAAAGGGTGTAGATTTTATTGAGGTAGATGATGTAGTATTTGATATTTTAAATTTTTATAAAAAAGTTATAGCCAATCAAAATAATGAATTAGAGCAACTTGGTAAATACAAAGAAAGGGAGTTAAGTGCTTTTGCAATTGGTGATGCTGTTTCTGATGGAATATGTTTGGTTGATAAAGATGGAATGGTAATAGCGATAAATAAAGGATATACTGAAATAACTGAGATTAAAGAGCAGGATATAGTGGGGAAATATATAGAAGAAGCTGTTGAAGACATTCTGCCAAATTGTGATGTATCTATGCGTGTAATTAGGGAAAAGAAAAAGATAATATCTCTTTTTACTATACCAAGTAATAACAAAACAGTCCTAATAACTGGTAATCCTATCTTTAATAAAAAAGGAGAGGTTGAACAGGTTTTAACCGTTATAAGGGATTTAACAGAGCTTATAAAGCTAAAAGAAAAACTTGAAAAGACACAAAAAAAGAATGAAAAGTATTTAAATGAATTAAATTATTATAGAAGCAAGGATGAAAAGGTTGGGAATTTTGTATGTGAAAGCCCGAATATGAAAGAGATAAGAGAGCTTATAAATTATGTTGCAAAGACAGAGGCTACAATTTTAATAACCGGTGAGACGGGAAGCGGTAAAGAGGTTATTGCTAAGGAGATACATGATAAGAGTGAAAGGAAAGAAGGCCCATATATAAAAGTAAATTGTGCTGCTATACCAGAAAACCTTATTGAGTCAGAACTGTTTGGGTATGAAAAAGGTGCTTTTACAGGAGCTTTAAATAAAGAAAAATTAGGAATGTTTGAGCTGGCTAATGGAGGGACAATCCTTCTTGATGAAATAGGAGAAATGCCATTGAACCTGCAGACAAAACTGCTAAGAGTTCTTCAGGAAAAGGAACTTATGAGGCTTGGTGGTACTAAAAGTATTAAGCTGGACGTTAGGGTAATAGCTTCAACAAACCGAGATCTTAAAGAATTAATAAAACAAGGTAAGTTTAGGGAAGATTTATATTACAGGTTAAATGTTGTCCCAATTAGAGTCCCATCACTACGAGAGAGAAAAGAGGATATACCCGTTTTAGCACAAACTTTCTTAGATAAATTCAATGGAAAGTATGGAAAAGAAAAGTACTTTGATGATATGGCTATAAAGGCTTTGCAGTATTATGACTGGCCAGGAAATGTAAGAGAACTTCAGAATATAATAGAAAGGCTTACTATTATTGATGATGAAAAGTGTATTTCCTATAGTCATATATCTAATATAATAGGAAGCGATAAAATATCTTTAAATAGTGGAAGTGATAATTTATCATTAAAGGAATCCTTAGCTAAAGTTGAAAGGGAAATAATAGAGCGTGCTTTAAGAAAGTACGGCAGTACTTATAAGGCAGCAAAAGTGCTTGGTGTTACTCAGCCGACAGTTTTCAGGAAAGCGAAGTATTTCGGTATAAAGTTAAATAATGAAATGGAAAACGTTGGCACGTAATTTGCATTATATAAGGTGGGGTTAAAGATAATTTTATAAAGAGGAGGGCTTTTATGGATATTAAAAATATTACTATATTTGGACCGGGGCTTATGGGAAGTGGAATTGCCCAGGTATTTGCAGGATGTGAAGATTTAAAGGTAACGATTTTTATAAGAGAAAACTTTGAATATGAATGTGTTGAAAAAATTAAATCCAATCTTAATCAGCTCAAAGAAAAAGGAGTAATAGATGAAGATACAATTAAAGACATTTTTAGCAGGATAAAGTTAACGGAAAGCATGGAAGAAGCAACAAAAGATGCGGATTTTGTAATTGAATGTATCCCTGAAAATATGGAGCTTAAACAGAATTTGTTTATGAACCTTGAAAATTATTGTAGGCCTGATACAATATTTGCTACAAACACTTCTGTAATGAGTATTACGGAAATTGCATCTAAATGCAAAAATAAATGGAGGGTAGTTGGAACTCATTTTTGGAATCCAGCATATTTAATCCCACTTGTTGAAGTTGTAAAAGGAAATGATACTTCTGAAGAAGTCATGGACAAGGCTATTGAATTATTAAAGCATGCAAGAAAGCACCCTATAAGGGTTAATAAAGACGTTCCAGGGTTTGTTGCAAACAGATTACAGCATGCGTTGTGGAGGGAAGCAATATCTATTGTTGAAAAAGGTATTGCAGATGCAGCAACAGTAGATGAAGCGGTAAAATACAGTTTTGGACTAAGATTGCCAAAACTTGCACCAATGGAAAATGCTGATATGGTGGGTACAGATTTAACACTTTCTATTCACAGCTATATTTTAAAGCATCTTGAAAACTCTACTGAGCCATCGCCACTTTTAAAGGAAAAAGTTGAAAAAGGGGAGCTTGGGTTTAAGACAGGAAAGGGATTTCAGGAGTGGACTCCTGAACAAATTGAAAAATCAAACAGGGAGCTAAGGGAATATTTAATTAAAGTAATATATAATAAATAGAAGTTTAGACTGTGAAAAACTAATTTTCCGGATATTAGACTATTGACTAATATCCGGAAATTTTTTGTTGTATTTATAGGAATACAAGAATGTATTACAGTATATTCAAAACTGTATTGCATTTCTAATGGAAATATCTATATATTTAGGAAATTTAATAACATTGTGAATTATATAGATTTTATTTTGAAAAAACAAAAAATTATTAAAATTAATATATTTCAATATTTTTTAAGAAATAAATAAGATTGTTAAAATATTGGCATAAATATTGCTAAATTTACTTAATGAGAATAAAATGCGGTTTCAAGAGGAGGTGTCTAATATTTAAAAATTATAAATTGGCAAATAAAAGACTTAACTAATTAGAAATTTAAAAGTAATTATTAAATTATATATGGTGGGGGGATTTTTATGGGAAAAACAAAAACAGGTAAAAATTTAATTGGTGGTTTTGGCCGTGCTGGCTGGGGAACAATAATCTATTGTGCTGCAATGTTCTGGTTGTATGTAGGAATGGTTAACGACGGATCTAATATTACTGCTCCAGCATTTGCTGCAAAGAACGGAATAGAGTATTCTCTTGTACTTAGTATGGGTACAATAGCTGGAATTGTAGGATTTTTATTTTTTATATTATTTGGCCAAATTAATATTAAATTAGGTGCTAAGAAAACCTCTGCTATTTGTTTGTTTTTATCAGGTATTTTCTATATTGGTTTAGGATTGTCAAAAACAATTACAATGTATGCAATATGTTTATGTATAATAACTGGAGCGATAATGTCTGCTGGATACATTTCTGGAGGAGTTCTTGTAGCAAAATGGTTTCCTAAGAGAAAAGGTGTTGTTATGGGATATACTACCATGGGACATAATTTGGCATCAGCATTTTATGTTCCGATGATAGCATTTTTTGTAAATAACCTTGGACTTCAAAAGGGTGTTATAATACCCGGTATTTTAGCTATTATTTTAGGCATTATAGGTTTATTGTTCATAAAGGATACTCCTCAGGAAAGAAATATGTATCCAGATAACGTTACTAAAGAAGTATATGAAGCAGAATACTTTGTTGAGCAAGATGAGGATCCAAATGGAGGGTGGACTACTAAAAAGCTTCTTTCAGAAAGAGAGACATGGCTGGCAGCAATTACAACAGGAATATATCAGCTGGTTACTGTTGGTGTTATGACACAGCTTGTTGTAAGGAACATGCAGCTTGGATTTACGCAAACTCAAGCAATTGGAATGATGACATTCCTGGCATTGATAGGCGTAGTTGGATCATGGATTTTTGGGATACTTGATGATAAATTTGGTACAAAGAAGACCATGGTGATGTTTGGAATATGGTATATGATCGCATTATTCCTTAACGTTCTTGAATATAGATTAACCATATATATTTCAATATTCATGATAGGAATGGCTATTGGAGGATCTGCAAACTTTACAACTTCATTGCCAACAGCAGTGTTTGGAAGACATGGGTTTGAAAAAGTAAACAGTGTTATATTCCCTATTCAAGGAATAGTAACCTCAATAAATTTCCTGTTAAGTGGAATATCTATTGCACTGACAGGAAGCCTTAGAGGGGCATACATTGTTTTCATTGGTATATTGGCTTTAAATATTTTAATAATTTCCTTTGTTAATGAACATAAATTTAATAAAGATTTTATAAAAGAAGCTAATAATGGAAATGTAGTGTATAAGACATTATCTACTGAAGCAGAGATGTAGCAGTATGAATATAAAATAAAATATTAAAACACCTTGGGCTTTAAGCTTGAGGTGTTTTAATATTCTAATTATTTTGTTTTACAAAAAAACAATTGATTTTTAATATTTTATAGTGTATTATGTTTATTATAAAATTAAACTATCGAAATAATACGAATATTTACTGCTCGTATATGCCCGATAATACGGTTCGGGTGTCTCTACCAGGATGCCGTAAACAACCTGACTACGAGTATGTAGTTCGATATTTTTTGCTATCGGATTATATACTCTCGGCATCGCCGGGAGTTTTTCTTTTGGAGGTGCATCATGGAGCTTTTAAAAGAAAGAATAATAAAGGACGGAATAGTTATAAATAATTCCATATTAAAGGTTGATAATTTTTTAAACCACCAAATAGATACAAGCCTTTTTAATGAAATAGGGAAGGAATTTAAAAGAATATTTAGTGATGTAAAGGTAGATAAAATACTTACGATTGAATCCTCTGGTATTGCAGTTGCATCTTTTGCAGCAATTCATTTTGGGTTTATTCCTGTGGTATTTGCAAAAAAGACAAGCTCCTCAATAATTGATGAAAATGTATACACATCAACAGTTCATTCTTTCACAAAGAATACAGATTATATAATAAGGGTTAGTAAAAAATACTTAAATAATGGTGAAAGAGTTCTTATAATAGATGACTTTCTTGCAAAGGGTTGTGCGGCATTAGGTCTTATTGACATAATAGAGCAGTCAGGTGCAATAACCGTAGGTGTTGCAACTGTTATTGAAAAGGCATTTCAAAAGGGAAGAGAAAAAATAGAAAAAAGAGGCTTAAGGGTTGAGTCCCTTGCTTCAATTGAAGCCTTTGAAGGAAATAGAATAATTTTTAAATAAAAGGAGGAGCAAATTATGAAAAAAATATTATCTATTCTGATTATTGCAGTGCTTTTATTATCTATTACAGGGTGTTCAACTTCATCAAAGAACACAGAGAGCAAGGACAAAAAGGTAAAGGTAGGATTTATATATGTAGGTCCTATAGGGGATGGAGGATATACTTATGCTCACGATCAGGGAAGATTATATCTTGAAAAAGAACTTGGAGTTCAAACTATTTATAAAGAATCTGTAAAGGAAGATAAGGCAGAAGTTGAAAAAGTTGTTGAAGATATGATTGACCAGGGTGCAACAATAATTTTTGGTACAAGTTTTGGATTTCAGGAAGGGCTTTTAGCATCAGCAAAGAAACATCCAGAAATAAAATTCCTTCACTGCTCAGGCTATGAAACAGCAGAGAATATGGGGCAGTACTTTGGAAAGATAGAGCAGATAAGATATCTAACTGGTATTGTTGCAGGATTAAAAACAAAAACAAATAAGATAGGCTATGTTGCAGCTTTCCCAATACCAGAGGTTATAAGAGGAATAAATGCATTTACCCTTGGGGTAAAGTCAGTAAATAAAAATGCAACTGTAAAGGTTGTTTGGACAAATACCTGGTACGATCCTGCAAAAGAAAAGGATGCAGCAATTGCCCTTATTGATGATAAGTGTGATGTTATAACTCAGCATCAGGATACAGCAGGCCCACAGCAGGCAGCAGAATCAAGAGGGGTTTATTCAATAGGATACAACTCTGATATGAGCAAAACTGCACCTAAGGCTAACATGACATCAGCCGTTTGGAACTGGGGACCATACTATGTTAAGACAGTTAAGGCGATAATGGACGGAACTTGGAAGTCAGGAAAATACTGGGGTGGAATAGAAGACGGAGTAGTTGATATTGCACCACTAACAGATGTAGCTCCAGAGAATGCAAAGGAGCTTGTTGAAAAGGCAAAAGAAGAAATAAAATCAGGTAAATTAAATATATTTACAGGACCTATAAAGGATCAGAGCGGAAAGGTAAGGGTTGAGGCAGGAAAAGTAATGAGTGATGATGAAGTTTGGAACATGGATTACTTTATAGAAGGCGTTGAAGGAACAATACCACAAAAATAATTTAAAGGGCTTTTTGGCCCTTTAAATTTTAAGGAGGATTAAAATGAAGCCAATAATTGCTTTAAGAAATATAGATAAAAGCTTTGGAAGTGTTAAGGCTCTTTGTGGTGTAAGCCTTGATATATATGAAGGAGAAGTTCATACAATTCTTGGGGAAAACGGAGCAGGGAAAAGTACTTTAATTAACGTTTTATCAGGAATATATGCTCCTGATAATGGAGAGATACTGATAAATGATAAAAAGGTAAGCCTCTCTTCACCAAAGGATGCAATAAATTATGGAATAGGTACAGTTTATCAGCATTTTAAACTTGTTGAATCCATGACTGTAAAAGAAAACATACTTATAGGCCAAAGGGATAATAATGTTGATTTTAATAAAAAGATTGAAGATATATTTAGTAAGTATGATATAAAGGTAAAACTTGATAAATATATTGAGGATATGTCAGTTGGGGAAAGACAGCTTGTTGAAATATTAAAGGTTTTATACAGAGGGTCAAGGGTTTTAATACTTGATGAGCCTACTACAGTATTTACCCCTCAGGAGGCTGAAAAGCTGTTTCGAATAATGAAAAAAATGAAGGATGAAGGATGTGCTGTTATTTTTATATCCCATAAGATGGATGAAGTTATTAACATTAGCGATAAAATTTCTATACTTAGAAAGGGAAAACATATTGCAACTTTAGATAAAATAAGTACAAACATTGGGGAGCTTACAAGGCTTATGGTAGGGGAAGATGTTGAACTTAATATACGAAAAAAAGAAACTGAAAGTGAAAAAAATAATGAACTGTCCCCAAAAGATGTACTTGTTAAAATAGACGGGATATCCTTAAGCGAAGATGGGAAAGTACTATTTAAAAACATATCCTTTGATGTTAAAAAAGGAGAGATACTTGGGATTGCAGGAATTGCAGGTTCAGGACAGAGAGAACTTTGTGAGGCCTTGGCTGGAGTTAGAAAAGTTAAAAAGGGACATATAATATTTGAAGGGGAAAATATTGAGGGTAAAAACGTAAGGGAGTTTATGAAAAAAGGAATAAACCTTGGATTTGTAC